>JANXQX010000150.1 GCA_025353305.1 Holophagaceae bacterium
ATTCCAAAAGGGTTGGCCACACGGCCTCGAAGGGGTCTTCTCGGGTCCGCCAGTAACGCTCCTTCTGCTCGGAAGGGCGGTGGGTGGGCCTGACCTCGCCGGATTGCCATGCATTGGCAAGGCTCTTCAGGAACTTCTCCAAGTCGACGCTTCTGTGGGGTGGAATATGCCGAACCTCCCCTGAGGCAAGGCGGGAGAGATGATCCTGCATCACCCGGATCTCCTCCAGCAGTTTGAGTGGATCGAGCGACGCTGCAGCGGTTCGCAGGTGTTCTTTGACAGATTCCGGTATGGCATTGGAGGCCAATAGCCTTGCACAGGGTGTGGCTGGGGGATGGTAGCGCTTGATGATCCGAGATCCGACCCGTGTCTTGGAGGACAGCTTGAAAGACGGCTGAAAGAAGTTCACGAACAGCCGAGATGCTGCATACAAGCGCGTGAGTGCCTTGGCCGCGGCGATCCCTTCCAGCCGCCCGTAGCCGATCATCTTCCGCACGATGGCCCCATTCTTCTGTTCGATCCAGGCCTGGTCGTTCTTGTGGTGCGGCCTGCCACGCGTCAACGCAATTGCTTTGGACTCGCAAAAGGCCAACAACGCCTCGTTGATGAACTCGCTGCCGTTGTCTACATCGATGCCGAGAATTGGAAAGGGTAGTGAACCAGCCAGCATGTCCACGGCGTCGACGACCAGCGTGGCGTGCCTTACAACCAAGGCGATACATTCAGTCCAACCGGTGGCTATGTCCGGGAGCACGAGCGAATGCACGAAACTTCCGCCCATGTTTCCACCGCAATGCGCGACGAGATCGGTCTCCATGAAACCGGGTTTTGGATCACCCCAATCCGCGAATGTCCGAATCGGAATACTCCGACGCAGTAAGGGGCCTGCCACCTTTCGTCTCCTGATCAGGCCGCGCACTGCCGCACGAGCAGGTGCCAGAAGGCGATCAATCGTTGCAGGGCTTGCTGCAAGCAGTCTGAAACGCACCGTCTGGTCAAGTTCCAAGTGCCCATGCCGCTCCAGTGAATCAATGAGAATCGGCACGAGGACTGCCAGCCGCTTCCCACATACCCGGTCAGAAGCCTCCCACAGGAGGATGAGCGCCTCACAAACTGCCTCGTCGTAGAGCCTTGGACGCGCCTGGCGTTCAGCCTTGGAATCACCGCTTCTGTGGGCCAGAACTCGGATCGCGTGCTTGCGGTGGTACCCGGTGACAGCCACGAATTCATCCAAAATCCGTTTCTGGTCAGGTCCACAGGCCTGCTGGTATCGCACCCTGACAGCCAGCACCACTTCCTGACGAGCAGCCTTGCTCAATAGTCTCTTCATTTGCCCATCCCACCAACCCCGGCGGTAGCAATTTAGGTGAGGCAACGGGACCTGCAAAGTAGCATTTCAAGTGAGGCAATGCGATGCACAAAGGTAGTTGTCGTCCAAAAACATTCCTAATTGACGCCGCCCAGACGTCTTTCTCCTCGCCTGACATGGTTAAGTCGCCAGCGTGAATCAGCACCTCCCCATCAGGCACCTTCAGGCCTTTGCAAAGGTGAGTATCGCTAAGAAGAACTAAGCGCATCGTGCCTCCAGATTGAAATTGTTGGTCGGAGTGGGTGTAGTTGAAAAAAGGGTTGAAGGTGGCAACGAGCTGGACAAGACGTCTCCGAAACAAATTGAGCAGAGCTGCGGCCAGAGGTGGCGGGATCGGAATTGGCCTACAACAGCTTCGATCCGTAAATCAATCAGACAAGCCCACCGCGAAGGCCGACTTACTGGCGGCCTTACGTCGAGCACTGGTGAATAGATCGATGCTCATGCATTTCCACCACAGAGAGGGCTGCCCTAGCTGGGGAATAAACCCAAGAGGTCCTCTGGGTCGACCAAAGCTTCCGAAGCAGCGTGGGGATGGTTCAACACTGCATGGATCGGCGTCTCCGGGATCAAGCTCTTCGGAGCCGCGATTACAGATTTGGCGGTGTCAAGACTGACCTCCAACCGATCGATCGCGTCCTGCTTCATCGGCTTGGAGATGTGGATGTACCGTTCCGTCGTCTTGGCATTTTTATGCCTGAGCAGTTGCTGAATGACGCTATTGGCCACACCTAACTCCGCCAAAATAGTCGCAAAGCAGTGGCGAAGTTTGTGGGCGCCCCATTTTCCCGGGAGGCTGAGCTCCTTCGCGGCGGCCTTAATCCTCTCCCGGCAAAACGACGGGCCATGAACCATCCAGTATTGGTCCGCCGGTGGCTTCGGGGTGTTCTTGCGCCACTCCCCCTTCCGTGGACGGATGAAAAACACCACGGGTGGCAAATCGTGACCACGCCGAGCCCAATACTTCGTGGCTTCTTGCTTCCAGGCCTGCAGGTGCGGAATTAATTGAGGGACAACTGGCAATCCCTCGGCTTCACGCCCTTTGGTTTGGCCGGGAGTGTACGTCCGGAAATCATGCGAAAACCAAGCCCAGCGCATGGTCACGATCTCGCCAACCCTCAACCCCATGAACAACATGAAGCGAACGCCGAGGCAGTTTTGCGTATCGGACGTCGACGATGCGACGGCGGCGATGAACTCCTCGACCATCGCAGCAGGGATGGTGGTGACCACCTTCGCCTGCACATGCGGGAGGTGAATCTTCGGGAGTTCAAGACCACGGCATTCGAGATACTCCTTGGACCAGTTCAGCAACGTGCGTACGTCGGTCAAGAGCTTCAACAAGCCTCCCGGCGAGTGCGGGTGCCCTGTGGGGCTCAGGGTCTCAAGGTAGTGACGCTGAATCTCCCCCAAATGCTGGGGCCCTATTTCGGAAATTTTTAGGTGCCCGATGATGGGTATCACCCATTTTTTGATGGTGTTGGTGGTGCACAGCTTCGAAGCCTCGCACGCCCGTGTGTTATCCAGAAGGTAACGTTCCATGACGGCTCCAAAAGTCGGGACCTCGCCAAACTGAAGAGACGTCTTGCGAAGTGCGAGTTTCCACTCAAGCAGGAATCGCTGTGCATCTTCGCGGTTCTCAAATCCAGTAGATTTGTGGAATGTCTTGCGCTGGTATTTGAACTTGCAGTGCCAGACCTTTCCGACCTTTCGGAGTCCGTTGACAAAGCCGGCCATTACTTCTCCCTCTGGCTAGGGACGCGGGTGAGCCTTACGTGCCTACTGGTTGTTGCGGTGCGTTTCATGTCTGTTTCCTTTCGGAGTGGGGTTGGAATTGAAATCTGGATCCCAGGCAGGCCGATGGCGCCTCCGTGTCAGTTGGAGGAATGAAGAGCCTGGGTGAGCGAACTGCAGTGACTTGAGCCCTCGTTGAACTGGGCTGCTTTTAGAGGAGTGTCATACCAAGAGAACTAGAGGATCGAAGCCAGGTGGGGCGATCACAGCGAACTGGTGGTTAGGCCACCTTTTTGTGCTTTCGGTGCGTCGCAGTGAATGTTCGGTCAATCGCCTGCTGCTTGATCGATTGCGACGTCAGACGACCACGAAGCCAGGCGAGGACCGTGGACAACAGGAAGAGCCGTTGTGGACTTTCAGGCAATGGTATTGAGGGCATTTCTGCCTGACGCCATCGCGTAAGCGTGCGACGACAGGGCGGTCGGGGCAGGTAGTCACCGAGTGCAGCAATCAGTTGGGCCGTGCTCAGTAAGGGCTCAGTCGGATCCTGAAGCGGTTCAAGGTATTTTGGGTTCATGTCAACTCCAGAGAAAGTTCAATAATGAAGTTTCGGTCCTTTGTCCGAAAAATCAATATAAGCACTGAAAATAAATAACTTAACAAATTTAAAAAACGAAAAAATCGGTGTAACAATTATTTATACCCAATTAATACAAGAAAAATAGAGACGACACATTCCACACACATTCGAGTTGAAGTGGACAGATCGAAGCCAGGCAGGACCGTTGTTTCCGATAGCATCTACCGTAATTTTTACGGTGTTCTAAAAATTGTTGAAAAGATGAGAAGAGGTTCAGAACTGGTTGAATGGCCGATGTGAAAAAGCATAGAAAATAAAAATCAATCAGCCGCTCAAATTTGGCTCAGAGCAATTGTCGCGTTCTTACTCCGTGCCCGAGGAAAAGGGTGGATGGCATGCCTAACCCTTCGTGTTCACCTGGGGTGAAATATCTTGGAACCTCCGAGGAGTCACTCAGCCTCCCCATTTCCTAAGTGATCAGGGATGTCAGAAATTTCGCCGTCGTCTGTCTCGCAGAGTCGCCCCCAAACTTGTAGTTGGGTGAACCCCGTCCAAGCGAGCACCTTTGCGATCACGGTCTCCACGTGGTAGCTCCGACGTTCGCGGTGGATTACTTGTTGGATAAAAAAGGGTGAGCGCCGCATCTTAGTTGCAAGCTCTGGGATACTGAACCCGGCCAAATTCAACCGCGTGCGAATCTCCTGCGGCGGCATGCCTCCTTCGTGTGAGTGCACATCAGGTTCAGGATCAGCTAATTGGTTTTGGCTATCACGGTTGGGTGGAACGAACTTTTTGCCTTTGGGCATGTGCCCTCCTTGGATGTCTCGGCAGTTGGCCTGGGTGGCGTTGCCCGACGACTCCATGTTCTGGTTCGCTTTTCCTCGCTTTCCGCACCCCACACTCAGGGAATTGGGTCAGATATGACCTCTGAAGTCGTATCCTCAAGGCTTCGAGTGACCCGCGAGATACTAGATGCAGATCTCCAAGCGAGCGAAGGTCCTTCAGCCACTGGCACCGCGACAGCAAATGATTGCTTTGCTGGGGCATTGGGGTTCGGTGGCGAGACAAAAAAAGGAATTGCCCTATTGCCACCCCATGGATGCCAGGGCGTGGCCGCCAAGGGCGGGGTTGGTCAACCATGCAGGCATGCCACCGATGGATCTGGATACCCGTTGGAAGAACTGCCAATCGGACCCAACCTCGATCGATGAATCCCTTGTGCCGACTCCTTATATCGGATCGATGCTTTTAGCTCGGGTTGTCATTCTGATGGATGCGCCTGGGATTCAAGAAGGCGATCATGCAGCTGAAGATATTGGGAGCGAAATGCGGCTCATCAAAACGCGTTCGCTTCCCCAATTCTTTTCGAATCCTTCTTTCTCACCCTTTTACCCTTTGGACGAATCCTTCGAGCAGACACCTGCTGGACAACAATGGAGAGGCCTAGGTGAGCACCAGTTTGGATGGGATGCTGTGATGGCAGGGTTGGCCACAAGGTGCTGCGTCTCGGTTCGTAGTGTGCAACATTGTTTAGCTCATGAGATGGCAGTTTTGTATGGTTCTCCGTACCGATCACTCGCAGCGCATCCGCAAAGCTTGTTCAATCTCCCCAGCTCCAGGCTTGCGAAGGCCACAGCCAAAGAACTCTTGGGAGAAGCACGGACAGGGGACCGGATTCTGCTACTCGCATCAACGCATGGGCGATTCGGATCCATCTTCGGTGGGTATGAAAAAGCTAGCCCAGGTTGGTCACACCGCCACATTTGGTGTGCACGAAATGTTGGAGCAGCATTCAAGGGATTCCACCACGAGCGGTCGCTTATTGACCACCTATCTGAACTGCTGGAACGGAGGCTCAAACATATTGATAGATTGATTCAGGCGTTGGGGTGATGAAGGCTTGGCCTTCATCGGATCCGTCGCCGAGGATTTACTGAGTCAATAGCGACTACCAACCTATGGAAATGCCTTGTTGATATCGGCGTAGCGCCTCCTGCAGAGCCGGTTTCGACATGCTCTGAACCTAATGCAAGATTGCATTTTAGTGACCATTACGCCGTGCGCCTCAAGAGCTAACGAGCGTCCGCGTCCCAAGTGGCTTTCCACTGCAGCAACTCTGCTTCTCTTATCCGATAACGGACGATGTTTCCCTCGTGCAAGCCGTTGAGCTCGGTTTCCACTGCGGCATGGAACCTCATTCGATCTCCGGGAGGGATATCCCTTGCAAACCGCTCCATCAGTTCCTGGGCCTGTTTTGGGGGCATGCACTCCTGGACGATCTTCTGGACGGCACTGCGAATGAGATCTCTGTATCTGAGTCGAAATGGATCGGGTTCACCGAGGGTCTGCTGGACGACCTGGTAATCCTTACAGGAACGCTCATAGGCCCATATGAAAACGTCTCTCAGCAGGTCCACCTTATTGAGCTCGTACACTGCGATGATGCCATCCGTATAGGCATCCCCTGGGACACCTGAGAAGGAGATCGGACAGAGGTTCTCCCGGATGAATGGGATATTGGCCGCAAGACGGGATGTCCGCTTGTTCACGTCGATGAATGGCTGGAGATAGGGCAGGTGGACCAGCGCGAAGAACGACTGCTCGAATGGATCCTTGATGGCCTGGGCTGTGAGTAGTACTTGACGTAAGCACTCCTCAATCTGTGAGGGGATCTCTAGGGGGTGGTAGACGGTTCCAGCGACATTCACGGCACTGGAGCGGACACGCCCGCTGTCTGCCGGGTCCCCCATCAGATTTTCGGACAACAGGGCGTGGAGGTTTCGGATGGTGTGGAGATCAAATGCGATACGTTCCGCCTCTTCCACTAGGTACTCGATGGCACCCTTGTGGTTCAAGATCATCTGGGTTTCCTTGATATCTTTCCCCTGGGGTTGCTGACCATTAAGCACCAGCTGCTCCGTGTCCAGGACGGAGTAGGTGTTCCCCTCAAGTCGGCTGGAGTTGAAGGAAAGGTTGATCAGCAGGCGCTCCAGAATCTGGCGTGCATAAGTTCCTGCCGTTCTTTCCACGGTCTTCGGTTGCCCCAAACTTCTCAGGTGACGCCTAGTCAGTTCCGGTAGGTAGAAAGTGTGGTTGGGATGGTACGCATCCAGGAACTCTCGATGGTAGGGCACAGGGTTCCGCTGGGAGACCGGTTTACGGACCTCTGCTCTTAGAACCAATGCCGCCGGCGAGAGAGGTGGGTAGTCTTCTGTGGTCGTGGGAATGGGTTTAGGTAATGGTGAAATTGACCAGTAGCGGGTTCCCCGGGTGGTTCCTTCCTTCCGTAGCTGTCCCTCCTGGACTAATGCCTGCAAACGTCTTTGGACCTTTCGGCGAGCCAAGGAAAGTCCTGGCAACGCCAAGAAGTCTTTCAGGGCTGCGCCCTCACCGTCCGGAGCCACGACCTGTAGGATGAGATTGGTTAGGGATTGATCGCTGGGTTGAGCCATAAGTTGCACCGATTGAACCAAGTATTGCGCCACATTGTGCCAAACGCCAGGTGCAATTATTAATTCTTTGTGATCAGATTTTAGGACTTGATTGTGTTTGATCAAGTCATTAATCACGGTTCAATAGATAGGCTTTGATGGTGCAATTCGAATGGTATTAGGTGAAAAGGACCACTTTCGGGGTAGGTCGACACAGGAGTATCAGAGTTGCATCTACCAGAGCATGTCGATGGGTGGCTCTAGCGACCATGGTCGTAAAAAGTAGCCGGGGTAGATACCCGATCATCCCTCAAGCGCGTTCGACTCAACGATCCTTTGAAATTCGGTCAGGAATTCGCGGAAGTTCTGGGCCAAGAAGCGAACCACTCGACTGTTTTCGAGCAGTGGCCTGAGGTAGGGGTAACCCCAACATTCGTGTCACCAGGGGCAATTGAGCGTGGCCGCTATTCCCTGGCAGATGCGGGGAGCCAACGGTAGAGGGTCGGCACGGACACACCGAGATTTTGCGCGACCTCGCCTGGTGCCATGCCACCTGC
>JANXQX010000161.1 GCA_025353305.1 Holophagaceae bacterium
GGGCCTGTTCCTACGCTCTTGGATCTCCTGAAGGGGGTTCCCAGGAACGTTCACCTGCATGTGCGCCGGTTCCCCGTGGTGGATCTGCCCGAAGACGATTCAGCACTCGCAATATGGGTCATCACCCTGTTCGCCGAAAAGGAAAAACTACTGCAAAGATTCCAGGAGACCGGGGCGTTTTGAAATTTGCCTTCTCCTTGACTCTGGCCAGCTGCGGGTGTATCCAGGAGCAGGAATCCCCCCACACCAACACTTCGCCTTATCCCATCGGTCCATTCCGGGTTTTTGGGCGCGTTGTGTTTCCGGCCCAGGAATATCGAAGGACCCTGATTCTCTTTTCCGTCACAAACGTTTCCAGAAAGGTGCCATGCCGATGACTGCGGGTGCAAGGCAGGACAGGGACTTCATCCTGGTTCAAGCGTCAGGCATCCACGGCACGGGAGTTTTCGCCAAGCGTTCGATTCCCAAGGGCACGCGGGTCATCGAATATGCAGGACGGCGGATATCCAAGGCCCAGTTGCTGGAGGCGGCGGATCGGGGAGAGCGGCTGCTGACCTACGTGCTCAACCTAGATAAGGATACAGCCATCGATGGGGCCGAGCAGGGCAACGATGCCCGGTTCATCAATCACAGCTGCGAGCCCAACTGCGAGGTCTACATCTTCGATGAAATTCCCTACATCTATGCCATGCAGGATATCCCTGCCGAGGCTGAGCTGACCTTCGACTATCAGTTGAAATCCACCAGGCCCCTGCGCATCTCCCTCGCCCTGAGCCGCGAACTCTTCCCATGCAACTGCGGGGCTCCGCGCTGCCGGGGTACTCTGGTGGCCCCACCGAAGAAGCGTGCCGCTTCCTCACGAAATTCGTCCGAGCGTTCTGCCCCGCCGCAGGGATGATGCGGCATTTCATCCTTCAAGGAGGATTCGTGAACCGGAAACCGAACACCAAATCCCATGCTTCTGCCGCCGCGATGTTGTCTGCCGGCGTCCTCCTGGTCCCTGGGCCCCCGGCCACGGCCCAGGGTGCCATCTCGAAGCCTGCGCCTCCCAGCCAGAAAAGCGCTGCTGAAAGCAGGCTGCCCTCCATTCACTTCAAATTCGCCTCCAAGTTCGACAAGTGGCATGGCAGCCTGACTGCAGTGGGCATGCTGAAGGAGCGTCCGGTCTTCAAGACCGCCCAGGGCGAGTTCTTCCAGGTGGAACCAATCACCGGCGACCTCAAGTTCTTCACTCCGGAATCCCTTGGGTACATCAAGGGCAAGAATCCCACCAGCGCCCTCTCCGTATTCGGCTTCCAGAAGTGGACCTACAAGGAACAATCCAAGCTCTCTGTGCTGGGGGTCGATCCCCAGGGTCACGTGATCCAGGAGAACAGCCGCGGCGAGCGTTTCTATCTGGGCGCCCATGGCGACATGGTGTTTGTGAAGTAGGAAACTTGCCCACGACATCATGGAATTGGATGATCGGACAATGGTTCACGTGGCCCTACCTAGCCAAGCGCCCCCACTTTTCAGCGAGACCGATGGCGCCGCAAGTCCGGGCGAGGGTTGAAGCACCTTCCGCCGTGGCGTTTTTGGGAACCCGGGCGTAGACCTCTTGAAATATCCGATCAGCTTCGGCGAGCTTCCCCAGCCGCAATTTGGCTTCCACCAGGAGTGCGATCTCGCCGTTCCAGCCACCGAATCCAAAATAATTACCCATCTCCACCTTGGTGTTGGAAGCGTTGCTGACTCCTCCGTGGGTTGCGATCCAGCGCTGGCTGGCATCCTCCCGGGAGGCTGCTTCCAGGGCATGCAGGAATTCCAGATTCTGATCGTAGGAGGTTTGAAGGATTGGCTCGGCCTCGTGCCAATTCCCGGTGCGCTGGGCCTCTTCCACAAAGGCGTTCAAGGCCGCGGCAGGCGGCCATCGCTGTGCTCCAGGCAATGGGCGGAGGCCCTGGAGAACGGCGCTGGGCCGCACTTCTCCCGTCGCGCTTCGAAGCGAGGTCCAGATCTGCCAACGCGCCTCATCGCTGGGGCGATTCCGCAAGTGGTCTTCTATGATGGGGAGAAGTTTCTGCGCCAGGGCTATCAAGCGGGGGCTGTGCTCCGCGGAATCGCTCAGCTGACCAGCCAGGGAGACCGGCCCGGAGCCATCAGGCGCAAGATCCAGCCAGTGGCCTTCCGTGATGAAGCGCCCATAAAGCGCAGCGTAGTCATCCCAGATTTTCGCATCCTGTTCCTCAGGCAGCAGGGCCAGGGCAGGAAGCACAGTCGGCGGTTGGGCGATGTTGGCTGTGGAGCCCTCTTGGATTGAATTATTTGGCCCATCTTTGGGCTCACCGGTTCCTTCTTTGGACAGGGACGATTCCGGGACTGGAGTGGGTGGCTTTGGACCAAGCAGGCGCTCGGTCCGCCGCTCCGCCAGGGATCGGGTTTCCAGAACCAGGCGCGCCAGCGCATCCGTATGGTCGAGGTTTATTTTCAGGAAATCCCGCAACCCCTCCGCACGGGTGCGGAGCGGGCTCTGGCGATAGGCCTCGAAAATAAGCCTGGGCGTGGGCGGTTCTGAACCTTCGGCATGCACCCGTTTGTCGGGACCCACAAGAGCCCAGTGGGGTTTCTCGGAACTCCATCCATTGAGCCGCTGAAGTTCGGCTCCGACCTTCAACCCTAGTCCCAATTCTTGGCTCGATAGCTGAAGTGCGACGGCCGGTTCCTGATCCAGGGCGGACTCGATGGCCTGGGCCAGGCTTTGTCCTTGAGCACTGGGAAGGCACAGGA
The DNA here is from genome assembly GCA_025353305.1 of Holophagaceae bacterium. The sequence continues at coordinate 2,767 of JANXQX010000161.1, forward strand.
GCATCCCCTCAGGATGGAAGCGGAGCACTCGGGCTAGGCTCAAGTTGTTGTCTCCCGCGGTCACGAGTGTTTGGGCGGGTAGAGCATTGATGGCGAGGAAAGATGCAAAAGCCAGTTTCAGTGTGCGCATCCAGGAATGTCCTTATCGGGAATCGGTGGGCCGGCTCACGGACCAGCGCGCCGCCACGGCAGGCTGGCCGCAGCGTTTGGCCAATTCAGCGGCTTTAGCGGGAAGGGCCATCCAACGCGAGGCATCCAGGGCTTGAATGAATAACGCATCAGCCTGGTTTGTATCGCCGCTTCGTATGCAGCTTTCCAGAAGAGGGGCCAGGCAGGCCGTCCAATCCTGATCCAGCAGGGCCGCTCGTATCTCCTGCCCCGAACCCTGAAGGGCGCCACTGATCGTAGCGTTTTTCGGAGCGGGTTCCCGTAGCGGGTGAGGATCATCGTCCCATTGGGCCTGGTACAGGTTTTCCAGCGTGTGCCAGTCATCCTGCGTGCTGGCCACAGAGAAGAGGGCTTGGACGACGCGGGCAGGCGGCCACTGTTCTGTTGTGAAGGGAGTTGGCTTCAGAGAGGCCAACAATGGCGCAAGTGGCTTTCCACCTTGCACCTGGCTCATCCAGATCCATAGATCCCAGAAGGATTCGAAGGCAGGGTCCCTTTGAAGCGCTGCTTCGACAGCGGGTTGCCAACGCCTGTAGAGAGACCGGAGCGTTGGGCTGGCTGTATCCAATGCTCTGCCGCCACGCACCCAGGGAAAATCAATCTCCCGCCATTCACCACTCTGGAAAATGGTCTCCAATTCTTGCGCGAAAGCTGCCCAGGCTTCGAGATCCTGAACGGCATCCAAGGGTCTGGCCTTGGATAGATCGGTCTTTTCACGGGCCGTTTCGGCGCGCAGATAGCCCGCGAAATCGCCACGATCCAGCCGCTCGCGATTCGTCTCGACTTGAATCCCCATGTAACGCTGAGCCGCCCGTTCGCCGCGCTGGCGAAGCTGGTTCAGGAGCTGCTCATGGGCTTCGAGCGAATCGGGGAACTCTTTGAGGTAGGCCCTAAGCTCCTTGACCAGATCACGGAATCCCGCCTTCTTCAGGTGCGCGATGAAAGTCTGGGCATCGGGAATACCCTCACCTTGGGCCAGAGGGGTGGAACTGCGCTTGTCGATCAGAAGCCACTGGGCCTTGGGCAGAAGATGGTTTTTCGAAATCAGATCTTTTCCGGTGCCGCTGCCCATGGCGTAACTTCGCATGGGCACCTGGTAGGGCCTCAGCTCTTCTGCCTGCAACAGGGAAAAGAATCCATCGGACAGGGTGCTGGTTCCCTTGGCGTCGAGCACGCTCAAGGTTGCGGGTGAGGTCGTCGACTCGCCAGCATTCCGGTCCATGTGCGCCCGCATGACGGCGGTCTGGCCACACAAGGTGAACGGCATCGACAGCGCAAAGCCCAGGGCCAATCTGCGAAAGCTGATGATCCGAAGGTTCAGACTGCATGGGCTCGGCACGGAGAAAACCATTCTTGAAATAGAGTTCTTGAAACGGAAAAACCAGGATGCCACGCCTGAGGAGCAGCATCCTGGTTCGAAAAAATCCTCTGGTTCCCTAAGATCAGGGCAGATACCCGCCGGGCAGGATCTGGAAGGGAGCCGTGATTAGACGGGTCTGGTCGAAGGGACCAGTTCCGTTGTTCTGGAACCAGCTGGGGTAAACGAAATCGCTCAACAGGATCGTACCGATCCGATAGCCCTGATCGTTCTGTTCGCAGGCATCGCATACCTCGACCGCAACAGTCGTGTGCGTTCCATCGGCATTGTTCTTGACCACGGTCTGATTGATGAAAGGATCCGTCCGCAATTCCAGCACTTCGTGGGAAATCGTGTTGGTCCAGTAATCCGTTGAGACACCTTTCACATGGCAGTAGGAAACAGGCTTGCTGCTGGCCACGGTGTGGTAATCGCCCTTGGTATCGTCAATGTACACATTCCAGTAAGCGCTGGAAGTCGTCTGGGCCTTGCCCACGAAGACAAAGGTGGCATCGTTGCCCCACCTGGCTTTGTATTCGTTGTGGACCTGCGAGGCCACTGCGTTCATGACGCTCTTCAGCGTGGCATCGGACACGCTCTTGGTGCGGTTGACGATGGCGATCGTCTGAGCAGGAAGCAATGACGCGGCCGTCAGAGCCAGGATGGGAAACAACTTCATGATCACCTCGGAGAGAGATAGGAAAAGGAGGAAATAGAGGGAAGTGCAGCGGTGGTGCGGGAAACCAGGGCACGGATTTCAGCAAGAAGAATTGGATGTTTGAACAACTATATTTTTCAGGCCTGCCCCCTGCTAGTTAATTTTTGTTAATTTTTATCCAGGCTCATCAGGCAGCTCGAGCCATGGCCACAAGTCCACCAAAGTCATGGATTGAAGAAGCTGGCGGCCCCACCTCCGGCCCAGCGTACACCTCCGGCAGGCCGCAGCTGCACCTCGGAACCCTGTTCTGTACCTGGAATCCGCGGCTGCCTTAGCGCAGTGGCTTCAATGGCCGATCACATCGCGTTGGGTTCGTCGGCGTAGTCTTCGGGATCGGGGTCGGGGCCGGGCGGGAGCTTTTCCATTTCAGCCCGGACGGCCGCCTGATGCTCGCCTTCTTCTTCCCGCAGTTCTTCAAACAGGGTTCTGACTTCCGGATCCGTTATGTGCTTCAGGTTCGTGTCATAAAATTCATAGGCCTTGGATTCGGCAGCCATCACCACTTCGAGCGCTTGCCGCAGCGACATGAAGGCGCGGGCTCCGTCGTACTCCGGGGCTTCGACATCCCACAGCATCTCCCGGGTCACGTTGCGAGGCAGGGTGCCGAACAGCTTCTTCCGGCGTGTGCCCAGGATGACCCTGTGCAGAGCTTCATTCTGCTCCATCAATAGGAAGAATTTGGCGGCCTCAAGCGTGTGGTGGGTGGTCAGCTGATGTGCGAATTCCTCATATCGCTCCTGGGCTTCTTCTTCCACCAGAATCGCCAAGTCCAGGGCATCCATCAGGCTGAGGCTCGCGTAATCCAATGCTTTGGCCATTGTCCACTCCCTAGAAGATTGCAGCATCCATCCACAAGTATCACGATCAGATGGTTAAAAACGCCGCATCCGTAGATTTGAATACGGTTTTGAAGGCCCGAACAGGCCTGCCTGGGGCGGCGCATCAAGGTTTTCAATGTTTTCAACGATATCCCAGAGGGCTTGGGACGAAAGTCACACTTCGGGCTAGGCCAGCCATGAACCGTGAATTCATGGATGGTGCCGTCAGTGACTGGCCGCTTTCAGGGCGGCCACTTCGGCTTTCATGCCTTCGACCTCCACTTCGAGGCTCATCTGTGCGAATTCGGGCCTGGCCGGTAGGGCGCGTAGGCTGGATTCCACTGGGCTTTGCGGACCAGCTTTTCTAGTGTCATGTCATCCACGCGCCGGGCCAAGCCGTGGTCCCGGGCTTCGCGGCCCACCGCCACCGCGACCGCCACCGACACTTCGCGGATGTCCTGCATGGGCGGCAGCAGCATCCCTTCGGATTCCTGTGGCGGGGTGACCATGGCGCTGATGGCGCGGGTGGCTGCCAGGAACATCCCGTCGGTGATCTTTGTGGCCTTGGATACCAGGGCGCCTAGGCCCATGCCGGGGAAGACGTACAAATTGTTGCACTGGGAGACACGCAGGGTGGCGCCCTTCCATTCGATGGGATCGAAGGGGCTTCCCGTGGCGATGAGTCCCCTTCCATCGGTGGCGCGGGCGACTTCTCCGGGGGTGCATTCGGTCCTTGAGGTTGGGTTGGAAAGCGCCAGGATCACGGGTCTTTCGGTATTCCGGGCGACTTCGGCCAGGATAGCTTCGCTGAAGAGTCCGCGCTGGGCGGTGACGCCGACCAGCACCGTGGGCTTGGCGTTGTGGACGACATCGGCCAGCGCAAAGAAGCCGGATTCCGTTGGCTTCCATCCACCTAGGTTGTTCTGGCTCTGGGCGAAGGGAATCTGCGGTGCCTCCAATTTGGGATCGCCTTCAACCAATAGTCCCTGCTGTTCCACCGCGAAGATGCGCGCCCGGATTTCCTCTTCGTTCAGTCCCTCTTCTTTCAACTGGGCGCGGATGTTCAGGCCGACGCCGGTGCCTGCCTGGCCCATGCCCACGATGAGGAAGCGCTGGTCCTTGAAGGACTCGCCCTTGATGCGCATCGCAGTCATCAGCGCGGCCAGAGCCGTGGCGCCGGTGCCCTGGATGTCATCGTTGAAGGAAAGGATGCGGTCACGGTAGCGTTCAAGATTGTTGAAGGCTTTGTGCTTCGCGAAGTCCTCCCATTGCAGCAGCGCATCGGGGAAATTACGCCGCACGCCCAACACGAATTTTTCCACGATCTCATCGTAGGCTTCGCCTTCAAGACGGCGGTGCCGGTAGCCCAGGTAGAGCGGGTCGTTCAACAGACGCTCGGTATTCGTGCCCACATCCAGGCTGATGGGTAGACAAATCGCGGGGTGGAGGCCACCGGCGGCGACGTAGAGGCTCACCTTGCCCACGGGGATGCCCATGCCGTCGGAACCCAAGTCGCCCAGGCCCAGGATGCGCTCGCCATCCGTCACCACGATCAAGTAGACGTGGGGCAGCGAGATGCCCTGGAAGATCTGATCGATGTTGGCGATGTTGTCCGGCGTGATGTAGACGCCGCGGAACCGGCGTTGGATGTGGCTCATCTGCAGACAGGCCTGGCCCACGGTGGGGGTGTAGATGATGGGCACCATCTCGATAAGATTGTCCACCAGCAGGCGGTAGAACAGCGGCTCACTGCGGTCCTGGAGGCCGATCAGGTACAGGTAGCGTTCAAGGTCGTCGGGTTTCCGGCGGAAGGATTCCAGGGCCCGGTCCAACTGGATTTCCATGGTGGAAACGCCCGAGCTCACCAGACCGTCCAGGCCCAGGCTGAGACGTTCCTCTTCGGTGAAGGCCGAGGCCTTGTTCAGGTGTGGATCATTCAGGAGCTGCCGGCCAGTCAGGTAGACCTCGCAGTATTCCTCGCCGGTCAGGGGATCAATCTTGAAATCGAAGGTCTTCATAGAGGCTCCAGGATTCTGCCGGCATCTCCTGGCTCCGATGGCTGAGCCTGGCCCGACACTCACGACATTCTCGAATGTACTCCTGCCCATGGCTCCAGCGCAGGCGTGTCGATGACTCCCGTCACATTTTCAGGCCTCGAATTTCCCCTGCTTCTCTCCATTGCAGAGAGCATGTGATTTTGTCGCGATGGCGCCGAGTTAGCATGGTCAAGCCGGTTTTGTGCCCGGCGGGAGGTCTGTCATGGAAGCGGTGAAATCCATTCTGCGTCGTTCGGAGATTTTCTCTGGGCTGTCGGAATCCCATTTGGATCTGGTAGCCAGTGCCACGAAGATTCGTGAAATCGCGGCGGGGACCTACCTATTTCAACAGGGAGATGTCCGCCGGGCTTGCTTCGTCCTCGCCGAGGGCAGTGTCGAGATCACCCGGGACAATGGCGATGGTCCTGAGCCGCTCATCCTGTTGGGGCCCGGAGACGCTGCTGGAGAACAAGCCTTTCTTACTGCGACCGCTCACACAGCTTCGGCCCAGGTGCACGCCGATGCGGTGCTATTGGAACTCGACCGCGATTTGATGCTGGAGCGTTTGGGCCAGGATGGCGGTGCCGCCATCGCCATTCTCAGCAAAGTTGCGAACGTGCTCCATCGCCGCCTGGTTTATACGGGCAGTTCCGTGGTGGGCCGCGAGCAGGCCTATGCCAGCGGCTCGACCCGGGCCGAGTCGGATCTCATCGGACCCATGGAAGTGCCCAGCGATGCCCTGTTCGGCGTGCAGACGTTAAGGGCCGTTCAGAATTTTCCCATCACGGGTACACCCGTCAGCCACTTTCCCGCCATGGTGAGGGCGCTCGCCCTGGTCAAGCAGGCCGCGGCCAGGGCCAACGCCCGCTTGGGCCTGCTGGACCCCGTCATTGCGAAGGCCATTGATGCTGCCTGCCGCGAAATCATTGACGGCCACTGGCATGGCCATTTCCCCACGGACATGGTGCAGGGCGGTGCGGGCACTTCCACCAACATGAACGCCAATGAAGTGATCGCCAATCGCGCCCTGGAGTTGATGGGGGAGAGCCGCGGCGATTACGCCAAGTGCCACCCCAATGACCATGTCAATCTGGGCCAGAGCACCAACGATGTATACCCGACCGCCTTGCGGCTTTCGACCATCTTCATGCTAAAGACATTGCTGGAAGCCATGGAGAAGCTGAAGACCGCGCTCCATGCCAAAGGACGGGAATTCAGCGATGTCATCAAGATGGGCCGCACTCAATTGCAGGACGCGGTACCCATGACCCTGGGCCAGGAATTCGAAGCCTATGCCATCACCACCGGCGAGGATATCGAGCGGTTGAGGGAGACCGCCCGCCTTTTCCTGGAAGTGAACATGGGCGGAACGGCCATCGGCACGGGCATTTGCGCCGATCCGCGCTACCCCAAGATCGTGGTGGAGGAACTCCGCCGGAATACCGGCCTGGAGATCGTGCTTGCCGAGAATCTTGTCGAAGCGACTCCGGACACCGGCGCCTTCGTGATGTTCTCGGGCGTCGTGAAGCGCGCCGCGGTGAAGCTCAGCAAGATGTGCAATGATTTGCGCCTGCTGAGCAGCGGCCCACGCTGCGGCTTCGGAGAGATCAACCTGCCCGCCATGCAGCCCGGCAGCAGCATCATGCCCGGCAAGGTGAACCCAGTGATCCCCGAGGTGGTCAACCAGGTGGCCTTCTCGGTCATCGGCAACGACTTGACCATCACACTGGCCGCCGAAGCTGGCCAGCTCCAGCTCAATGTGATGGAACCCATCCTGGCCTACAGCCTGGCCACCAGCCTGCGCATGCTGACCGCAGCCGTGAACGTGCTCACCACCAAGTGCATCACGGGTATCACCGCGAACCGCGAACGCTGCCGCGACCTGGTGGAACATAGCATCGGCATCGTCACCGCCGTGATGCCTGCCATCGGCTACAAGCGCGCCACCGAAGTCGCCAAGATCGCCCTCGAAACAGGGGCTTCCGTGCGGGAAATCATCCTGGAAAAGGGATACCTCAATATCGCCCAGCTCGACGAAGCGCTCAGCCTGGAAGCCATGACCCAGCCAAGGCCCCTGCGGATGATGGACGCAGATCGTTAGGAGCCATGCTGATTAAACCGTTATTGAACGTCGCTCACCCGGCCATTCAGGAAGGTGATTTTCAGGTTCTGGTAGACGTAGATTTTTTTCGACCCGAGATCGACTGTGTTTTTGGGCCGGCCCAAAACGTTCTCCACTTGAGACGGGGTCATCCCCAAGGAAATGGTTGCATCCGAACCTGATTCAACGGGTTCCTGCCCCCCTTGGTTGATGATGTCCTGTTCCGATCGGTTGGCTTCCCTCACCGCCATGGAAAGGTCATCCTGGGCATTCGTGTCAGGCCGGACATCGTCAGTGTAGGGTGTATCTTCCGCTCCCAAAGCTTGAGCCGGAAGCGAAGGGATGCCATCCCTGCCTTGTTCGGCCTGGAGTTTGGCCATTCCTTGGTCAATGGTCGCCTGCATGTTGTTCTGCATTTCCTGCAGATCCGAAGTTCTCACCGAAATGTAGCTGCCTTTCGGGCAACTCGATCCACGGCTGGCCAGCACCTTGACTTCCGCCCATTCAGAGCTCGGGGAAGGCGTCTGGGTGATTTGAAGAACATCCCCTTCCACCAAAGGGCATTCCTGGTTTCCGGAATAACCCATCAGGCTGCTGGACACCAGAAACACGCGGGGGCCGTTATCCGAGAAGATCGGAGGTGGTGCAAAAACCTGCCCAGTGTCCTGCGAAGCTGCCCGATCTGCTTGCGCCTGATCCATCTGCCGCCGGACTTCGTCCGCGATGACCTGTTTGACTTCCGGGGTCAGGGCGGTCGAGGAGTTGTACCTCACCGGAGGAGCGCTGCTGGAGCTATTCTGGGCCAGATAGGCCACCTCGAGGGTGGTTGCGATCAGAAAGTCGGCCAGCCAGAAGGAGGGACTCGCATAGGTGGGGTAAGGCCTGAAATATCCTCCGTAATACCCGTACCATGGGCGGGAATACCAACCCCAGCGGTAGCTGACCGGGCGGGCCCAAGGTGTGTAGACCCAGTTGTAGAACGTGGGCCGATAGTAATGGTTGGGCGTGTAGATGTGATACTCCCTGCCACCGTAGGACCATGGCCGGTAAAGCCTGGCGTCCACAATCCCATTCCGGATGTAGGTGCGCTGTACAAAGGTGCGGCCGTGCGAGACCAGCGGTTTCTGTATGTACCCGGTTCGGCCTGTGGCGTTGGCTACGATGACCCGACCACCCGGACGAGCCATCTCGATGTGCCGGACCCCGCTTGGAGAATGCTGGATCACGGCCCCGCCTGGTGTGTGGACTTCGCGGATCGCTCCGGTCTGGGTTCGCCGGATCTCCCCGCCGTTGCGGGTGCTGACCACGTGCAGCTCTGGGCCCCGCCTGTCGCCCGGACTTCCAGACGGCCGGGAGCGATCAGAAGCAGGGTGCCCCATCGCACTGGTGTCCTGTCGCGGATCCTGACGCAGGTTTTCGTTGCGTCCAGGCGTGGGAGTTATTGGATGGGAATCCTTGTTTGATTCACGCCGCTGGTTGGAATCCCGGCGTCCAGACGGCCCGAAAGGCCTGGGAATCTCCCGAGTAATGGGACCGGGGTCCTTGGGTCCAGGAGTGGGAGTTGGTTGGGCCGGATTGTTGTCGCGTCTTCGTTCTGCATCCAACGGCTGGCGCTGGTTAGGCGTTTCAGTTTTTGGATTGCCTTTGAATTCCGGTTTTGGGTCTGGGCGGGGTGCGGGATCCGGCGGAGGCGGCTCGCGTCTCAGAACTGGCTTGGGCTGAGGAGCGGAATCCCGACGATTGGACTCAGGACGTGGTTCGGGAGCAGATTCGCGCTTTCGGTCCAGACGGGGCGAGGGGGCCGGATCTTTTTCTCTCCTCTGTTCATGGGGGGGTGTGGGTGTTGGAGCTTGTTCAGGCTTCGACTCGCGCTTGGGCGGAGGACTTGGAGCTTGATCATTGGCTTCCGGCTTCCCGCGCTTCTCCTTCTCCTTTTCTTTGTCCCGATCCTGCTCCGCATGAAGCACGAGCATGTTGGCGGTCAGGAGGAGCATCGCGACCCTTGCCCCAATCCATAGGAAGTTCGAACGAAGAGCAGGCAGCGCCTTGATTTTTGTCATCTCGAATCCTTTCGTTTCCCGCCCAAGGGGAAGTGTTGTCTAAAAGGTGATTTCCCCAATTCTAACCCCTGTGTGTCCGGTTGATGTTTATGGTCCCTTAACAAATGCCAACATTTGCCTGGCCTTGCTAGCATCGAAAGAGGCATCAGATCCGGAGCCCTGAACCGGCAGGAATCCCGTCGGCTGAAACGTGAGCTGGATGCCGTGCGCGATGACGAAGCCCGGATGAGATCCGACGGAAGGCTCACCCATAAAGAAACCGAACGCCTTGAACGGGAATTGAGCCGATTGGAAAAACATATTTCGGAACTGAAGCACAACGAGCGCAGAAGGTAATCAATCGGTCATCAATAACCCGCAGATGCAGCACTGGCGCTAAATTTCAAGAACTTCCATACATCGGAATCCACCAGAATCGTAGGGGAAACCCGTCGGTTCCTGGTGGATTCCGCATGAGGCCAGACCCACGAAAAGTCAGGGTTTTCGCGACTTCCGATTCTGGCTCGTTCCGCCAATAAATGCTTTCGCTGCTGCGGCCACGTCCATTTTTTCAAGAACCGCGACTCGGCTTTTCACTGCATCCAATGCGTTGGCGATATACGGCTTTTCTGAAACCGGAAGGGTGAGCGTGGTCGCCTGGTCCGACGGCGCGCCGAGGCCCCACTTCATTTCATTGTTCGCGAAGGCGAGCTGGCCCCCCTGCCGTTTGAATTCCTCCAATTGCTTGGCAGAGCTGGAATTCGGCCCATAGGATTTTTCGAAAGCGGCGCGGGTTATGGGTAGGTGGAAGCGGAGCTGGTTCCCCTCGACCCTGATGTAGGGCTTCGGCTTTTTCGCGGACTTGAGATAGAGCGCATGCTCCTCAGGGGATGCATCCTCCCGGTTTGACTCGAGCTTCAGGAGATCCCGGATTTGCAGGTTGCCGGCTGCGACGAGATTTGAAAATCGCGAAACAGTGACCGATTGCATGGCGCACAACCGGCCTTGTTCATCCATGTAGAACGCCCCGTTGTCCACCCGCGTATTTCCCATGAGCAATTTTAAAAAACCCTCCCGCCTGGTACGTGTGGAGGAGTCCAACGCCGCATCAGGTTTGTCGAGGTTGACGAGCGCTTTGCTCACCTCGCTGCGATCGTATTCCCAGATCCAGTTCGCAAAGAAAAAGGTCCTTTGGCCGGACAGGACAGACTGAAGTTGCTCCAGCTCCTTTTCGGAGAGGCCATCCTGCTTATCCTCGCCGAAGATCCCCTGGTAGAGCTGAAAAACCCGAAGCGTGTCGGTCTTCGCATCGTACCGGTAGGTGAGGGTCTGCTGGCCGTAGTCCAGACAACCGGTGAGCAGGAGTACGCAACAGAGGGCAATGAATGAGGAAAGTTTATTTAACATAGGCCGAGTATCTCCATTTCTGGCAGCGATACAAGTGCTGGCCGTTCAAAAAGCTAAAAGGTGGACCTGCTTCTCTGGTCCTCATCGTCGGGTTCCACATGGATGACCACGTCGGCGAGGCCCTCGTACTGTCCGCACAGCCAGAGCTCAAGATCACGGGCGATGGCGTGCCCTTTCTCGACGGTGATGACAGGATCCACCAGGATGCTCATGTCCATGTGGACGATCGCACCTGTCCCCCGCGACCGGATGTTGTGGCAGCCCTGCACGCCCTCGAAGGCGATGACTTTTTTCATGACATCAAAGGGGTCGAGCCTCTGCTGGTCCGAGAAAGTCGTATGAGCGCCCTTGAATACCTCGAGGGCCGCCCAGACGATGGCAAAAGCAACGAACAGCCCCACGATCGGGTCTGCGATGGGCACGCCGAACTTGACCAGGACGAGAGAGACAAGGACCCCAAGGGTCACCCAGATGTCTGACAGGGTGTGCTTCGCGTCGGCCTGCAGCACATCGCTGCCGAGTTCCTTCCCGCGGCGGGATTCGAACCACACCACAAAGATGTTGATGCCGAGCGTGATGATCATGACGGCGAAGGAAGTGGCAGTGACCTCGACTTTCGGATGGATGCCGCTCTTGGCGAAAGCCATGAGCGCTGATGCCGAACCGCTGACGACCCTCCAGGCCGCCAGGCACAACATGATTCCGATGGCTGCGCTTGCGAAGGATTCGTACTTGTGGTGCCCGTAGGGGTGGTCCTCATCAGGGGGCTTGCTGGCGGCTTTCATGGCGATCAGGGCGACGATATTTCCTGAGCCGTCGGTGAAGGAGTGGATGCCGTCGGCCAGCATGGCCGTGGATCCGCTGACGACTCCCCAGGCGACCTTGGCAATGGCCACGAGGATATTCAGGGCGAGGATCTGCCAAAGGACCTTGCTGATTTCCGCGGCGCGTGCCTGCATATCTTCCCCCTTTGGGTGGATGGAAAGGGTACGGCTAGTAAAACAATAGACCGATTGAGCTCGCCTTGGACACGTCGAAACGGTCCTTGCGATACTCGTATCCGATCACTTGGCCTTCTTTGTTTGGATTCCCGTTGAATTTCGTCTCAAGGTAGTTCGCTCTCGTGATGGAAAAAGCCGGAGGACGTTTTGCTGGTGTCGGGGCACTCAGGCTGTAGTCCCGCTTATTGTCTGAACGGGTGTATAGAAAGGGGATGTTGTGCGCCCCGAACTCCCATGTCTTTTCATCTTTTCGCCCAAAACCGTTCCAGGTTTCGGCACAACTCACCGCCATCTCTTCGATCATCTTAAGGTCTGCGCTGAAGGTCCCAGCGATCGTGATGTCAGATCGAACATCACGACCTTCTTTGGTCCAGACTTCGGTCGTCTTTCCGGTGAAGCTCAGCCCCGTGATTTGAAGCGAAACATCCCCGGGAGCCGTGACGTTGGAGGCTGGCTGTGGCGGGAGCATCGGTACGGTTCATGGTTGTGCCGGTCTCGACGCTTGGTCCCTGGACCAACATACTGAAGGTGAGAAACCCGGCCACGGCCGGCAGGCCAGTCGATGCCGGCAAGGCCTGCTTAGCCACTGGCGGCGTCGCGGCAGTTAGTGGCGTCGGGGCCGTAGGAGGGAGCCCGGCGGCTTTCAACTTCCGCGCAATTGCCAATCGCTCCTGCGCATTTTCAGGAACAATCTTTTTCACCACGGGGTCGGCAAAAGCGTCGATGCTGCGATTGATCGCGTCCCTGACCGTGACCATCCATTTGAGACTTGTCTTGATGGTCTCTCTCCATGCGGCGTCTTCATACTGTTTCGTCTGGATGGGATTACTTTGACCCATGTGGACATATTCGTGTACGACCGTAAGAGCCAGAGATAGAGGCTCATGGGTATTGACATTCGTCCGATTCAATTCCATGACGTTTTCTTTTGGATCCGTCGGAACCCGGAGGACCCTCAACGCCGCGTTGGGATGGCCGGTGGAAGCGTTGTCCTCACCAAGACCATCAGAAAGCGTCACTCTGCGTTGCTGGAAGTCGGTCCGCAGGGCACTTGCTGTTTTGGTTTGATGCATGGATTCCAGAGTCTTTGCGATGGCTTCAATGCTTGGAGGGATCGGGACGAGTTCCTGGGGGCCAGCAACGGATTGCGGTGGCTTTGGGTTTTTCCTTGAGCCCTCAGCTCTGAAGGGGTGGTGACAACCATGAGGAACGCAGTCAAGACAGGAGTCAGCGTCTTCCACGGCGCCGGGGCGAACCGCGAATATCCGTAGTTCGACGGGCAATCGGACGAGGGCAATATCTTGCTCACTTGGGCCCCTTGGCTAGTGCGAGGGCTGCTTGGCGATTGCACAGCAGACGCTTGGTGCGGTGATCCACAGTACGGGAGCAGGAATGTACGGCGGTGAGGGCAGGATAGCGGCAGTGAGCACGCCCGTAAACGAGCCGTGGAGTGACAACGGAACGGAGTCTCTGAAGCAACTGGATCGGCCCTGGAGTGGAGTTGGGAGATCGAGGATCGACTCGACTGTCTCAATGTCCCCTGAACCAGAAGATCAAAGGTGCAAAAGCGAGTCGCAAAAAACGCATCACACGGTTTTCTTCCTTGCCCGCCCGGCCATGTAAAGAAAACCGCAGACGGCCAATACTAACGCCACGGTCCCCAACTCACCAGTGAGGCCGACGATCCGTGGGGCCATGGATTTCGGGGCCACGCCGCTGACCACCAGCGCGGCGACCAGGATGCCCGCGAGGCCTTCTCCCGCCACAAGCCCTGATGCGGCGAGAATGCCTGGATCGCTTTCAGTCTTGCCCTCGCTGTCCTTCCTGCCTCGGTCCAATAGGGCCCGCACGCAGCCGCCCACGTAGATCGGCGCCATGGAGGACAGAGGCAGATAGACGCCGATAGCAAAGGCGAGGCCCGACACGCCGCAGAGCATGGCTCCCAGGGAGAGTCCCGCGCCGGAAAGCACCAGCGTCCAGGGCAGAGCGCCGGATAGAACGCCTTCGATGATGGTCTTCATCAACATGGCCTGGGGCGCGGGGATTTCCTTGCTGCCGAAGCCGAAGGCATGGCCCATCAGGATCACCGTGGCGGCCACGGCCCAGCAGGCCACGGACGCGCCGATGAGCTGGCCGAACTGCTGCTTGGCGGGGGTGGCGCCCACCAGGAAACCCGTCTTCAGATCCTGGGAGATGTCTCCGGCCTTGGAGGCCGCGATGGCGACGATGGTGCCCACCGTGAGCACCGCGGCCCGGGCGTTGCCATCCACCCAGCCCGCCGCCGCGAAGATGGAGGCCACGCCTAGCAGCGTCACCAAGGTGATGCCCGAGGTCGGCTGGGAGGAAACCCCCACGATGCCCACGATGCGGGCCGCCACGGCCACGAAGAGCACGCCGAAAACACCGACTCCGGCCGCACAGACCATGCGGGGAACGAGGCCCATGTTGCCCGCGAAGATTCCAGGCACGAAGGCCGCGATCAGCACCACGAAGGCGATGCCTCCAATCACGAACGACCCCGGCAGGTCGCGATCTTTCTCCGAACGAGCGATTTCCACCCCTGTCGAATCGCGGGACACGCCCTTGGCGATGGCCGCGAAGGCCCCGACCATGGAGGGGAGATTCTTGAGCACCGTCAGGATGCCCGCCGTGGCCACGGCGCCGGCGCCGATGTAGCGCACATATTTCGACCAGATGGCGCCGGCATCCATCTGCGAAACCAGGCGCGTGGTCTCGGGATAAAGCGGGGCCGAAAGCGATGACCCGAAAAAGGTGATGAGGGGGATGAGCACGATGGAGGAGATGAGGGCGCCGGATACGATGACGCCCGACTGGCGGTAGCCCAGGATGTAGCCCACGGCAAGCAGGGCCGGAGCCAATTCCAGAGCCAGGGAGCCGTTGGGAAGCACACGGGCGAGTGACAGGCTCATCTCGGATGGCACGAGGAACAGCAGGGCCACCAGCAGCTTCACACCCGCGCCCACGGCCATGCCACGGAAGATCCAGACGCCATCGCTGGACCCTTCCGCGGTAGCCCGCAGGACTTCCGCGCAGGCGGTGCCTTCGGGATAGGGCAGTTCGTCGTGGGATTCCACGATCAGCAAGCGCCGCAGGGGAATCATGGCTGAAAGCCCCAGCACGCCCCCCAGGAAACACAAGGCCACCACTTGCAAATAGGGCGGGGCCATGCCCCAAAGGAACAACGCTGGAATCGTGAAGATGGTGCCCGTGGCGAGCGACGTGGAAGCCGAGCCGATGGTTTGGGAGAGGTTCGCTTCGAGGATCGTGCCCTTGGCGCCGAATAATTTGAAGAGGGCTACGGTCAGCACCGCGGCAGGGATGGAGGCGGCCACCGTGAGGCCCACGCGCAAACCGATGTAAGCGTTGGCGGCACCGAAAACGACCCCCAGGACCACCCCCGCCGCCACAGCCTTCCAGGTGAGTTCGGCCAACGGGGTTGAGGTTGCGGTCTTCATGAACACTCCTGGCGGAAACGTACCATAGGCCTATTTTCCGGTCAGCTCATCCGCCAGGTTGCCGGCATCCATGATCTTCCGCAGAGACTCCAGGATGGCGCGGGCATCAGTGGCCACGGCGCGTTTGGTGTCGGCGTCGTAGACGTAGTAGCCGCCCTGTCCCTCGTACACGCTGTCAAAGTTGATGCCCACGAATTCGCCCTTCACGTTCAGCACCGGGCTGCCGCTGTTCCCGCCCACGGTGTCGCAGGCATAGATGAAGTTGAAGGGTGTGCTCAGGTCGAGTTTGGACTGCCGGTCCAGCCAGCGCTGGGGCAGCGTCCACGCGCCATCTTCCGCAGCCAGTGCATTGCCGCCCCAGCCCAGGTGGCGGTCGTACATCCCCATGAAGGTGGTGAAGGGCTGCGCCTTGGTGCCGGTGCCGTTCGCGTAGGTGGCGACGGGGCCAAATCCCAGCCGCAGCGTGAAGGTGGCATCGGGGTACAGCGATTTGCCAAAGGCCTTGAAGCGGGCCTCAGCGATGTGGCTGCCCTGTTCGCTGAATATGCTGGTGACCTCGTCCTCCCACTGTTTCCTTATGGCCCGGTTAAGGGGATCGAGTTTTTTCGCGAGGAGAATCATGGGATCGGCGCTGGCTTCGATGGCAGCTTTGTGGCCGTCCGCGAGCTGCTTCCGTACTGCGGGATCGTCCAGCTTCGTGCCCTCGACCGCGACCTTGGCCACGGCCTCGGGCGACTGGCTGCCCAGCAGGGTCTTCACGAAGGGATGGCCGGCTCCCAGCTCATCCAGAGCCTCCCGCAATCCAGCCGCAAGACGCGCGGCCTCCACCGGTTTTTCCATGGGCCGAGGCGAAGTCAGCTTGGCCATGGTGGCCTTCAGGTTTCCGTCCGAAAATTCCGTGAGGCGCATATCCGAAGGCTTGGCGGCTTCGTCCGGCAGGCGCACCAGCGTCAGGGCGTGGCCCAGCAAAGCCACGCTGCGGGCACCCACAAACGTATAGTCCTTTAGCAAGGCCTTCTGGCGCTCCACGGCTTGCGCCACGCGCGACCAGCTCGCGCCGGTCCTGGCTTGCTGGGCCGGGTCCTTGGCCACGGCGGCTTGCAGTGTTTCCTCAGCTTCCTTCACCTTGTGCAGGTTCTCGGGCTTGGCCAATCCCAGCAACTGGCCCGACAGCCGCTTGAATCCATTCTCGATGCCGTAGATCGCATCGGCCGCCAGGCGCCGGGCCTCGGGCGAAGAAGCCGCAAGGGCTTGCAGGGCTTTCTTGTGGCGTTCCATGGACTTCAACTGAAAGGGAATTCCGATGTCCCGCGCATACACCATCTGAGCGTGGGTCTGCTGCCGGTAGGTGGTTCCTGGATGGCCCGAAATAAAGGTGAGCTCGCCAATGGCGGCACCCTTGGGCTGGAAGGGCAGGAAGGCCTCGGGCCGGTAGGGCTTGCCGTTTTCGTAGACGCGGAAAAGGGAGAAGTCCAGGTTGTGGCGCGGGTAGGAGTAGTTGTCCGGATCGCCGCCGAAGGCCGCCACCTGGAGTTCCGGCGCGGCCGCCAGGCGCACGTCGGTGAATTTCTGATACCGGTACAACCAGTACTCGCCGCCCTGGTAAAGGGTCACGGGTTCGCAGGTGAGGCCGGTCTTAGCCTCTTCCATTTTGCGAAGCTCGCCCAGGGCGTTGCGGCGGGCTGTGAGCGCGTCCTTGTCCGCCGTGCCGGGCTTCACGGCGCCGTTCACACGCGCGGTCACATCCTCCATGGACACCAGCATCATGAGTTCAAGGCCCGGTACTTTTATCTCCTGCTCGCGGGAGGCCGCTGCGAAGCCATCCTTCACCAGATCCGCTTTCGCTGTGGATACCTGGGCGATGGCACTGCGACCCACGTGGTGGTTGGTCACCACCAAGCCGTCGGCGCTGACAAAAGCCCCGGTGCCGCCCGGAAAGCGCAGCGTGGCCAGTTGCAGCCGTTTCAGCCAGGCCGCATCCAGCTCGACGCCGTACTTGGCCTTGATGACCTTGGCCGGGATGTTGTCAAAGGTCCACATGCCTTCATTGGCGTGGAGTCCGGACATGGCGACGACTGCAAAGATGAGGGGCGATATGCGCATCTTGGATCCAGAAATGGTAGTTCTGATGAATTTTCAGTGTTGTGGAAGGACAGAAGATAGGGAATTCAAGCATCTCATTTTGGGCCGCAGCGGTCAGTGAGGACAGGTAATTCAAAAACTCCATCTGAATTCCTTCAATAAAAACTAAGGAAGCCTGAACCTGATGTGCACCCTACCGCCCGCCGATATTCCTATACTCAGGACAGGAGGCCGACGATGGGCCATCACCTGGGTACCAAGGACAGCCTGGTTCCGCTGATCGACCGGCTGAACAAGTACCCCATCGGACTGGTGGACAGTGAGAAGCTGCGAGAAATCCTCGCCCTGCTTTTCGATGAGCGGGAGGCCTTCGTGGCCTCGTGTTTCCCGCTGGAAGAATCCACGCTTGCTGAACTCGTCCGGGCCACGGGGATGACCGGCGATGAGCTGCTTCCGTTGCTCGAAACCATGGCTGACAAGGGCCTGGTCCTGGATATGCCCTATGCCGGCACCACGTATTACCTGCTGATGCCCGGGCTCATCGGTTTCTTCGAATTCAGCTTCATGAAGCACCGCACCGATCTGCCGCTGGAACGGCTGGCCACGCTGATGGGCGAATACCTGGTGGAGAGCCAGGCCAAGGAATTCTTCGGCAGCAAGACCCAACTCACCCGCGCCCTGGCCTACGAGGAGCACATCCCCGTGACCTCGGAGATCGCCACCTACGAACGGGCCCGCGAGATCATCCACGAGGCGGGAATCGGCGCCGTGGGTATCTGCTACTGCCGCCACAAGAAGTCGCACGAGGGAAAAACCTGTGCCAAGGGCGCGCCCATGGAGGGCATCTGCATCTCTCTCGGGAGCGGTGCGAAATTCCTTGCCCGCCGGGGCTTCGCCGAATTGAAAACAGAAGCGGAACTACTGGAAGTCATCGACCGGGCGCGGGACCTCCGCCTGACGCACGTCACCGACAACATCCGCGAGAAGCCCTCCTTCATCTGCAACTGCTGCCGCTGCTGTTGCGAGCTCATGGCGGGCGTCCAGATGGGCTTCCACGAAGGCATCGCCAAGACCGGCTTCACCGCGGTCATCGATCCGGAGCGCTGCGACTACTGCGGCACCTGTTTCACCGCGTGCAACGTGAAGGCCATCGGCTTAGCGAAAGGACGGACCTTCGCTTCCCCGAAGGACCGCTTTGCTGAGGTAAAAGGGGCGGTCTGCCTGGGTTGCGCGGCCTGCATTTCCGCCTGCGAAAAGGAAGCGCTGCGGCTCGTCCCGGCCGAAAACCGGATGCTCCCGCCCTACAAGAAGCGCGATCTCTTCGTTCGCATCCTGCGGGAGAAGGGCCGACTTGGTCCTTTTGTGGCCAGCCGGCTCAAGAAGCAGGTGAGGCGGGCTCTCACATTGGGGCGTGCCTGATTCTTCAGCGTGTCTTGCGTTGGCCGATGGCCAATACCGATGATCGGAGAATTGCTTTTTCACTGAACCAGCGATCCATGTCGTAAAATGGAGGCTCGGCGGCCCTTCAGGATTTCCGAGACATCTAAAACTACCGCTGGCCGGTCCAACGCCACGACCTCCAGCCTCCTCCATAATTCCGACAAGCCCTTCGGCCATGGAGCCGTTTTGTGAATACATTCGATCCGCTGTAAAAAAATCGAGCGGTTCAGGGCAGTCCTCCGCCGGATTCAATACAGCACGGTCGAAAACCGAAGATGAATTCAGCAACCTAAGGATTTTGATGAAATGCGTTGATGATTTCCGACTGAAATTCGGAAAAAAAGAACTGGTTCCCATCATCGTCGGCGGCATGGGCGTGGATATTTCGACGGCAGCGCTGGCGTTGGAAGCGGCCCGCCTGGGCGGTGTCGGCCATATTTCTGACGCGATGGTCAATGATGTTTCCGACCGGCACTTCGACACTGATTTTGTCAAAGACAAAAGCAGGCTGTACAAGCACAACATCAACAATCCGGACAAGGCCGATATCCATTTCGACCTCGGGCATTTGGCCGAGGCGACCAGACTGCACGTTGGCAACACCATGCAAGCCAAGCGTGGCGATGGCGAAATCTGGGTCAATTGCATGGAGAAACTCACCATGAATGCGCCGCGCGAGACCCTGCGTGTGCGTCTGGCCTCGGCGTTGGATGCCGGGGCTGACGGCATCACCCTGAGCGCTGGTCTGCACCTGAGCTCCTTCGGATTGATCGAAGGCCATCCGCGCTTCCGCGACGCCAAGCTTGGCATCATTGTGTCGTCCATGCGGGTCCTGCAGATCTTCCTGCGCAAGAACCACAGGCTTAATCGTTTGCCGGATTACATCGTGGTGGAAGGACCATTGGCCGGCGGCCACCTCGGGTTCGGCATGGATTGGGCGAAGTACGATCTGGCGACGATCATGGCCGAGATCACACTGTTCCTGAAAGCCGAACAGCTCGATATCCCGCTGATCTCGGCTGGTGGAATTTTCACCGGGACGGATGCGGTCGCCTTTCTGGAAAATGGAGCAGCGGGCGTGCAGGTGGCAACCCGTTTTACCGTGTCCAATGAATGCGGCCTGCCCGCCAAGGCAAAGCAGGAATATTTCAAGGCCAGCGAAGAAGACATTGTCGTCAACACGATCTCACCCACCGGCTATCCGATGCGCATGCTCAAGAACACGCCTGCCATCGGCTCGGGGCTTCGTCCCAACTGTGAAGCCTATGGCTATCTGCTCGACGGCAAAGGCAGATGCTCTTACATAAATGCCTACAACCGCGAGGTACAGGCGCATCCGAACGAGAAGTCCATCTCCGTCATGGACAAAACCTGCCTATGCACGCACATGCGGAATTACACCTGCTGGACTTGCGGGCAGACCACCTACCGCCTGAAAGACACCACGCGCCGGCTGGAAGATGGCAGTTATCAGACGCTGACCGCGGAACATGTTTTTCACGATTACCAATTCAGCCTCGATCAGAAAATCGCTTTGCCGGGTTGAGGGTCAAGGTGGACAGGCTGACCAACGCCACGAAATAGGAAGTGTGACCCCATGGTTCGATGCAGATGAACCAAACTGGCTAAGATCTTCAACGCTCGGCAGGCCTGCCGGAAATTTGGACGAATCCCTTCCCTCCTGAATCGGGATTCCGTGCCCAGCTTCCCGGATCGCCGTCCTCGATCAGGTATTTCCCGGGCTGCAGGAGCATCATGGGGGCCACCTTCCACCACGTGGGCGGAGTCTCGGCATGGGCTTTGAACTGTCCACCCTGCGTACCGCGGATGCGGATCCAGGTGGCCTCGGGCTGTCCCCTTCCTTTGTTCCAGTGATAGGTCCGGATGGCCGTGATGAACGTCGGGCGATCCAGAGTGAATCCCGCGGGTTCGCCACCCCCAAGCACCCCTTGAATGTTGGTGTTGTCGAAAATGATCCTTTCCTGGCTTGTCTGGGTATCTATCCGGCTCTTTCCGGTGGGGTCCGCAGTCGCTTCCACATCCCTCCAGAAGGCGGACAGGGCTGCGGTGGCCTGACCGGCATGACCAGATGCTGAATAGGCCTCAGCCACCTCGGCCTCCGCTTTTTTCCTCATGTCAGGTGACAGACCCCTGCTGCCCTGCTGCAGTTCCGCCATCGCCCAGCGCGTGGTCAGCATCCTTCCCGCGTCCCCTTGCCCCGGAATGCGGAACTGCATTTTATCTTTCCGGCTGAAGGACACGACCGCGGCCTTGGTCGCGCCCTGGAAGGCGTTCCGATCGCGGGATGGCTCGTATCTGGACCCGACGGTGGAAGCTGCTCCTTTGTCCTCCGCAGGGATCGCAAACACCGTGGCCTTCCCCGATGCGCCGGGTTTCAGATCCAGATCCACCGCATCCACTAGAACCAGGGTCAATCCCGTCGAGCCCTGGGACACCATGGGGGTGCCCGGCGGCATGAAGAACTGGACATGCTGACGCCCTTTGTTTTCGACGGAGAACGTCATGAAATATTTCCAGCCATCCCTCGAAGCAGTGGCCGTGTGAATCAACTCTCCCTGTCGGGGAACAGATGGCCTGGTGTCCCCCGCAAATGAAGGAGGAGCGAAAAATAGCGCAAGGGCGCCAATCAGGGGGAACTCGAAAGGTTTTTTCATCGCCTCACCTTCGCGGTCCATGTCGCTTTGATGGTCTGGAATTTCCGAAGTTGTTCCTCTTTCACAGGTCCAATCTTCGTTCCATCGAGGCCCGTGAGGCCCGATACCAGCGTATCGGCGATGATCACCGCCCAATTGCTTTGCAGGGTCGTGCCCATGGCCAAGGCAAAGTCGGACTCCACTTTGGCTTCGTAGAGTTCAATGAGATTTCCGGTCCGGACCTCGATTCTCAGCACATCGCCGACCAGGTTTCCCCGCACGGTGCCTTTCACCGCCTTCCCTGAAGCATTGGTCATCCGTGCTTCACCAAAGACAGAGCGCATGTTTTGGCCCAGGATCCATTCCCCCCTGGAAGTCCATGGGGTTTTGGTGTGTTCATATCGCACCGTTACGTCCCAGGTCCCGACCACATTGCCCCTCACCCCCAGCATCACGTCGGCGTTGGCGGCTGAATCCTTTCCGATTTTTCCCATCCCGGCGATTTCTTCCCTGAGCGAACCCACCAGGACTTGCAAACCCTCACGATTCTCGATCCGGACTTCGCCGATTTCGCCACGATCCGCAAGGGAATTGAGATACACCTCATAGCTCTTGCACACATCCGCCAGTTCCCGGCCCAGCCTTGCCTTTTCATTTGAACCGGGTGCCCGGCTGAGGTTCTCCTGGAGCCGCCGGGCGTAATTGTAGAGCGCCTGGAAGCCCGTTCCCCAAGCCTGCTGTTCACACCGGTTCCGGCCCACAAATTCAGTCCACACATCGCCTTCCCAGGCCCACCAATCCTGGTCCTGATGCGTGAACTCATGCAGCACCGTGGTGGACCAATCCAGAAGGGCTTTTCGATCGGGCTTCCCATTCAGATTGGTGGGGAAGATCTGATCCAGCGCATTTTTATTGAACAGGGTGCGCTTGGTTCCCACCTTGGTGTCGGCTTGGGCATTCTTGCTGGGGGTGCCAAACGAAATGTCCTTGTTCTTGTTTCTATATTCCGCATCCAGGCGTAGAGCTTCGGTTTCATGCCCCATATCCTTGAGGCAACCCACCAGCTCCTTTATGGCGAGCGACTCCCTGCTTGCCGTTGGGACCTGGGCCGTGGCTGAAGCGATTGCAAACATGGCGGCGGTTGGAATCACGATCCGTTTGCTCAGATTGGCCCGCGCTGATTGAAGGCGGAATCGTCCGCTCATATACGCTCCTTCGATGAAAATGCCTGGCCCTGATATTTCGCCTTCAGAGTATGGGCACTCTCAAAGTTGAAGCAACACCAACGATCTCCATACCCCGGTCCTCCATTGAGCCTAGCCCAGGGTCCGGATCCTGGGTCAGTCAAAATGGCACAACTGGAATCTCTGCCCGAAGCAGCAAGCCTCAAGAACCAAGCCTGGCGGCACTCCTGTGTTCCTCAATTATTAATAACTTTACTTGGCCAGTTCCCTGATCAGCAGTTCAAAAGCCCGCAAGCCCTCGTAGTAGTTTGTTTCCCGGATGCGCTCGTCCTGGCCGTGGGCCCGGACATCGTCCTGGTCGATGGGCACGCCGGAGATCCCATAGGTGGGGATGCCCGCTATCCGAAGCTTCGCGCCATCGGTGCCGCCGGTCTCCATGGCCGGGATCACCGGGCAGCCGGACCACACCATCAACGTGGTCTTCTCCAGGGCCGTCATGAGGTCCTGCCGCAAAGGCGAGGCCAGGTTCTTCTGGGGTGTTCCCTCCATTGTCACTTTGACGCGCGGGTCGTTCACCAGGGACTCGAGCCTGGCTTTCACGGCCAGGATGTCTTCACCCGGCAGCAGGCGGCAATTCACGTTGGCCTTGGCCGTTTGCGGCAGGGCATTGGAAGCGTGGCCACCGCTGACCAGGGTCGCCACGGCGGTGGTGCGCATCTGGGCGTTCCAATAGGGATCTTCTGAAAGACGCTCAACCCCAGCCCTCCACGGAGTGGAATCCGGGGGACTCTGCACCAGCGCCGACATGTCCATGCCGAGCGGGCCTCCTTCAATCTTGGACATGCGGGCAAAGAAGGCGCGAGTGGTCTCGTTGAGGTCCACCGGGAAGGTGTAATCGGCGATGCGTGCGATTCCTGCGGCAACGGCATGGATGGGATTGGCCTTCCGGGGTAGGGAACTGTGGCCGCCGGAATCCTTGGCCTCCAGCGTGAACGTGTAGAACGCCTTTTCGCAGGTCTGGAAGGCGCGAAAACGGGGCAGGCCCTTGGTGGCCACGGGTCCGCCGCCATCGCCGTTGAGGCAGTATTCGGCCTCGATGAGATCCCGCCGATGCGCGAGCAGCCATTCGATGCCGTTGTAGAAGGTGGAACCCTCTTCGCCCGTGGTGAGGGCGAGGATCAGATCCTGGCTTCGGGTCCCACAATTTGGATATCCGCCGCGGGAAAGCCCGCATTGAGCAGCCGTTTCGCCATGGCCTTGGCGGCGGGGGTGGTGTCGCCATGCTCGCCGGTGGTATCCATGGAGATGAGTTCCGAAAGGATCTCCTTCGCCAGTTGCTGGTGCACATCCGGCGCCTGGGCTAGCAGCGTGAGGGCGGGCAGGGCCAAGAGCAGGCAGAGGGTCTTCATGGAGGACTCCGGAACGAATAAGCCAGTGTCCCATGGTGGCCTCAGGCCGGCCTGTTTCTGCGTTCCTTATCCATGGATTTCAGCGAGCAAATAGACGGGAGCTACAAGTACCTGCGGGATCGGCGACCAGCCACGCTTGCCATCCACTTGACAAGGCAGTGTCCCGGGAGGAGCGTGGATGCGGATCCAGCAGAGGTTCTCAGAGGTGTTTCATGGTGCGAAGCCTCTCTTTCACGCTCAACGGTAAGGCCGTGAAGGTCGACGCCGATGAAGGCCGCATGTTGCTGTGGGTGTTGCGCAGCGACCTGGGGCTCACGGGCACCAAGTACGGCTGCGGCCAGGGCCAGTGCGGCGCCTGCACGGTGCTGGTGGACGGCCAGCCCGTGCGCAGCTGCTCCACGAGCCTGAAGGCGGTCGCGGGGCGCAAGGTCACCACCATTGAAGGACTTGAGCGCAAGGACGGACTGCATCCCGTGCAGCAGGCCTTCATGAAGCACCACGCCTTCCAATGCGGCTACTGCACTTCCGGGATGATCCTCGCCTCGGCGGCCTTGCTGGAGGGCAAGCCGAAACCCACCCGCGAGGACGTTGCCCATCATCTGGAGGGCCACCTGTGCCGATGCGGCTCGCATCCGCGGATCCTCGACGCCGTGATGGACGCGGCCACCGGCAAGGGAGGAGGCAAATGAAACGCCGCGACTTCCTCCAGGGAACCGGCATCACGGGCCTGGTGCTTTTCTTTTCTGCCGATCAGGGGTTCGCCCAGGAACGCGATCGCCCCGATCGCCCCAATGCCCGGCCAGGCTACCCCTCGGACTTCAACGCCTATCTGTGCATCGCGCCTGATGGCCGCGTCACATGCCTGGTGGGAAAGGTGGAACTGGGGCAGGGCAGCATGACCGCCCTGGCCATGCTGCTGGCCGAAGAGCTGGATGTGGCCCTGGAGCAGGTGGACATGGTCATGGGCGACACGGACCTGTGCCCCTGGGACATGGGCACCTTCGGTTCCTTGAGCATCTGGCAGTTCGGACCCGTGCTGCGGGGCGCCGGTGCCGAAGCTCGTGCCGTGCTCGTGCAGATGGCCTCGGAACGGTTGAAAATTCCTGTCGAGCAACTCGTGGTGGTGAAAGGCATCGTCTCCAGGAAGGGCGACACCTCGATGCATGTCAGCTACGGAGAACTGGTGGCGGGCAAGAAGATCGAGCGGCATTTGGAAAAGGTCGCGCCCAAGCCCGTGTCGGCCTTCAAGCTGGTGGGCCGGGATACGGCACGCAAGGACGCGCGCGAGAAAGTGACTGGGAAGGCGATGTACGCCGCCGACATGAAGCTGCCTGGTCTACTGCATGCTCGGGTGCTGCGGGCGCCGGTCCATGGCGCGGCCCTGGAATCCGTGGACACGAGCGCAGCCGAGGCAATGGCCGGCGTTAAGGTGGTCCGCGACAAGGAACTGGTGGCGCTGCTCCATGCCCGTCCCGACGGCGCCGCGGAGGCACTGTCGAAGGTGAAAGCCAAATGGAAGAATCCCGTTTCCGATCTGGACCACAACAACATCTTCGAACACCTGCCCAAGACCGCGCCGAAGGCCCGGAGCCTGGCGGCCATGGGCGACCTGGCCGCGGGTGAGAAAGCCGCGGCCCAGGTCGTGGAAGCCACCTACACCAACGCCTACGTCGCTCACGCCCCCATCGAGACCCACGCGGCCCTGGCCGCCTGGGAGGGCGATAAGGTCACCGTGTGGGCCAGCACCCAGGCTCCCTTCATGGTGAAATCCCAGGTGGCCGAAGCTTTGGGTCTCGCGACCCAACAGGTGCGGATCATCACGCCCTACGTGGGCGGCGGCTTTGGCGGCAAGAGCGGCGGCCCCCAGGCCGTGACCGCCGCCCGGCTGGCCCGGCTGGCAGGCGCGCCCGTACTGGTGCAATGGGACCGCGAGGAGGAATTCTTCCACGATACCTTCCGTCCCGCCGCGGTGATCAAGCTTCGGTCGGGTGCCACCCGTGAGGGGAAGATCACTGCTTGGAACTGCAACGTCGTGGGCGCGGGGGACCGCGAAGCCGTGACCTTCTACGCGGTTCCCAACCAGCGCACTTTGAGTGCGGGAAGCTGGCAGGGAGGTAATCCGAAGGACATGCATCCCTTCGCCGTGGGTCCCTGGCGGGCGCCCTCGGCCAACAGCAACAACTTCGCCCACGAAAGCCACGTGGACAGCCTCGCTGCGAAGCTGGGGATGGATCCCGTGGCCTTCCGCCTGCTGAATCTTGAAGAACCCCGCATGCTCCGCGTGTTAACGGAAGCCGCGAAGCGCTTCGGTTGGGTGGCGAAGCCCGCTCCCAGCGGGCGCGGCGTCGGCGTAGCCTGCGGCCACTACCGCGGTACCTACGTGGCCGCCATGGCGGAGGTGGCGGTGGACCGCGCCTCAGGCCAGGTGCAGGTCAAGCGCATCACCCTGGTGCAGGACATGGGCGTGGTGGTGAATCCCGACGGCGCGCGGCAGCAGGCCGAAGGGAGCCTCATCATGGGACTCGGCTACGCCCTCACCGAAGAGATTCCGTTCAAAGGCGGCGATGTATTGGCGAAGAATTTCGACACGTACGAAATCCCACGCTTTTCCTGGGTGCCCAAGCTCGACATCACCCTCATCGACAATCCGCAGGTCCCCGCGCAGGGCGGCGGCGAGCCCCCGATCATCATCGTGGGTGCGCTGCTGGCCAACGCCATCCACGATGCCACAGGCGCACGACTCACCCACCTGCCCATGAACCCAGTAAGCGTGAAGGCGGCTCTGAAAGCGAAGGGATAGACTGACGACATCACACCTGACGAGCCCAGCGCATTTTCCTGGCTAGTCTGGTGGAGTTCCCTAGGAGTCCCCATGCCCTTTCTGTTGCCCTTGTTGCTCGCCCTCGGTATGGATGCGTCGGCCCAATCCGCTCCGGCGGCAAAGCCCAAAATCGCCACGACGCCATCAACCAAGCTCGCCGTCCTGCGCACGCTTCCGATCGGTGGCGACGGAGGCTGGGACTATGTGACCTTGGATTCCCAGGCGAAGCGCATCTATCTGCCGCGCTCGACCCGGGTGATGGTGCTCGATCTCGAAGGCAAGCAGGTCGGCGAGATTCCCAACACCGCAGGTGTTCATGGCGTGGCCGTCGCTCGTGATCTGGACCGGGGCTACACCAGCAACGGCCGCGCGAACACCATGACAGCCTTCAAACTCTCCACCCTCGAAGTGATCAAGGAAGTGAAGACCACGGGGGAGAACCCTGATGCCATCCTCTATGATCCCGCCACCAAGCAGGTCTTCACTTTCAACGGTCGAGGCAAGAACGCGACTGTCTTCAATGCGGAAACCTTGGATGTGGCTGGAACCATTCCCATGGGCGGCAAGCCCGAGTTCGCGGCCACCGATGGCAAAGGCCGCGTCTTTGTGAACGTGGAAGATACCCACGAACTGCTGGCAATTGACGCCAGGAACTTGAGAGTCCTTTCGCGCTGGTCCTTGAAGCCGCTGGAAGAACCCTCAGGTCTGGCCATCGATGCGGCGCATCAGCGCCTGTTCGCGGTGGGCCGCAACAAGCTCATGGCCATCGTGGATGCAGCCAGTGGGAAAGTCCTGACGACCCTGCCCATCGGCGAAGGCTGCGATGGCGTGGCCTTCGATCCGGGCACGGGATGCGCTTACGCTTCCAATGGCGAAGGGTCGCTCACGATCGTGCGAAACGATGGGAAGGACCATTTTGCCGTTGCAGGCACCATCCCCACCCGGAAGGCTGCCAGGACTCTCGCCGTGGATGAGAAGACGCACCTGCTCTACCTCCCCACCGCTGTGTTCGGCCCGGCCCCGGAAGTCCAGCCTGGCCAGCGTTCGCGCCCACCGATGCTGCCGGAAAGTTTCCAGATCGTGGTAGTCGGAGAAATACGCTGACTCAGCCCGGCTTGAAATACTTTTTGTCTTCCCAGGAGTTGCGGACGAAGGCCAGGATTGCGCAGGAAATGTCCTCTACGCCATGCCGCTCGTTGTTGAAAGTCGCGTCATAGAATTGGGGATCGGCCACGTTCTCGCCCAGGCAATGGTTCACGAACTTTTCCCGGCGCTCCTCGTTCTCCGTCACCTCGGCTTCTGCCTCCGTGTGGCTCAGCCCCATACGCCGGGCGTAGGTGGAGACCCGCCATTCATGGCTCCCGATCAATCGGAAGTGGAAGCAGTTTGGAAAGCCCTTGCATAAGATGGCTGCCCCTCTTCCCACCATGATCGAGTTGCCCAGCTTCGCAATTTCGACAAGGTAGTGCGCTACCTTGTCGAAGGCCAGATCATGGGTCACGAGCCCAGGTGAATGCAGGCCGAACGTCTCGATGACCCGGGACATGTCCCCCAGCCGCTTCAGCAGGCTTAATGAGATGCCCTCTTCCTTGGCCACCAACTCGATCAGGGACTTGTCGAGGATGTTCCAATGTTCCCCGGAGGCGGCCTCAAAGAGGGTTTTCAGGCGTTCTGCGAGCGGGTAGGCCTGGCAACCGAATTGGCGGGACAGAGTGATACCGGGGCGGAGCTTGATTTCTGAAGGCGAAATGTGCCGCTCCTGGATCTTCATCCAGCCATCGAACCTTCGCTCAATGTCTGGCGTCAAGGATGGAAGTGGCCTTGTCATGACAACCTCCCGGATCAGGATTTCAGCAGGAGCAACCGACGGAAGTGTACGTTCCCCCCGCCTATCCGCAATGTATACCCGAGGTCGGTTTTCCGTTGCAGATCAGTTGAGGCGGCAATTCCTAGCGCAGCGTTGTTTGGAAACGATCGGACTCAGTGGTTCAGTTGATCATTTTTCAACCGCCTGGGCCTGTCAGGCTAGTTTTATATGGAGAAACCCCCTTGCGGGGGTTTCTCCATGGTCGGGATGGCACCTAGCGTCTGCCTCTGGATCTCGTGCCTTCCTGGCCATAAGAAATGATCGGGGCGGGAAAATGGCTCCGGTGCTCGAACCGTTCGAACCTATGGTTCCTGCCGTAGTAATGGACCGGGTAGGGTTCATCCTCGCAATAAAAAGGCTGCAGGGGAGCGGGGTAGTAGCGGTTCCGAATCGGATAACTCCGATAGTCGTAGTCGTAATCGTAGACTGGATTGTTCCTGGTTTCGATGACGACAGGAGGCAGAACCCGGGTCACGCGGTCGAGGGTCCTTATGACTTGTCGGGGAGAGGGAAGGATGCCCAAGGGGTCCAGGATTTTGGGGAGGCGGTCTCCTCCTCTGTGCTGCGCGCTGAGTGTCATTCCTCCCGCCAGGACCATGATCAGCATGATGGCGAGGTGTTTGAATGGGGTTCGCATGTGAATCTCCTTCGAGGGGAAAGACACATGGATCGTGCCAACGAGCAAGTCGTTTCAATTCAACATGAACCGATGAGCATGCTGAATCAAGGCCGTTGCGAAATGAGCAAGCCGAGAGCGCCGTGTAGCAAAATGAGACTCGTGCCTGCGAGGCAGTTCACGGGTTTCCGCAATCGGAAGGGGCGGGACCCGCGGCGGCCGTCTTCCAGTTCGGGTTCTGCTTCAGCCATACCTGGCTGATCCAGGGGTCTTCATTCATATACTTCTCCAGCGCACCCATGAATTGAGCCGAGCGCAGGCCCGTGCGGACATTCTCGATGGACTTCCGGACCTGCCACTGGCGGCACGAGAGGGTTGCTTGCGACCCCGCTTTTTCGTCCTCCGCCTGGCAGTCATAGAATTCGTTGGCCTTGATGCTCCAAGCTAGCGAGCTTGATCCCGTTTCCCAGGAGGAAGCTTCCAGCTCGCGGAAAGCCGTGAGCACGCTGTTGAGGCCGGCCATCCGAACGGTGCTCCTGCGCTTGAGCTGCTCGACATGGATCATTTCATGGCCCAGCGAGGTCACCAGCCCTGCGGGAGAGAGCCAGATCGCGTCTGGCGAGATGGTCAGCGTCATTTTCCCGCCGCTGGACGCCGCCGGTTCCACGTGCGCCCAGTCCGAAGTGTTCTCCGGCGCTCCCCAGACCATATTGAAATCGGTGACCCGGTTCGGTCGCCAGAAATTGTTGATGATCCAGGCCACCAGCGCCGTATTGGTGGCTCCCCTCGGCACGCCCACCATTCCGATGCCGATTCCGAACAGCGCCTGGTTGTAAATCTGCTTGAAGCCCTGCACCTGCATGGCCGCACACTGAGGTGCAATCATGCACGCGCTGCAACTGATCCGCTTGCGGCAATCCCGTAGGCAGTTTCCAGGCCGGGAGAAGCGCCTTTCACTGCATCCGCACAGGATGTCCTGCGCGGCCGCAGATCCGGCCGCCGCCATGATCGAAGCGAGAACGACAAGCGCGAACCGTGAACGCGCGATGAAAGGCGACAGAAGAAACCTCATCAGTACCTCCCCGCTTGAGCGGACAGTTTGGACAAAACAGCTGGAGCCTTCTGAAAGGGTGGTGAACCGCCTGTCATTCCCTGAAGATCGGCTTGATTGTATTCACGCGGCGGTCCGGCGACAAAAGATGTTTCCAATGCATGGATTGGGCATATCTTTCTGTGTCCGAGCACTTGGCATGGAGGAGCGAGTCGATGACCCATGAGACGGTTTCTTACATCCTGCAGCAGCTTGCCTATCAGCTGCCTGCCCTGTTCATCTACGTCGGGGGCGGCATCGCCGCGGCAGTGAACCTGAGACGTCAGCGTGCCTCATCGGTGTTGTGCCTGATCGGTTGTGTGGTTGCCCTCATGACGATTCTCGCCCTCACCGGGATCCAGGCCTGGCTCTTCGGAGCCCGGCAGAGCGGAATGTGGCCGATGGCGCGGTACGGGGAGGTCATGTCCCTGGTGGCAATGGCGGGAGCGGTCCTGCGCCCGATTGGTTTGGTGCTGATCCTGGTCGCAGTATTCATAGGCCGGAAGCAGCCCGCGCCATTATAAAACTCTTCGATCGTTGAGATGACGCCTTAACCTACGGAAGCACCAATGCCGGCAGCGCGGCCGCCTTCAACCTCCTGTTAAGATCGGCAAGATCGTTCTCCTTGAAAGCTTTCCAGGCACGCATGGCCCCCTCGGCGGATGGCCGAAGTTTTTCCAGGGACGTGCGAGCGTCCTGAGTGGGCGGGCCATCGGCGCCATCGGCCGCCATTTCCAATTTTTCCAAAGCTCCGTCGAGAAACTGAAGGCTCGTCGTGTGCTTCGGGGCAATCCACCACGTAGCCGACGACATGGGTTCGGCGATAGCCATCGCGTTCCGGCGGACCGCCTCGAGATCGGAGGACATTGCAGCATCTGCCGCGTCTGCCGCGTCGCCTGCTGCCTGTCTCTTCAGGATCTTGGTGGTCAGTGAGATGGCCTCTTCGAGCGCCGTCGTGACGCGTGCCCGCAGCGCCATGACTTCCGTGGCAAAGGCGAACTGCTCCGCGTAGGCCGTCAATGGAAAGGGCAATCGCGGGTCGGGCACGACCCTGAGCGGTTGCATGCGTTCCTGTCCATTGGCCCTCAAGATGACCTTGTAGTCGCCTGGTGGTGCCCAGACGCCATCAGCCCAGGTTCCGTGCGAGCCCGCCAGCGCGGGAAGCGCCGCATAACGGAGCGGCCAGATGAAGCGATGCATCCCCGGAGTCGTGGCCAGTGTCGACGGCGTGACGAACCACTCCGGCGCGGTCCTCAACGTTGCCGGAACGGCTTTCGGGGTCGGGTCCGCGCTGCTGTAACGGCGCACCACCTTCCCGTCGCTGTTGAGGATGTCGATCGTGACTGGAGAACTCGCCGCCGACTGTAAAAAGTAATCGATGCAGGCGCCGAAAGGCGGATTTTGAGCCATGGGCTCATCCTTGGGCAGCGGTGTCCCGGTGAATCCGGCCTGCCGTTCGCGTACCGCGGTGGCCGTTGGGAAGAGCCACACGCTTGCGCTTGCGACCATGGAATTCACCTGCCGCAGGGGGGTGATGTTGTCGAGGACCCAGAAACCCCTGCCATGCGTGGCAATGACGAGATCATCGCCATTCACGTTGAGATCGCGGACGGAGGTCACCGGGAGATTCAGCTGCAGCGGCTGCCAGCGATCGCCATCATCGAAGGAGACGTACAAGCCGCGCTCAGTGCCAGCGTACAGGAGGCCCTTCCGCACCGGGTCCTCGCGAACCGCGTTCACAAAGCTGCCATCGGGAATTCCCGACGACACCAGCTTCCAGGTTTTCCCGCCATCGTGGGTGCGGTAGATGTATGGGCGGGTGTCTTCGATGCGATGCCGGTCGATGGCCGCGTAGGCCGTTTCCGCATCGAAATGGGAGACGTCGATGATGCCGACCTTCGACCAGGCACCAAGGCCCGAGGGCGTGATGTCTTCCCAGTGCTCCCCCTCGTCTTTGGTGCGCCAGATCAGGCCGTCGTCGGTGCCGGCCCAGATATCGCGGTCGGCCAGCCGCGACGGCGCGATCGTGTAGATCACCCCCAGCCGCGGTCCGGAGTGGGGATGAAGATCAGCGGTGATCGGATCGAGATTCGGCGGAGTGCCGGGATTTTCGCGGGTGAGATCGGGGCTTATCACGGTCCAGTGCGAGCCTCCGTCGGCGGTCCTGTATAGCCGCTGATTGGAGAAATAGAGAACGTGCGGATCCCGCCGCGAGAAGACCAGCGGCAGGGTCCAGGTACGGCGATCGAAGGCGGGATAGGCCAAGGTCGGGTCAATCGGCTGCGTCTGTTGCGTCCGCAGGTTGAGCTTCTCGACGCGGCCTCCATAGATGATGTCGGGATCGGTTGGATCGGGAGCGATGTTGTCGCTCTCTCCTCCCGCTGTGACCTCCCTGAAATCCATCGTGCTGATGCCGTTGTACGTGTTGGTGCGGCTGGGAATGCCGACCGCGCCGGAATCCTGCTGCGAGCCGTAGACCCAGTAGGGAAACCGGTTGTCGGTGATGATGTGGTAGAACTGCCCGGTCGGCTGGTTGTACCAGGAACTCCAAGTGCCCCCGCCATTCAATGAGACCAGGGCCCCTTGGTCGACCCCGAGCATGCGCCGCTCCGGATTTTCCGGGTCGATCCACAGCTGATGGTAATCATCTCCGGTCTGATCGCCTTTGATGGGAACGAAGGTTTTGCCGGCATCTACGGACCGATGCAGATTGGTGTTGCATGCGTAGACGATGTCAGCGTTTTTCGGCTCGACGCTGATGCCCCCGAAGTACCAGCCCCGGCCCCAGATCCGGGCATCGTCGCTCGTGCGGATCCAGTTGGCCCCGCCATCGTCGGAGCGGTACAGCCCGCCTTTCTCCGCATCGATGATCGCGTAGACACGCTGCGGTTTCGTCGGCGCCACCGCCAGCCCGATCCTTCCCGGCTTGTCGGGCAACCCGTTGCCCTTCAACTCGTGCCAGGTATCGCCACCGTCCATCGATTTATAGAGCCCGCTGCCCGGGCCGTTGGAAGGTGGATAAATGCTCCACGGCGTCCGACGCGTCTGCCAGAGAGTGGCGTACATGACGTGCGGGTTGCCGGGTTCGAAGGCGACATCGATGGCGCCGGTGTCATCGTTCTTCCCCAGCACCTTCTTCCAGGTCTTCCCGCCATCGATGGAACGGAACAGTCCCCGCTCGGCATTCTGGCCGTAGGGATGGCCGAGCGCGGCGGCATAGACGATGTCGGCATTCTCTGGATGCACCAGGACACGGCCGATCTGTTGCGAATCGGTCAATCCGATATGGCGCCAGGTAGCGCCACCATCCACCGTTTTGTAGACACCGTTGCCTTGCGAAATATCCGACCGCATGTCCGCTTCGCCGCTGCCGACATAGATCGTTTTCGGCGCCGAGGGCGCAACCGCCAGCGCTCCAATGGAGCCGATCGGTTGAGCGTCAAAGATGGGGCGCCAGGTGCGCCCTGCATCGAGCGTTTCCCAGACGCCTCCGTTCACGCTGCCGAAATAGAAATGCAGCGGCTCCTTCGGCACGCCGCTGACCGCGAGCACCCTTCCCCCTCGGAAAGGCCCGAGCAATCTCCAGCGTAGATCCTGGAACAGGGCTGGATCGGCCGCGGCTGCCTGGATGGAAGCGAGAATCATCAGTCCAGATGTGCAGAGGATATGGCGTAGAGGAAGCATGAATACTCCTGGCGAGGCCTTATATCGGCTGGACGCAAAGGGGAGAAGCAACCTGAAGCGTTTGCGGATTGTTACACAAGTCCCATCTACGGTTTCCACGCAATCATGCTTCCAGCCGCCCTTGCCGGTGTCTTTCAGGATGAACCTTCTGCCCACCTTGCTCTGGTGCGTCAAACGGCTGGCGATGACATCGAGAAACTGGAGCAGCCATCCGTTTATTTGAAACGATGCGAAACTGGCACCGTAGACGCATCAAGGCCTTGGTGAAAGACTCTAGAACCAAGGAGGAAGGTCATGGGAGACAAGGGCGGCAAGAAGGACAAGGAGAAAGCCCAGAAGCAGACGTCCGAGAAGCAGAAGGAGAAATCAAAAACCAAGTTGGAAAAGCAGCCTAAGAAAAAGAATTGACAGCAAGCGGTCCCTACTTGCCCGCCCTTTGAGCGGCAAGGTGTGCGAGGTCCCGGTGTTTGTTCTCGAGGATCTCAGCGCGTAGCTCTGACTCGTCGCCTGACAACAGCCGCGCAAGGGGCTTTCCCTCGCCAAAGTGCTCACGCACGATCTCGGCGACATCCTCCGCGCGGACCTTCGAGTACCAGACCGGGGCGGTGGAAGCGTTCACATGGAACGTTTTACCGGAAGTGTCCGGATCGGGAGGAAGTAGACCACTGGGGACCAGGCGAGGTAACGCGGGCAAGTGTAGCCCGGAGGCATGGACTCCGGCCCCAGGGTGACCCCTATCGGCAGGATCGGTCGGGGCGCCCCGCCACTGGCAGGAATCACCATCAACTGTCCCTTGTTCGGCCCCGGGTCCCGGTTTCCATAGGCGATGGACTGCCCATCCGGCGAGAAGCTTGGGCAGTCCGAAAGACCGGTCGTCTGGATCCGCATGCCCATCGCGCCATCCACGCTGACTGCCACGGAATTTCGGGCCGACTCGATGAAGGCGACCTTCCGGCCATCCCTGGACCAGGCAGGATGCCACCCCCCGCCGATCGAATTCGGTTCCGCACCGTTGGCCTTGGAGAGCGCCACATAGCCCGTGGGGTTGCCAGTGTTCAGGTCCTCGTAAGCCAGATTCTGGGCATTCGGCGACCAGAGGGGCGCTACCTTGCGGAAGCCCCGCGACAGGAGCGTGAGCCCCGTTCCATCCGGGTTGAGTGAGTAGAGCTGCATCCATCCCTCGCCCCCGGGGTCTGTCTTATTGAAAACCAGCTTGTTGTTTGCTCCCCAGTCCATTCCGCCCACCTTGAAGTTGGTCAACTCGGTCTTCTGGGTCCCGTCCAGGTTGACGCGCCACAGGTGCAGTCCAGGGGAGGCGATGTACGCCAGAGCCCTGCCGTCCGGCGACCAGGCGATCGGTGCGGTGGGCTCAATGTGGTCATTCATGACCCGACTCAGACCGCTCCCGTCCATATGCACCACGCGCAGATAGCAATAACCGCTGTCCAATGTGACGAAGGCGATCTTGGAGCCGTCCGGTGACCAGACCGGCTTGAAGTCGGTCGAAGCGTCATGAGTGAGGTTGAGCAGGCCGGTCCCATCCGGGTTGATGAGGAAAATGTCCCGCTGCGAGCCGTAGGGGGGGACCGCCTGGTTTCCGACGAACAGTATC
>JANXQX010000163.1 GCA_025353305.1 Holophagaceae bacterium
TTACTGCTGAATGAACCGGGGCTTTTCGAGTGCCCAAACCGCCTGCCGGAGCATCACTTCATTCCTAGGTTCATTGAGCGGGTTCTGGGCCGATTGGGATACCCAAAGGTCCTGTCCAAAACGCCACGAGTGAGCGTGAAGGCCAAGAAGCAGCTTGAAGACGTGATGACGTGGTTGGGGTCCGGGCGATCCGTTATTGGATACAGCTTCAAACTCCAGGGCTTCGAAGCGTCATCGTCGAGTTGGGGCACGATCTGGGCTGGCGATTTATGGCTGAAAGATGGAACGAGCCCAGCCTTGATTCAATGGCGGTCTGATCCGACTGACCCTACCTGCTGGCGGCTCTTGCCAATCCTCCGACTTGAGGGGGTGAAAGGGCTTCGCAACCTCTCTGGAATGCTCTATGAAAAGGTAACCATCGAGGACTGCCCTGACCTGGAGACCCTCGACGGTCCCTGTAAGGAGTTGCAGATCGTTGGCTGTCCAAAGGTCTCAGCCATTGGTGTCGGGCCTCGCTCAAACTACGTTTCCCTGAAGCAATGCACGAGCCTGCGATCTGTTGAATACCTGGTCGAGGATCATCCCCATACCGTCTTTCATGATGAACCCTGGGTGCACAGCCTGGAGCAGATTGAGATCATGGATTGTGGGAACCTTCGCGCCCTGCCTCCGCGGCTGGCTGTTCGGGGCCGGATGCACCTTCATCGGGTGGGTCCCATCGAGAGCTGGCCTTGGGATTTCCAGGTGGGGGAGACTTTCCTGATCTCCGACTGCCCGGAGATCGAAAGCCTTCCCCCAGTAAGTGTGCAAGGTTCCCTTGTTGTCACGGGAGACTCTGGGCTGCGGCGCCTGTCCCCTGGCACGGTCATTGGCAAGCATCTGGATTTACGGGCTTGCACGCACCTTGAGGACGTTCCCAGAGGAGTGCGGGTGGGAGGCACCATGTTTCTTCCTGACCACTTGAATCACAGGAAGAAAGCCCTCCTCCCACTCATCGAGGCTGAATCTGTGCTGGTCGAGTCACCCGAGCCCGATCTGTACGAGGATCTGCGGGTGGTCCTCAAGGGGATGCGCTTCCAAGATCTTGTCCACCCCCGAAAGCGCTCTAAGGCCATAGAACAAGCGGATCAGATTCTCCGCTCACTCCAGGTCAGGCTTGAAGTGGAGCCCAAGCTGGAATCGCTTCTTCTCTGGACGGCCTCCGAGGTGTGGAGGGACCTGTCCGAAGAGGACTGGGCTAAACGAAACCCATGGGACGCCGATGGAAATGCCACCGACGAAGACCTGCCCATGGCTTGGTTCCTCGGTATCCTTGGCCAATAGTCAGCCAATTTCTCCATGGATCTCCGAGGAGTTCCCAAATGAAGCGCCTGTATGCCAATGGGATCACTTTCCATCCTCCGGACCTTCTTGTCGGTCCAGTCCATGTGCTGATCGAAAACGGCATTATCCAAACGGTGAGCCAGGACCCCATCCCCGTTGAGCCAGGTGTGGAGACCCTGGACCTTAAAGAGAACCTGCTCGTCCCAGGCTTCCTGGACTGCCATACCCACTTGGCACAATCCTTCGGTCGGGGAATCTACGACAACCTGCATCTGACCCAGTGGTTAGAGACCATGAACCGGCGCTACTGGCTGGAGGATGAACACAC
This sequence comes from Holophagaceae bacterium, assembly GCA_025353305.1. The sequence goes on from JANXQX010000163.1 coordinate 1,652, forward strand.
CCAGCTCGCCACGCAATTGGCCCTGATCGAGGCCATTCATTCAGGTACGACCACGGTCAGTGAGATGACCACCCTTGATGTGGCTGGGGAAGTCACGATCCAGGCAATCGCGGACAGCGGCCTGCGGGGTGATGTCTGCATGATGGGCTATGACTTCCAGGAGGGGACCAATCCTCCGCCGGAATTGAACGCATCGAAGATTCTCGATCTGACCATGGACCTGCATAGGCGCTGGCATGGAGCTATGGATGGTCGTATGACGGTCCGTGTAGCACCTGTTGGTCTTCCGGGTTGCACGGAGGACTTGATCCGCGGGAGTCGGGCACTGGCAGATCAGCTTGGGATCGGTATCCACACGCATAACAGCGAAGGTGAAACCGAAACCGCGAATGCCTATGAGCGATTCGGGTGCTCCGAAGTTGAGGCACTGGCGCGATTCGGCCTATTGGGCCCGGACTGTCAGTTGGTCCATTCCATCTGGCTCACCGAAAGGGACATGGATCTGATCGCCGAACATGGCTGCAGCGTGGTCACCTGCCCGTCCACCAACACCAAGATCACCGACGGTATGCCTCCCATGCCGGGACTCCAAAAACGGGGAGTCAACATCGCGATCGGGTGTGACGGGGAGGCCAGCAGTGGCACCTACGACATCCTGCAGGAGGCTCGTCTGGTGTCCCTGCTGGGCAAGGTTCATACAGGTAATGCGGCCATGTTCCCCGCCGAAGCCATCTTCAAAATGATGACCACCAATGGTGCCAAGGCCATCGGGCTCAAGCCACGGGTTGGAGAGCTCAAGGAAGGGTATCAGGCTGACTTCACCATCATTCGCTACCCCGCCGCCCATTTGATTGACGAACGACGCCTACTGTCGAACCTGGTTTTCTCTGCCACGGCAGGCGATGTGCTGTCGGTAGTCGTCGACGGAAAGCCTGTGATGTGGAACAAGGAACTGTTGACCATCGATGAGGAACGAGTGGTCGCCCTCGCAGGTGAAGCTATGCGAAAGGCAACCCACCTCTTGATCTAGGACTTTAGATCGGATATCCCGATCCGAGTTCCCGAGATACAAATAACCTGTTCACGGGCAAGGAATCATTCATGCGACTCCATCAAGGAATTCTGCTTCATTCAGCTTCCGACATTGTTGATTTCCTTGAATGTGAGCATCTGAAGGCACTCGACCTTCAAGCGCTTCTGCACCCAGAAAGCGCCCCCAAGCGATGCGAAGACAAGGACGAAGTTGAGCTGATCAAGATTCGCGGCACAGCTCATGAAGAACTCTACCTGGATCGGTTGCGTGTATCCGGACGACAAATCACGGAATTGAAGGGTGTCTATGGCGGCCTGGCTCAATCTGTATTGGAGACAAAGGCTGCGATGGCCCGCGGCGATGAGATCATCTATCAGGCTGCCTTGATGCACGGTGTGTTTGCGGGGTATGCAGACTTCTTGTTGCGAGTGCCAGGGGCGTCTCACCTCGGTACCTGGCACTACGAGGTGGCCGATACCAAGCTTGCCCGTGCTCCCAAGTCAAAGTTTATGGTCCAGCTTTGTTTCTATGCGGCACTTGTCGCGGAGATCCAGGGCGTCCCTCCTGGCTACGTTCATCTGTACTTCGGGGACGGAAGCGAACGTAGCTTTCGAACCGCGGACTACAGTGCCTACTTCGCCAAAGTGCAGGGAAAATACCTCGAATCCGTGCAAGGCCTGCTTGTTCCAGGGAGTAGCCCAACTTATCCGACGCCCATTTCGCACTGCGCGTCCTGTGGGTGGCGAGAGGCCTGTGATCAGCGCTGGAAGGATGATGATCACCTCTCACAGGTTGCCAACATCACCCAGGTTCAGATCAATCGGTTGCAGGAATCAGGGGTGTTCACCTTGGCCTCGCTGGCAGCCATGCCTGTGGAGGCAAAGGTCCCCAAGATCCACCCAGAGGTTCTTTCTCGGTTACGCCATCAGGCGGGACTCCAGCTCATCAAGCGCGAGACAGGCCAGAATCGCTGTGACCTCCTTCCCACCGAACCGGGAAGAGGCTTCTCTCGCATGCCAGCACCAGATGAAGGGGATCTGTTCTTCGACATGGAAGGCGACCCCTTGGAGGTTGGTGGGCTCGAGTACCTGTTCGGCGTGGGGGTCATCAAACAGGGAGCATTTCAGTTTCTCGACTTCTGGGCGCATACCAGGGCAGAGGAGAAGTCAGCCTTTGAGGCCTTCATGGACTTCGTGATGGCCCACCTCAAGGAGCATCCGAAGGCCCATATCTATCACTACGCCGCCTATGAGGCGACAGCTCTCAAGAGACTCATGTCTCTGCATGGAACCAGGGAAGCCGAAGTGGATTTTCTATTGCGCCAGGGCAAGCTGGTCGATCTCTACAAGGTTGTTCGAGAGGGGGTTCGCGTCTCAGAGCCGAAGTACTCCATCAAGAACATGGAGGCCTTTTACGCCGATAAGCGAACGGGAGAGGTGAAGAATGCGGGAGCTTCCATCGTGTGGTACGAACGCTGGAGAGAGACCCGTGATCCGCAGTTGTTGGTGGACATTCGTTCCTACAATGAGGATGATTGCCGGTCCACGTGGCAGCTCCGGGAATGGCTGATGGGACTGCGTCCCGAAGGGCTGCCCTGGTTCAGGGCTGAGGACCAGGCCTCGGATTTGGAGCAGGAGCGCAAGCCCTGGGAAGTTCAGTTGGAGTCCTATTGGCGGGCCATGGTGAATCCGCTCCCCCCAGATCTAGCGACCTGGGACGACCAGGCTCGTCTGCGCGAGACCAGCTACCAGCTCCTCGACTTTCACCGCCGCGAGGCCAAGCCTCACTGGTGGGCCATGTTCGCCCGGATGGAGATGAGTGAAGACGAACTCCTGGAGGACATGGAGTGCCTGGTTGGGCTCACCTTGGATCCAGAGAACCCGCCCGTGCCAGATAAACGATCGGTGATCTATACCTATCGCTTCCCCGAGCAGGAGACCAAGCTGCGGACAGGCAGCTCGGTCACGGATGTAAGCAACGGAATGGGCTTGAATTCGCTCACCCTTGATGAGGAGGCCCATAGGGCCATCCTCCGTGTCGGCGACAAGCGCCCCTTGCCGCAGCGCCTGTCACTCGGACCAGGAGCGCCCATCAAGACTGACGCACTGCAAGCGGCGCTGGTGCGCTTCGCCGACAGTGTCATTGCAGGCGACCAGCGTTACTCGGCCCTGGAATCCTTGCTTCGCAGGGATTGGCCCAAGTTCCGTGAACGAGCACCAGGTTTGCCGATTGTGGGGGAGGCCGAGCCGATCCTGCCAGGAGTCGTTCGCGCCATGGCCGACTTGGAGGACAGCTACCTGTTTATCCAGGGACCTCCGGGAGCAGGGAAGACCTATACCGGCTCCCGAGTGATTGTCGAGATGCTCCGCCGGGGGAAGCGGATTGCCATCGCCTCCAACAGCCATAAGGCCATCCACAACCTGCTCACGGCCATCGAGAAGGTCGCGGAGGAGGAGAACTTCGTATTCCAAGGGGCCAAGAAGGTCAACGCCGCTGACCCCGATACCTTTTTTGCTGGGCAGATGATCCGAGACGTCAAAAACCCTGATGACGTTTGCCAACAGGATCAACTGGTGGCAGGGACCGCATGGCTCTTCTCCCGCCCAGAGTTTGACCAGGCTTTTGACTTCCTGGTCGTGGACGAGGCAGGGCAGGTGACCCTTGCCAATCTGGTCGCCATGGGCACCTGCGCGAGGAACCTGGTGCTGCTTGGGGATCCCATGCAACTCGGCCAACCGACCCAAGGTGTTCATCCCGGTCACTCAGGTGAATCTGGGCTGGAATACCTGCTTCAGGACCGAGCCACGGTATCACCTGACCGGGGAATCTTCCTACCCACCAGTTGGCGAATGGCTCCAACCCTCTGCCAATTCATCTCTGCCGCCGTGTACGACGGTCGCCTGGAGCCGGAGGGCGCCAACCATTTTCAGAAGCTTGTGCTATCCGAGGGGGCGGATCCCATCCTGACCGAGTCTGGCCTTCGCTTCCTGCCCACT
>JANXQX010000314.1 GCA_025353305.1 Holophagaceae bacterium
GTTCGGCCAGATGGGCGGCATCCCGCTCTGGGCAGTCGTTGCAGCCTTCATGGTCCCCGCCGGCATCGGCCTGATCTTCGGGATGTACCCCGCCGCCAAGGCCAGCAAGCTCGATCCCATCGATGCGCTGAGGTATGAATAGAGCTTGGCTATGGGCATTTGGCTGTGGGCTGTGGGGTTCAATGCGGGCGCGGCCGAAGGGCGCGACCATCTACCCTCTGACCACGAAAGGGGAAATGAGTTAAAGGATGCGGGCCTTCCGGATATGTGATATTCGTCCAAGAAAGGTTGGGTTTACTACTTGGAGGCTGGTGCTGCCACGCTGGGCGACTTCGTGGGATGAACCCTGGATGCCCACTTAGCAGCAAGCTCGGTGTACCCTGCCTGCGCGGCTAAAGCAGACGCCCGTTCCAGCGCTCCAGGCCAGCCACCGCGGTCAATCCAAGTGTCGACCAAGGTCTGGGCTTCAGCGATGCGCGCCTGGGCTAGGTAAGCTTCCAACATGGGTTCTGCGATGGCTTGCCAGGCCCCCGGGGGATAGTTATCACCCGTGGGGTTAAGGATCTTCGACGCCTCCCTCGGTTGGTCGGAAGTGGGCATTAAGGTCTTCCAGCTATCTCCGAGGACGTCTAACATCCCCTGCCAGTCTTTGCGGGACCTACAATCCTTCATGTAAGCTTGCCGCACACAAAGAGGCGGCCACTTGGATGGATTCCCGTCAAGGGGGATAACTTCATCAAGAAAGGCCTTTATCGATCGCTTTCCGCAAGCCTCTTGCCATGCCACCCAAAGCCCCCAAAGAAATCCGTCGGTCGGTTTGCGGCGGATGTCAGCCTCAAGTGATTGGATCTTGGAAGCAAAAGCCCTCTTAAGGGAGGGGCTTAAGTTTCCGAAGGCCGTGGTAAGACCAGCATCCTTTTGGAAGGGTCCGGACTGAAAAGGTTCCCGCCAGGCATCGAAACGAAAGCAAGCATTCAGGGCTTTGATGTAATCCACCCATATCTCGTCGTCCCGGTTTTCAGGGATGTCCTTGGCGTCCTTGGAGCTGGGTTCAACCAAAAGGTCATTGCCATAAGCGAAGCCCAGGGACCATTGGCTCACGGGCCTGTTGTAGACCGGGAGTTCCTCCGTTCCAAGAGTCGCTGACATACGGACCTCGGCGATCACCCGCAATTCTTTAAGCAAGGCCCTCCAGCCTTCCCCACTTTCGGGGTATTCCGCCAGGAAACGTTTGAGGGACTCGGCTCGGGTGGGGAGGCCGGAATCTTGAAATGCTTTCGCGAGTTCACTGGCTCCTGGGGCGTTGGTGCCGGATGAAAGGACATCACCTTTCGCATCCATTAGGCTCCACCGGAACTTCAAGGGCCACCCGTAGCGGTCCCGCAGCTGGCTGAATTCCGGCCCGTCCAGGGGCAGAGAGAGGGCATTGATGTTCAGAACTGCTAGAGATTCCTCCCGCTTGAGACCTTCAATGGTCCGCAACAGGTTCGGATCTGGGGAAAAAAAGACGAAGGATGCTGGTGGATGCTTATCGAGGCGATCGGCAAGGGGTTTCGGTGCCCTCGAAAATGGGGGCATTCCACCTACGCTGCGGGGGTGTAGGTTTTGCAAGCGGGCCGCAAGCCCCTTGAATCCAACCCGAGTCGCCAAGGCTGCCGAGAGGGCCGGCAATTCCCGCCAGCCCGAGGCAGAAAAGCACTCATCCATGGCCTTTTCCGCCGTCCCCTCTTCGCCCAAACGGAGCATAGCCTCCATCAATGGTTCCAGGTAAGAACTCCAGGCGACACCCATTCGGTAAGGGATATCGTCACTCAGTTTGCGATATGAATCGACCTCTGTTTCCCACTTGGACCAGAGGAGGGTACGAACCACCTCCCAGTCCCCCACTTTTTTAGCCTGCTTGAGTAACGCCTTTCTGCCGGGTTGGGGAGGCCAGGCATCCTTGGGAGTTCCAGGCAGAGGGACCAGGGAGTCCAGGAAGGGCTGGATTCGATTAGTCTCGCTTATACGTGCCATACGGGTCCAAACATCCCAAAGCGCGGTGGAGTATGGCCAGTTCCGCAGGGCTTCCTCCACCAAGGGTAGACGTCGCCTGTAGAGATCCATGACGAGAGGGCTCGCGGAGTCTTCTTCACCGCTCAAGAATAGGTTGGTGTTGACCCAATCTCCTGAACTGAAAAGCGCGTCCACCTCCCTGACCCATGGACCCCAGACGGTCTGATCGGTTTCGACGCCTAATGTCTTGCCCTCCCACACCTGCTCCCGGCGGGTTCGGGTCGAGGCGGATATTCGGAGACGCATCACCAAAGCCTCACGCGCATCTAAATGGTCAGGATTGGCTCTCAAAAACCGGCGCAGCTCGGCCACAGGATTTTTCGATCCGGCCCGTACCAGCTCATCAGCGAGGGTTTCTGCTTCGGGGATCAGGTCCCCCTGATCAAGCACAGAGAAATCTTTCCAAAGGAGGACCCAATGAGGGCCCGGGCCCCACCCCCTCCACTTCCTGATCATGGTCGTGACCTTGGGGGTCTCTTTGGGAACGATGAGCTTGGTGCGCAAATTCATGTCAACAATTGATTCGTGATTTACAAGGTAGCGAATTGCACTCCTCCATTCCCCCTTGGAGTCCTCAATTACCACTAAGACTCCCCCTTGAGCACTTCTCACCTCTCTTTCAAAAGCGCCCAGAGACGTTTGGGCAGTGGCTGTAGAAAGGCATGCGGCGATGATGAGAAGCAGGCACATTTTTAGGTGAGTAATTCTAGGTTGCACCGACCACTCCTTTGCAGAGATGGATGAATTGTATGACTTGCCCGAGGCGTTTCATGGAAGGCTTGTTCAGGACCATTGCCTCAATCACGTTGGCCTTCGCCCCTACGGTGATTTTTTTAATTTGGATGTGAGGGCATCCTTGAGTGGCACCCAAACCCCATTATCACCCTGCCAAACTGGCAGATATGGTAATTTTATATTCAAGTTCCATTTAAGCGTGTTTTCTTTGAAATCCAGGATTCCAATTTGAACTTCTGGAGGTAAAGGGGCGGGCAACGTAGTAGATGAATTAGGATTCCCGCTCATACTTTTGACAATCCTTGGGAATTGATAAGCCACCCTTGCTTTAGCTATTTCTGAAGGGAGAAATTGTAAGCACCTGATCCCCGGAAATGTATTAATTCGAATAATTCCAGTCTCTTTGGCCTCTTTTTTAATTTTTTCGCCACTAATCGCTTTCCAAGGAGTTTTCATCTCTTTGAACGCGCTATTCACAAAATTGTAACAGAATAATCTGCCACACATCGGAAAATATATTAATACGTGTTCCCTGTAAACAGTCGAGATAGGAAGATCCCATACAATTGGGAAAATGTGTTCGGCATCTAGCCCCAAGTTCGTGGCTGGAAATGGTATCTTACTGACGCATTTTGCCGAATTAGGAGGGTAAATCTCTATCATGTTATTTTCGGAAGCGCCTCGGGGGCCGGAAATCATGACTATATCGCCAGTGAAGGAAATCTCAAAACTATTAAAAGGTCTAGTCAGTAATAATGCTAATTCCCATTTTCCAGAATTTTCATTCCACTTGGATACACGATCTCCTGAGTCGGATATCTGCCAAAATTTACCCTGCCTAAATTTAATACGCGGAAAATCAGTTCTGGTACTAGCGACTGGAGGTAACCGACCAGTCTTTAAGGAAGCAGCTCTGTTGGCAATTGTCCGAGAGTGCCAGATGGAGTTTCCAAATACCACAGAAAAAGCACCAACTCCTGTTTGCTCAAAATCATATGTATCAAGAGAAATTGTAGTATGGTCATTTTTTGAGTTTGCATTATCACAAGGATAGCAAACAAAACCAACCCTGCCCTCTTTTCCTGCAATCAAAGGGCTACATACCACCGATTTTCCATAGATGGAGAAGCAAATCAGGATGATTACTAAACTATATTTACTAAAATAATTCCATTTAATATACATGATTTTATTAATTGCTGTTAATCCAGATTTCGACGTGATTATCGTCATAATAACAATAAACATAAACCGGATTGCTTACACATCTAACTAGTTCTGATCCCTCATGTCCCGGTACTTGGGAATAGAGCGAGCATTGAATACAATCGGCGAAAGCAATTCCTCCTGCCGTAAAAACGATGATGGCGCAGATTGCTAAAATTCTTTGTGTTATTTTCATTTAATCCTCCTGTTATACCCCCCCGGGGCAGTTGGTTATTTTATGTTACATAACATGATTGACGCCCGATTCAAGTCAAGGCCAAAGTCCCATTTCGAACGTATAAAAATCAACTTGTGCCAAAGGGCACACGAATGTTGTTTATTACTGGACTGCCATTGGCGCCTCAAGATCAGTACCTGGCTTATACATCTTAAACAATGCCTTATAGCTCATAGCTCATAGCTGCTAAACCGGCGATACTGCAGCATGCTCCTGCTCTCTCCATGGGTGATCTTCGGCGTCGGCCTTGGCCTGTTGGTGAGTGTCTGGCTCCTGCGGCGTTGGATCAGACGGCGGGTCTACCGTGCCGCGGTGCGCACCAGGCGGGAGCTGGGCTTCCACCTGAATCCCATCACCGTCACGCGGAAACAAAAACTGAAGCGGGAGCTCGTGGAGGACCCAA
>JANXQX010000177.1 GCA_025353305.1 Holophagaceae bacterium
CCCCCCTCCAAGAGCGCCCGCAGTTCAGGGCGCGATTGGGAGCACGCACTGCGTGCGATCGGGGGGTGGTCAGCTTCATCGACATCCCCAGGGGCAGAGGCACAATCATGAAGTTCCATATCCAGACCTGGGGATGTCAGATGAACGACCATGACGGCGAAAAGCTGTCAGGGCTGCTTGTGAAGGAAGGCTTCATCCAGGCTTCCACGGCGGAGGAGGCGGAACTGGTGCTCTTGAATACCTGTTCCATCCGCGAAAAAGCCGTCCACAAAGTCTTTTCAGTGCTGGGCCGCCTGCGGGAGGAAAAACAGAAGCGGGACATTCTCATCGGCGTCACAGGCTGTCTGGCCCAGCAGGAGCAGGCGGCGCTGTTCAGACGGGCTCCGCATATCGATTTCGTGCTGGGCACCATGGCCTTGAACCAGTTGCCGCGTCTGGTGGAAGAAGCCAAAGCCGGAAAAAAACGCGTCATGGATACGGGCGAGTATCCCGACAACCATCTGTTCCCGCCCGAGGTCGCACGGCGCAGAAGCACTGCCAAAGCTCTGGTGACCATCATCGAAGGCTGCAACCACGCCTGCACCTACTGCATCGTCCCGACCACCCGTGGCGTAGAGCGCAATCGTCCCTGGCGGGACATCGTGGCGGAGGTCCAGCGTGTGGTGGAAAGTGGCTATCGCGAAGTGGAATTGCTCGGCCAGAATGTCAATTCCTTCAACGGCGGATGCACTTTCGCTGAGCTCCTGGAACGGGTTTCGGAAGTGGAAGGCCTGGAGTGGCTCCGTTTCACCACCAGCCACCCGATGAACTTCACGAAAGAGTTGGCCAAAGTCCTGGTGACCAATACTAAAGTCGCACCTTTCCTCCATCTCCCGGTGCAGAGCGGTTCCAATGCGGTGCTCCGCCGGATGCTTCGGGAATACACGGTGGAACAGTATCTGGAGGGTTTGGGCTACCTGGGCGAGGGACGCGCCAAGCTTGGCCTCAGCACGGATTTCATCGTGGGGTTTCCCGGCGAGACAGATGAAGATTTCGAAGCCACCATGGAATTGCTTGAGACTGTCAAATTCGACTCCTCCTTCAGTTTCATCTACAGTCCCCGCCCAGGAACCGCGGCGCTGCGGCTCAAAGACGACATTCCCGCAAGCGTGAAGGCCGTCCGATTGCAACGGCTTCAAAAACGGCAATTGGAACTGGCCAAGGAGAGCAATCTGCGATTTGTCGGTCGCACCGTGCAGGCCAGGGTCGAGAGCCACAGCGCAGCCAGAGATGGCTTCTGGATGGGCCGCACCGGAGATTGGAAAAATGTTCACATCCACACGGGAGCAGAGCGGATATTGCCCTTTGGCGAGTTGGTGGATGTGACCATCACCATGGCCAGCCCCCAGTTTTTGGGCGCTGAAATCGCCTAGGTTGTATATTTCAGTCTTTGGATTCGGTAGGATACGGGAATCTCCTGCCTAGGCTCCCATGGTTCGCCCCCTCCCAAACCCGCTGTTCCGCCTGATCAGGGTCTTGTTTGCAATAGTGATGATAGCTGGCGCAGCTTTTCCTGGTGCGCCCACAATCTTGGCCGATGGCACTCCGCCGGGCCGCTTTACCTTCCGGGCTTATAACTCCGAGCAGGGCCTAACGAGCCTTGCCATCACTCAATTGAGCCAGGATGTCGAAGGTTTTCTATGGGTGGGCACCGATGACGGGCTCTACCGATACGATGGCAGCCGTTTCCATGTCTATTCCCTGAAGCAGGGCCTGCCTTCCAGCCAGATCACAGCCATTCATGAGGACCCCCTGGGCGCCTTTTGGATAGGGACTTTTGGTGGCTTGGCCCGGTGGAATGGGCAGGCCTTCAATTCCATCCCGGGACTGCAAGATGTCCAAGGTCTCGCCACGGGACCTGATGGAAGGCTCTGGATCGCCACCACCAAGGGGCCTTTCACGCTTTCAGAAAAAGCCACCCAGCCGACACCATCGCCATCTCCCGGCTGGCCTGGAGGGGAGACCTCCGCGCTCTATTCGAAGATCTCCGGTGGTGCTGTATGGGTGGCTCGCTGGACCCTTGAGAACGGCCGCCCCCTGGCCCAGATCCTTCGCTGGAAGGACGGTGAATGGAAGCGATTCGGCGCCCCGCCGAATTTCGGGCAGGAACGCATCGACGCTTTATTGGCGGATTGGGAAGGGCGGATCTGGGCCCGCAGTTCAGGTCACTTGTGGGTGCTCCCTAGCGGGGCTGATCAGTTCATCGAACCTAAAAGCGATCTTCCATCCATCCGTTCCCGAGGGTATCTATCCCTCAGCCGCGATGGCGGAATCTGGGTCACAACTGATAATGGCCTGTATCACATTCATGGGGACCAGTGGAGCCATCTGGGTGTCGCAGAGGGCCTGCCCACCTCCTGGACCCGCACCATGCATGAGGATCGCGAAGGCAATCTCTGGTTTTCGAGCCTTGGCCTCTACCGCCTTATGGGACTGGGCGCCTGGCAGAGCTACACCAACAAGGATGGACTGCCCAGCGAACTCGTGTGGACCATCCAAAGGGACCGTCAAGGCCAGCTTTGGGTCGGAACGGACCAGGGCGCCGCCAAGGCAGCCTCCAAGGGCTGGAGCCCTATTCCCGGCACCACTAGGAACACCATCCGCACTTTGGTGGAGGGGCCGGATGGAATCATCTACATGGCCGGGACACCGACCGAAGTGCTGGCCTTCAATCCTGCGACTCAAGCGATCGAGCGCTATGGGGCTTCTGCGGGTGTCACGGGCAAGCGGATCTTTAGGCTGCTGCTGGATCCTGAAGGCAGCCTTTGGGTGGCCACTGAAGGCTCAGGATTGTTATTGGGAAAGCGGGATGGTGGCCGCTGGTCCTTCAAATCGGAAGTGCTGCCCGGCGGCGATGCGCAGGAATACGTAAGTGATCTGTACCAGGATTCCCAAGGGCGTTTGTTCGCGGCGGCCGCCAAGGGCCTGGCGGTGCGCCGGGGGGGAAGGTGGCGGCGCATCACCACCGGTGATGGGCTTCGGCGGAATCATGTTGCCCATATCAGCGGCCTTCGGAATGGCGATCTTCTGCTCGCGTATTTCGATCCCTTGGGCTTCACCCGCGCCAAATTGGAGGGTGAAAGTTTCCGCGTGCTGGGCCACGAGGACACCTCCAATTCCCTCACTTCCGACAAGGTCCACACTCTGGGTGAGGACTCCTTTGGGCGGATCTGGGTAGGCACCGCCCAGGGTGTGGACCTGATCAGTGAAAAAGGGACCGAACATTTTGGCGTGCAGGATGGCCTGATCGGTGAAGATTGCGACGCCCAGGCTTTCCATGCGGATGCTGATGGTGGAGTTTGGATTGGAACCAGTGCCGGGCTCGGGCATTACCTGCCCAAGGGAGGACAGATTTCCAGTCCGGCCCCACCCACGGTGATCCTTGGATTCAAGCTCGGAGAGACATCCTTTGTGGGAAGCCCTTCCTCAAAGCCCGAAGTGGACAAGGCCCACAACGTATTCGAAGCGCGTTTTGCCGGCCTCAGCTTTGCAAGAGAGAGCGCAGTCCAGCAGGAAGTCCGTCTGGTGGGGCTGGAAAGTGAATGGCGCATGACTGAATCCAAGGTTGTCCGCTATCCATCGCTGCCGAAAGGAAACTACCGGTTCGAAGTCCGCTCCCGGGTTGGCGCGGGACCCTGGGGGGAAGCCCAGAAGATCGCCTTCAAAGTGCTTCCCGCCTGGTGGGAAACCTGGTGGTTCCGCATTTTCGGGGCCGTGGGGATCTTCGGACTTGGGGCCTGGGTGGTGCGCGGTTACATCTCACGTGAGGAGTCACGGCGCAGGATTCTGGAAGCATTGGTGCTCGAACGGACCCTGGAACTGGAAAACGCCAACCGCGCCCTGCAGGATCAGACCGTCACCGACCCCTTGACCGGTCTCTGCAATCGTCGCTTCCTTCAATTCCAGATGCCCGAGGAGTCCGCGCAGGCCCAGCGTCGCCATCGTTTGTTGACCATCAGCCGGGCCGAAAGATTGGACCTGAACATAGACCTGCTTTTTTTGATGGTGGACATCGACCATTTCAAAGAGGTGAACGATCTCTTCGGCCACGCCGCGGGTGACCGGGTTCTCATCCAAGTAGCCGATACCTTGATCGCCTGCATCCGCGATTCAGATTCGGCGGTGCGCTGGGGCGGCGAGGAATTCCTGGTGCTGGCCCGTGACACGAGCCGCAGGGAAAGCACGATCCTGGTGGAGCGTATCCGTTCGGCCATCGCGCTTCATCCCTTTGACATTGGTGAAGGGAGGACCCTGCACCGCACCTGCTCGATCGGGTACACGTGCTTCCCCTTCATTCCAGAGGAACCTGCAAGCTTGGGCTGGGAGCGGGTCGTGGAGATTGCCGACCAGTGCCTGTACGCCGCCAAGCACGGCGGCCGTGATGCCTGGGTGGGCGTCTATCCCAGTGATGACGCGCCCGCGGAACACTTGATCGAGGCCCTTCGATACGGCAGTGTCAAACCGCTCACCGAGGATGGCAGCCTGGTGGTGAAGTCGTCCATGCGGGGCACCGAAAAACTCGATTGGAAAGACGCGCCGGATTATGGAATGAGGGTCAGGGACAACGAATAAGGGTCACTCTAGATTCGCAGCCTGTTCGCGGATCTGGTCGAGGACGCCCTTGGCCTGCATCACCGCGCGGGTCATGGCCAGCCGCTTGCATTTGCTGCCGCAGGTGTTGAGTTCCCGGAGCACCTCCTGGCACCAGATGTCCACGGCCTTCCCTTCAAGTTTGCCCTTTGACAGGCGTTCAGCGAAATCATCCAGGTGGGCGGATAGCCGCACCAGCTCCTCGCGAACATCCTGGCGCTCGGCGAGCGCACCGGATTCCGCGATGACGCGCTCGACCGGGAGCTGACCCGCGAGTTGTGCGTCCTTCAAGACTTGATCAAGACGCTGGCGGTAGAGTTCCGGGAGTTCCTCGGCCTGGGTTTCGGCTTCGGCTTGAAGCACTCCGCGAAGCCGCTGCAGTTCCGACAGATTGGATTCAAAAACGGGTCGCAATCGATCGGCTTCCTTCACACGCCTTTCATTCCACTCGCCCAGAAGTGCCCCCAGGGCGCCCAGTATCGGGGTTTCCAGACGCTCCGCCAGATCCGAAGCGGGTGGCAACCAGGCGCCGGGCAATCGGAAGAAGGCTTCTGCCGTGAGCGGCGGCAGATTCAGCCACTCCGCATCCTCCTGCCAGGTCCTGGCGATGGAGCGGAGCAGGGGCCGATTCAATTGCGCTTCCAGGCCCGGCTCATCTTGAACGTCGATGCTGAGATCCAGTTTCCCCCGACCCGCGGCTTCGCGCACAGCGGCCCTCAACGCTGTTTCCAATGGAAAGAGCGCGGGAGGCATCCGCAGATTCAAGTCCAGCGCCTTGCTGTTCACGCTGCGCAAACTGAGCCGCAGTTGGCCCTGTTCCAAAGGACGCACCAACTCCGCGTAAGCCGTCATGGATTTCATACGCACTCCCAAGCGTGATCCCTGCAATTGTAAGCGCACGAATTCCGTGTCCCTGATCACGGGGAAGGTCCATTATTGTGTACAGGTGCGCTCCGGTCTCCGGTGTCCGTATCCTCTGGAGGCCACGATGGCCAAATTTCTATTTGCGGATGATGCGACCGCCGTTCTTCAAGGGTGGCAGGCCCCCGGCGCATTGGATCTGAGCGCGGCCTTTCTCAGGGCCGGAGGCTGGGCATTGCCGCGTACCGAGGCATTTCCGGATGCCGCCCGCCTGAGAGAACGGTTGCAGGAGCTGGCAGCTTCGGTTCGAGGCAACGCAAAACTTGGACTGGACTTGAGGGGTCTCCGCGGCGGCACTGACGGTGTTCTTGCAGCCGCGAGGGAAGCGGGGGTGGCCTTCCTGCTGCACACGGCCGAACTGCCGCCTGCCATGCAAGCGCTACTGGGGATAAATGTTCCTCGCATCGTCGCCGTTGCGAACGAGGAGGAAGCCAACAAGGCCATCGCTCAGGGTGCATCGGCATTTCTGGCGCCCGCTGACCAGGTTCAAGCGCTGAACCACCATGGCTTGCCTATTCTCGCCATTGCCGAGGATAGCGCGCAGGCAAGGCAGGGCATGGCAGCCGGGGCGCTCGGCATTCAACCACGGTCTCCGGCGCTTCTTGGTGAACCTTCCCTGCCGGAATTCAATTCGCGGTTGATGGAGGGCCTGGGCGAGGCCGACCAGAGGCTATTGCGCAAGGGCCCTGGAAACATGGCACGGCTGCGCATCCGCAATCTGGATCTTTCCTATCCGATTCAACAAGGCGGCATGGGCGTGGGCGTGTCCTGGGAAGGCCTTGCCGGGGCCGTGGCGCGAGAAGGTTGCGTGGGCCTGGTATCGGCCATCGGCACCGGCTACCACCCTTCGGCCCGTGGGGCGCAGCGCTTCGGCAGGCCCGATGGCACTTTGTCCCTGAATCCCCCCGCGGCCCTGACGACCATCCTGCGCGCCGCCCTGGAGCGGGCCGAAGGTCATGGCGCCGTGGGCGTCAACATCCTGTGCGCCATCGAGGGCTACGAAGCCACCGTGCGGGCTGCGGTGGCCGGGGGCGCCCAGATGATCGTTTCTGGCGCCGGCCTGCCTCTGGCCCTGCCTGACTATGTCGGGGATGCGGATGTGGCGCTGGTGCCCATCGTTTCTTCCGCCCGGGCCCTAAGCGTCATCTGCAAGCAATGGCACCGCAAGTATGGCCGCCTGCCGGACGCCGTGGTGCTGGAAGGGCCTGAAAGCGGGGGGCACCAGGGATTCAGCCCAGAGCAATGCGTGGACCCGGCCTTCACCGTCGAGAACATACTGCCCTCGGTGCTCGCGGAGCGCGACAAATGGGGTGATTTCCCCGTGCTGGTGGCAGGCGGTGTATGGGATCGCGCAGATATTTTGCGGTTCATGGCGATGGGCGCTTCCGGTGTCCAGATGGGTACGCGTTTTATCGGCACCTTCGAATGCGATGCCCATTCCAACTTCAAGGAAACGATCCTGAAAGCCAAAGCCGAGGACATCATCCTGATGAAGTCACCGGTGGGGATGCCCGCCCGCGGCGTGCGCACGGCCCTGCAAGCCCGCATCGAAGACGGCACCGCGCCCCAGATCCGTTGCGTGAGCCAATGCCTGACACCCTGCGGCCATGGCAAGGGCGCCGCGGAGGTCGGCTATTGCATCGCCGATCGCCTGGCGGATGCCTGGCACGGCGATCGCGAAAGCGGCCTCTTCTTTTCCGGCAGCAATGGCTCACGGCTCAAGGACATTGTCAGCGTCCACGATCTCATCGAAGAGCTGACCCAGGATCCCGGGCTGCAGGGGCGATAAGCCGTTCAATGCTGGAAGCCCAAGAGTCATGGAGGTCATGAATGCCGCTGATTCCGCCTGCGATTCCGCCCGCGGTTGTGACCACGATTCCTCCCGTGAAGGGGGCTGACGGCGCCAAACAAGCAACCTTCCTCAAGGACCTGGAGCATTGGCGCGAGAATCGCCATGCCCGCCTGAAAAGTGAAAACGGATGGCTCACCCTGGTGGGATTGAGCTGGCTGGCTGAGGGTGAGAACGCTTTCGGTTCGGACCCCTCGAATCCCGTCCCTCTCCCTGAAAAAAAAGCGCCTGCCAAGGCTGGTGTATTGATTTTGGATCATGGAGTGGTGAAAGTGAAATTGGTTGCGGGCAGCGGCGTGAACCTGAATGGCAAACCTGTCGAGGCGGCTGAAGCGCAAGCACTGAAGAGCGATGCAGATGGAAAGCCGGACCTGCTCTCACTGGGCGATCTTTCGTTCTATGTGATCAAACGGGGGGATCGCTTTGGCATCCGCGTGAAGGATTCCCAAAATCCCGTCCGGATCGGATTCAAGGGCATTCAATCCTTTCCGGCGGATTCAACCTACCAGGTGGTGGCAGAGTTCGTGCCCTATGCAGTTCCCAAGGACATCCAGATTCCCACGGTCCTGGGAACTTCGGAAACCATGCAGGCTCCGGGCTACGTGAAGTTCAAATTGCGCGGGAAGGAACTGACCCTGGAACCCGTCATCGAAGATCCTGCCGAGCCCCAACTGTTCTTCATCTTCCGTGACAAGACCAGCGGGAAGGGCACCTACCCGGCCGGGCGTTTCCTCTACGCGGCCATGCCGAAGGATGGCCAAGTCACCCTGGATTTCAACCGGTCCTACAACCCCCCGTGCGCTTTCACTCCCTTCGCCACCTGCCCGCTGCCGCCCCCGCAGAATCGGCTCCCCATCGCTGTCAAGGCCGGGGAGAAGAACTACGGGCATCACTGAACGCGTGGGAAGTGTTTTTCTATCACAGGTTCTCTTCGCTTTCTGCCACTTTTCGCAGCCAGGCTTTCGCCCGCAGCCGCTCGACGCTGATTTCTGCGAAGACCTCCATGGGGGCCTTGCCTTCGAGGCCCACCTTGGGCACCACGGCGGAGGAAAAGCCGAGGCGGGCGCCTTCCTGCAAACGCAAGGGAAGCTGGGCGATGGGGCGCACTTCGCCGGTGAGCCCGACTTCGCCCATCAATAAGCTTTTCTCGGCGAGCAGGCGCCCCGTGGCGCTGCTCGTCAATGCCGCGATGACCGCAAGATCCGCGGCAGGATCTTCGATCTCCAAGCCACCGGCCACGTTCACGTAGACATCGCGGTCGTGCAATTGAATTCCGCCGCGCCGCTCGGCCACGGCGCACAGCATGGCCAGGCGCTGTCCATCAATGCCCAGGGCCGTGCGGCGGGGTATGCCCAGGCCCGCGGAGGCAACGAGCGCCTGGATCTCCACCACCATCGGCCGCGTGCCTTGAAGGACCACCGTGGCCGCGCATCCGGGCCGCGGCTCGGCGTCGAGAAAAAACGGGTTGCCTTCGGCCGGCACGAGGCCGCGCTCGGTCATTGCGAAAACCCCAAGCTCGAAGGCAGCGCCGAAGCGGTTCTTCAGGCTCCTGAGCAGGCGGTGATGATGGTGCCGGTCGCCTTCGAAGGCCAGCACCGTGTCCACCAGATGCTCCAGGACTTTGGGTCCCGCCAGGCTTCCATCTTTCGTGACATGGCCAACCAGAACCAGCGGCGTCCCCGTGGCCTTGGCCCAGCGGGTAAGCAACTGCGCGCAGCCGCGCACCTGGCTGACTGAGCCGGCGCTGCTCTCGAAATCCGGGTCGAACAGAGTCTGGATGGAATCAATGAGCAGCAGCGCCGGCTTCATGCGCTCGGCTTCCTCCAGGATGATGCGCACATCGGTTTCCGCGAGCAGGTGGATGCCTGGATTTTCGGTTCCCAGGCGCTGGGCGCGGAGCTTGATCTGCCGCTCGCTTTCCTCGCCGCTGGCATAGAGCACGAGGCCCGGTTCCGTGGCGGCCCACTGCAGCACCAGGGTTGATTTGCCGATGCCGGGCTCGCCCCCCAGCAGCACCACCATGCCCGGCACGACGCCGCCGCCCAGAACCCGATCCAGCTCCGCCAGTCCTGTGGCAGTGCGCTCGGTTTCGGTGATTTCCACGTCAAGGATCGCCACGGGCCCGTTGTAATGGCCTTGGGCGAAGGAACTGCGAGCCCGCTGCAGATCCCGCTTCAAGGTTCCGCGCAGTTCCTCGATGCTGTCCCAGGCGCCGCAATTCGTGCATTTCCCCATGGCCTTGGGGAAGCGGGTTCCGCAAGCGGTGCATTCGAAAACGGGGTTGGATTTGGCCATGGAAACAGTCTAGGTCATTCGCTATAAATTCGCCAAAAATTTTTATCTGATTATCCACAAACCTCAGCCTGAAATAGCTGGACAGAAAAAACGTAAAAAGGCCGTGAATCCACAGATTGCACCGATTCGCACAGATTGAATAACGTGAGCGGTGGAGGAGTGAAGATCGCTCCTGCATGGAGCAT
>JANXQX010000185.1 GCA_025353305.1 Holophagaceae bacterium
TCGGAAGGCTTCGACACCTTCGCGCAAGGCATGCGCCTCACGCCCAAGTACCAGGACACCGCCATCGACCTTGCCCGGGCCGGCGACGCGGGGGCGGGCATGGCCATGGAACGGAATTTCATGATCGGGATCTGGAACTCCGAAGACCAGGACAGTTTGATGGCTTCCTATTTCGACATGGCCCTACGCTTCAAGGGCACCCGCATGGGTTTCATTGGCGAGCAGGGCGCGAAACGGTGGGATATGGTGGTGGAATTCAACAGCAGGTTCCCAAAGAGCCAAGAAATGCTGCTGCGGATGGTGGACCGCGACCTGAACGTGGTGTTCAACACCAAGGGGTGGACGGAGAAAGACCTAACTTCGTTTGGTTGTTTCGCTCCCACGGTTTGGTGGCACGAACACAAGTATAGATTCCACATGGGTCATGATTACCCAGACATGGATGGTTTTGACACCTTCTACGAGAGCATCGAAAAGCTATTCAGGAAATACTATAAGAAGACTATATATCCTGATTTTACGCAATTCGGAGGTTTGAGGGCCACCAGCCGGGACCCAGATCCGGTCGGGACAAGCAATGTAGTTAGGGATATTAACCGCTATGCCCGTCACCTGGGCTTGGCCGTGGTTGAGGCTCCTGGTAGACCGTTGTATCTATTCCACAAGGTAGGGGGAGATGGACCATATCGTAACGAAAACGACCTGGATCCGATCGAACTTGAAAAGAAAGACGACAGTCGGCGATGTAGTGACTGGCAGTGCATTAATTTGGGCCACCTGAAGGAAGGGGAGAAGCTGTGAGGGGCCGGGTTGTCTTCTCCGCCTTAATGGCTGTTCTAGTGGCGGGGACGGCCTCGCCCTTGCAGGCTTGGAAGACTGGAGCCTCCATACTGGATACGGTGCATGGATGGCAGGCAGAGCGGGCTGGCCAGCTTCTGAGGCTGCGCCTGCCCCCGAATGCCCAGGAATGGGACCATCAAAACAGGGCAACCCATTTCAAATATAATTGTCAGAAAAGCAAGATTGCTCCGCTCCCCTCAGCCTCTCCGCTGCCCTCCGCGTGGTCTTTTCATTCGTCTGTTTTGAAGCAAATCGATATCAGGGCGTAGACTAAAGCGCGTGAGCGACGCAGCCTCAAGATTCACCCTCCTCCGGCAGGTGGTCGGCCCCCAGGGCGCGCATGCCGCTCAAGCCATCGAGCGCTTGGTGCTGGAAGGCGAGGATGCCGGCCTGTGCCGCGTGAACGCCTACGAGTTTGCCGCTCACAACGGCATCGACGAAGGGCTGGCGGTGGACGCCTTCGTCCACGCTTCCCACCTCGGCCTCTTCGACCTTTCCTGGAATCTGCTCTGCCCCGGCTGCGGGGGCGTGCTGGAGGCCTCGGCCAGCCTCAAGTCCGTGGACAAGGCCACCTACTACTGCGCCCTGTGCGCCGGGGGCTATGAGCCCACCCTGGACGAAATGGTGGAAGTGAGCTTCACGGTGAGCCCCGGCGTCCGCCGCATCGCCGCCCACGATCCCCAGTCGTTGCCCATGTGGGATTTCTACCGCCAGAATTTCTGGAGCTCGGGCATCTGCCTGCCGGAAGGCGCGGCCTACAAGGAACTGCTGGATTCGGTGATCCTGGATGCCGATGAAATCCCGCCCCGGGGAAAGTGCATCCTCAACGTGCAACTCCCCCAGCAATTCCTCATCGTGTTCGACCCGGTCACCCACTCGGCGACGTTTATCGATGTCCAGGGCGAACCCACCCGCGAGCGGCAGGACCTGACGGTGGTGTTCAACGATGCCAGTGCGCCCACGGGCACGCTGCAACTGCGGCCGGGCCCGCTGCGGCTGACCCTGGAGAACCAGACGGATCACCGGGTGCTGCCCGGGATCTTCATCGCCAATGACCAGCTGCACGATCTGCTGGGCCACCGGCGGCGCTTCCTCACCGCCAAGGACCTGCTCACCCGCCAGACTTTCCGGGACCTGTACCGGGCCGACACTCTCGATATCAATCAGCGACTGAAGATCACGAGCCTGACCTTCCTCTTCACCGACCTGAAGGGCTCCACCGAGCTTTATGAAAGGGTGGGGGACCTGGTGGCCTATGACCTGGTCCGCGCCCATTTCCGTGTGCTGAACGAGGTGGTGGCCGCGGAATCCGGCTCGGTGGTGAAGACCATCGGCGATGCGGTGATGGCCACCTTCCCCACGCCTGAACGGGGGCTCAAGGCGGCGCTCCGCATGCGGGAAGCCATGGGGCGGCTCAACGAGCCCGTGGACCGGGAAGACCTGCTGCTGAAAATCGGCCTGCACGAAGGGCCCTGCCTGGCGGTGACGCTCAACGAGCGGCTGGACTACTTCGGGCAGACGGTGAACATCGCCGCCCGGGTGCAGGGCCTGGCCCAGTCGCACACCATCTTCACCACCGAGCCCGTGGTGTCCAACCCCAGCGTGGCGAGGCTCATGGCGGACCGGGGCCTCCAGGCGATACCCAGGCAGGCTTCCCTGCGTGGGATCAAGGAATCGCTGACGGTCTATGAGATCCCCTGAGCTATTTCCGGGACTGAACAAGGGCGCATTAGTACTTGACCAATAAAGTAGGCTTTGTATCCTGGTAGCACCTTCAAGGAGACAGACATGCCGCAGCGACCCAATCGCGTCGACCACATCTACGATCTGGTGGGCTTCACGCCGGTCGTGCGCCTGAACCGCGTGGTGCCGAAAGGGTCAGCCACGGTCTTCGTGAAACTGGAAAGCGCGAATCCCGGCGGCAGCGTGAAGGATCGCATCGCCCTGAACATGATCCTCGATGCGGAAGCCCGCGGCGCGCTGAAACCCGGCATGAAGATCCTGGAAGCCACCTCCGGCAACACGGGCATCGGCCTGGCCTTCATCGCCGCGGCCAAGGGTTATCCCACGCTGCTGGTGATGCCCGACACCATGACCCTGGAGCGCCGCGCGCTGGTCAAGGCCTACGGCGCGCAGATCGTGCTGACTCCCGGCGCGGGCGGCATAAAAGCCGCGGTGGACAAGGCCGAGGAGATCGCCGCAGGCGATGCCAATTATTTCCTCGTGCGGCAGTTCGACAACCCCGCGAATCCGGACGTGCACCGCAAGACCACGGCCATTGAATTGCTGGATCAGGTGCCCGAGCTGGATGCCTTCGTCGCGGGCGTGGGGACTGGCGGAACCATCACGGGCGTGGGTGAGGTGCTCGCGCAGCTGAAGCCGGGAACTCTCGTGGTAGCGGTGGAACCCGAGAGTTCGCCGCTCCTCACCAAGGGCACGCCGGGACCCAACAAGATCCAGGGCATCGGCCCGAATTTCGTGCCGGGCATCCTCAACCGGGAAGCGTTCCATAGGGTGGAAGATGTGAGCTACGAGGATGCAGTCGCCATGGCCCGCCGCCTCACCCGCGAAGAAGCCCTGTTCTCGGGCATCTCCACCGGCGCCATCGTCCATGCGGCGCTGAAGATCGCCGCGGAATTGGGCGAAGGGAAGACGGTCGTCGCGGTGCTGTGCGATACCGGCGAACGCTACCTCAGCCATCCGCTCTATGCGGAGATCGATGGGCCGGTGGAAGTGATCTGAAAAACCGATTAGCCAAGGATCAGACGTGTCTTAAAGGCTGCCCTGAATGCAAATCCTGGAAGTCCAGTATTTGATTTTCAAATCGGTGAATATCCTGAAAATCCATGGCTGATATTCTTGCCTCGAATTTCAGCTGAACCGAAAGTAGTCAAGATCGGCTGGGTCTAGTGCGTCGCCTTTTTCAGCTCATCGAACCTATTAGTCAGCGTTGTGAGCCTTTGCTGGGCTTCGCGTTCCGCCGTGATGGCCTGAGCAGTGGGATTCACGTCGGCGCTTTGAAAAAGCTCCAGCAGGCGGGCCATGTCGCCGTGAAGCTTGGTGAAGTCCGACTCCAGTGTTGTGAATTCGGGGTCGGTGGATTTCATGGCCTTCAGGGCTTCGATGGCTTTGCAGGTCCGGGTCATGCCGTTCATGCAGGCCACCGACAGATCAAATTGCCGCTGAAGCTCTGATGAGGGTATTTTGACTCGTGGATCCATCCGCACCACAAACGGTTTGGAGGCAACTTTCTGGCCGTTGACCAGGAGCCTGGCCGTGTAGGTGCCCGGCAAGACCCAGGCGCCACGGGGTTCTTCCCACGTATCGTGAATCACCGCAGAAATCGGATAGTCGCGTTCCAGGGCGCGTGGTGCTTGGAGATGGAGGTCCCACACGAAGCGGTGCCCCCCGGCCTTGGTGGAGATGGTCTGGGCCGGGCGGAGCCAGTAGGTGGGCTTGTTAAGGTCATCCGCATTCACGGGGTCGGGCGTGTCGGAACTCGAAAAGACCATGCTGCGGGATAATCCGAAATCAATCACCAAGCTCACCTCGCCCTTGATGTCTTCCTTCAGCAAGTAATCGAGCACCGCCCCATCCGGCGGGTTCTGGCCCACCGGTTCCTCGGGCGGAAGCGGCGTATCGGTATTCATGTTCCAGCGCACGCGGGTCGCGACCTGGGGCTTGAAAAGGAACGCCGGAGCCTTCGTCAGCTCCGGGGCGAATTGCCGCAGCGGCGTGATGTCATCGAGGATCCAGAAGGAGCGGCCATGGGTGCCCACTACGATGTCATCGCCATGGATGACGAGATCGCGGATGGAGGTCGCGGGCAGATTCTGGCGGAGGGTCTGCCAATGGTCGCCATCGTCGAAGCTCACGAAAACCGTCTGCTCGGTACCCGCGAACAGCAGGCCCTGGCGCTCGGGATCTTCGCGCACGGTGTTCACGATGGTGCCCATCGGCAGCCCTTCGGTGATGTGCTGCCATGACTTGCCGCCATCCCGGGTGCGGTAGATGTGGGGCCGCAGATCATCCAGCCGCAGCGTGTTCACGGCGGCGTAGCAGGTCTGTTCAGTGAAATGCGACGCCTCGAGCTGCGCGATCTTGCTCCAGGGCGCCAGGCCCGCCGGAGTCACGTTCTGCCAGGTCTTGCCGCCATCGAACGTGGTGTGGATCAGGCCATCGTCCGTCCCTGCCCAAAGATGATTGAGGTCCTTGAACGATGGCGCCAGGGCGTAGATGACGCCACGGCGCTGGATCACGGCGTCCTGGGTATTCGAGTAGACACCCACATTTGCCGGCGTGGGCAGGTCCGTTCGTGAGAGATCGGAACTGATGGTTTCCCAGGTCTGCCCCCCGTTCCTGGTCTTGAACAGTACATTTCCGGCCAGGTAGAGCACGTGCGGATCCACCGGCGAGAACATAATCGGGGTGGTGCGCAGGTACCTGGATTTCCGCTTCAGTGGATCCGGCGAGACATCCTGCGTCTGGCCTGTGCGGAAATCGAAGCGCGAGGCGCGACCGGCCCCCACTCCATAGATGATGTCGGGATTCAGAGGGTCCGGCGCTACGTAGCCGTACTCTTCCACGCCCAC
Source organism: Holophagaceae bacterium (assembly GCA_025353305.1). The sequence goes on from JANXQX010000185.1 coordinate 5,433, forward strand.
GGGCTGCCAATCCCGGAAGGAGATCGCGCCATGGTCAGAGCGGCTCCTGATGCCCACGGAACCGCTTTCCTGCTGGCCCCCGTAGACCCAATACGGAAACCGGTTGTCGGTGATCACGTGGTAGAACTGCGCTGTGGGCTGGTTGTACCAGCTGCTCCAAGTGTCGCCGCCATTGACAGTGAGCGTCGCGCCCTGATCGACGCCCAGCAGGATGATTTTTGGATTTTCAGGATTGATCCAGATGTTGTGGTAGTCGTCGCCGCCGGGCGCCCCCTTGATGGCGGTCCAGGACTTTGCCCCATCCGTTGAACGGTAGAAGCTGGTGTTGACGGCATAGACCAGATCGCGGTTCGCAGGATCCACTTGGATCTCGGCGAAATCATCACCACGGTCATGGATGCGAGGTTCCTTGTTCACCTGCGCCCATGATTCGCCGGCATCCCCGGAGCGGTAGGTCCCGGCGCCTTCTTTCGACTCCACCTGGGCATACATCCGCCTGGCATCACTCGGCGCGATGGCGAAACCGATGCGGCTGAGCCCTTGCGCGAACGTAGGCAATCCCTTGGTCAGCGGATGCCAGGAGGCACCGCCATCCGGGGACTTGTAGAGTCCGCTGTGGGGGCCGGTGAAGGCGCCGTTCTCCCATGGAGCCTGACGGGCGGCCCACAAATCCGCGTAAATGATTTGCGGATTCGCCGGATCGAACGCCAGGGAGATCGCGCCGGTGTTCTCATCCTTGTAGAGCACTTTTTCGAAGGACTTGCCGCCATCCAGCGACCGGAAAACCCCGCGTTCGGTGTTGGCCCCGTAAGGATGGCCCAGCACCGCCACGAAGAGGCGATCAGGATTTCCAGGGTCGACAATGATGCTCCCGATCTGCTGGCCATCGCGCAGACCGAGATGGTTCCAGGTCTTGCCGCCATTGTTGGACTTGTAGATGCCGTCGCCGGTGCTGAGATCGGGCCGCTGCAGGCCCTCGCCGCTCCCCACGTAGATGATGTCGGGGTTGGAAGGCGCCACCGCCAGGGCGCCGATGGACCCCGTGGGCTGGCCATCGAAGATCGGCTTCCAGGTGTGGCCAAAATCGGTGCTTTTCCACACGCCGCCGTTATTCGGGGCCATGAAGAAGACATTTGGCTGTTTGGGAATGCCGGACACCGCCACGGTGCGCCCGCCCCGGAAGGGCCCGATGCTGCGCCACTTCAGGCCCGCGAACAGGCTTGGGTCATAGGTCTGGGTCGTGGCCTGCAGGCAGGCGATCGAGAGGAGGGTGCGAAGCAGGACGGGCGCGGTGCGGGGCTTGCACATTGGGATACCTCCAGGGAAGTATGGATCTGAGGATGACCTAGACTGGATGGATGGGTGAAGACTTAGTACGCAATCGCAAAGCATTCCATGACTATCACATCGAGGATACGTGGGAGGCGGGTGTCGCCTTGCTGGGCACGGAAGTGAAGGCCCTGCGCGGAGGCCATGGCCAGTTGCAGGATGCCTACGTGGATGCCCAGGACGGCGAACTGTGGCTCAAGCAGGCCAACATCTCGCCCTACAAATTCGGCACCGATTCCAACCACGATCCCTTGCGCCCCCGCAAGCTCCTGATGAATCGCGCGGAGATCGAGAAGATCCTGTCCCGATCAGTCCGCAAGGGCTTCACGATCATCCCGCTGGCCATCTACCTGAATGAAAAAAACATCATCAAGGTGAAGATCGCCCTGGCCAGCGGCAAGACCCAGGGTGACAAGCGCGAAGCCCTGAAAGAACGCGAAAGCAAGCGCGAAATGGACCGCGTCAGAAAGGGCGACCGGGAGTGAAACCTAGTCGCGTTCTACCGTGTAGAATATGACTCACCGCCAAGACGCCAAGGGTGCCAAGAAAGCCAAGACAGGAGTCATGTGCTAGCTCCGCGGATGGAATTCAGACGGGCCGGCACGGGCTACACTGGTGCGTGGGGCCGCCGCCGAGCCGTCTAAATTTGCGGGCTTTGAGCCCGCAGTCACTGTGAGTCCCCGCGAAGCAATTTTCAGCTCCAATCCAGAGCGGTCGGGTTTGGTTTTTCTTGGCGTGCTTGGCGTCTTGGCGGTGAAATCTTTCTTTTTGAAA
>JANXQX010000207.1 GCA_025353305.1 Holophagaceae bacterium
CCGGCCAGCACTGCGAGCAGGTGAACCTCTACCAGGGCGGCGAATACTGGATCTACAGCTACAAGAAGCACGACGACGTGCGCCTGGTGTTCGCGCCGGAAGAGCAGATCGCCTTCTTCGGCGGCGATCCCGACAACTTCACGTTCCCCCGCCACGACATCGACTTCTCCATTTTCCGTGTCTATGAAAACGGCAAACCCTACACGCCGCCCGCAAACCTGAAATGGACCAACGGCGGGCTGAAGGCCGGCGATCTCACCTTTGTGGCGGGCCATCCCGGTTCCACCGCGCGCCTGCAGACCCATGCCCAGATGGCTTTTGCAGGGGATATCTCCTCCCCGACCCAGCTCAAGGGCCTTGCCCGGCGCATCAAGGTGCTGGAAGACTACGCGGCGCTTGGGTCCGAGAACGCCCGGCAGGTGAATACCCAGATCTTCGGCCTCCAGAATTCCCAGAAAGCCATCACCGGCTACTGGTCGGGACTCAAGGACAAGGAGGCCATGGCTCGGATCGAGAAGGCCGAGCAGGATCTCAAGGCCAAGGTCGAAGCGGATCCCAAGCTCGCGTACGCCAAGGAAGCCTGGGCCAAGATCGAGGCCGTTGAAGCGGTGCAGATGGACATGTTCAAGGATCTGACCTTCGTGAACACGCGGGGTTCGTCCCTGCTGGGCTCCGCGCTTACCCTGGTGCGTATGCACTTGGAGGCCGCTCTGCCCGACGAAAAACGGCTGCCGCAATTCAAGGACGCCCGCTTGCCAGCTATGAAGACGCAGATGGGCATCAAGCGGCCCTTCTATAGTGAACTGGAGACCGCCCAGTTCACCGATGGCCTGAAGGAAGCCCAGGAACAGCTCGGCCCCGACCACCCCTTCGTCAAGGCGATGCTCGGTGGCAAGAGCCCGGCCGAAGTGGCGAAGGGGGCGGTGGAAGGCTCTAAATTGAGCGATCCGGCCGCGCGCAAGGAACTGATGGAGGGCGGGCAGAAGGCCATCGACGCCAGCACCGATTCCATGATCATGCTCGCGAAAAAGCTCGATCCCATCGAGCGCGCCACCCGCAAGAACCAGGAAGAAAGGGTGAACGCGGTGATCGAGGAGCAGGGTGGGCGCATCGCCCGCGCCCGCTTCTCTGCCTATGGGAAGGAGACCTACCCTGACGCGACGTTCACCTTGCGCCTCACCTACGGCGACGTGCGCAGCTACGGGGCCAATGGCACCAAGGTGCAGCCCTTCACCACCCTGGCCGGACTCTATGACCGTGCCTGGGGTTGGGGGCCGACGGCCGAACGCGGTGCCTGGGAGTTGCCGCCCAAGTGGATCGAGCACCAGAAGGATGTGGACATGAGCACGCCACTGGACTTCGTGCATGCCCTCGACATCATCGGCGGCAATTCCGGTTCGCCGGTGGTGGACAAGCAGGGCGAACTCGTGGGCCTCATCTTCGATGGCAACATCGAGAGCCTGCCCGGCCGTTACTTCTACGATGAAAAGGTGAATCGCGCCGTGAGCGTGGACGCCCGGGCCATCATGGAATCTCTGAAAAAGGTCTACGGCGCCGGTGCGCTGGCTGACGAACTGTCAGGGAAGTAGATCGCACAAACCAAGGGAAAGGGCCGCGAAAGCGGCCCTTTCCGTTGGTCCTGAACCAGTCATCAACTCACCAGACCGCGGAACAACGCAGCCCTGCTCCGATGGTTTTCGGGTGGCGCTGGGCTGCGGCGGTCTTCCAACAGGTGCGGCCACCACGCTCCAGGCCATGCGAATCGGATTGGCTCGCCCGCCTGAGCATGGATGGCGCTACCCTCGTTCCCGGGCACCTGCAAGTACCAGGTATGGTGGGCGATAAGGAGGGTGCCAGCCTTTCCTGAAGGATGGTCATGGAAGCTGAATTCAATCTTGAAGCGTATCTCGCCCGGATAGGCTATGGCGGAAAGCTGGATGCGACCGCCGAGACGTTGCGGGACCTCCATTTGGCCCATGCCGTTTCCATCCCCTTCGAGAATCTGGACATCCAGATGGGACTGCCCATCCACCTGGATCTGGCCTCGCTGCAAGACAAGCTGGTGCGCCGCAGGCGGGGTGGTTACTGCTTTGAGCAGAACACGCTTTTCCAGGCCGCGTTGAAGACCCTCGGCTTCAACCCGAGGCCCTGTGAAGCCAGGGTGCGCTTCGGCAATGTGGTGGAGATGGCCCGCACGCACATGCTGCTCCTGGTCGGCGTCGGGGGCGCTGAATTCCTCTGTGATGTGGGCTTCGGGGGCGAGGGCCTGCTGCACCCGGTGCCGATGGATGGCGCTGAGCATACCCAGTTCCTGGCCACCTGCCGGGTGGTCCCCGAAGGAAACCTGCTGGTTTTGCAGAGCCTCCGGAGGGAGGGTTGGTTCGATCTTTACGCCTTCGTGCCCGAAGCTCGCGCGCCCATCGATTTCGTGGTGGCCAATTGGTACACCAGCACCCACCCCCAGTCCAGGTTCGTGACGACTTTGACGGCCCAGCTGCCGACACCCGAAGCCAGGTACGTCCTGCGGAACCGGACCTTGGTGACCAGCCGCGGGTCCGAGCCGGAAACTCGCGAACTGGAAGACGCCGAACTGTTTGAGGTGCTTTGGACCCGATTCGGTCTGGAGGTGATTCCTGGTACGAGACTGCGCGCTTTGGAATGAGCGTTTCGGCGGCTTCCCTATTCCTTCGGCCGGATGAATTCGTCGAAGGGCGGGTATCCTTTCATTGTCTCGAAGGCCACATCCATGTGACGGGCATTGCCCAGGTTCTGGCCTTCGGAAGTGGCTTCGCGCAGGAGGGCGAGTGCTTGCTCCCTTTCCCCCAGGCGGCTCAGGATGCGGGCCTGCATCAGGGAGACCCGGCCCAGCTTGTCCTTCCGGGGCAGCCGCGCGAGTTGAGCCATGACGGTCCGCGCCTCCTCAACCTTTCCCAAATCAGCAGCGACGATTCCTTTCCGGCATAGCGTATCGAGTTGGTTGGGATTCAGCCGCAGGATCGCTTCGGCCGCGGCCTGGGATTCCACCAGCCGACCGGCCAGATAGAGGCTCTCCATTCGCAGGAACTGGAGAACTTCGGAATTCGTTTCGGTGTCCAGCTTCCGTTGGATGGATGCGTGGACTTCACCCGCCAGGTGCTTGCTCGCCTCAGCGTGGCCGTGGAGCCTCAGGTCCATGGCGACCTCCAGTGCGCTATCGGGGGACTGGGTGATCAGGTCTCTCGCCAGGCCCTCCGCCTCCTCGGTGCGGCCCAGGCCGACCGCGGCCCAGGCCCGGTGGGCCTTGACCTTCGCGCTTTCCGGATAGACCTCAAGCGTCTTCCGGGCGGACTCCAGCTCCTGGTCGTATTGCCCGAGCAGGTGATAGGACCAGGCCAGGATGGCGCCCGTATCGGCCCCCACGGGAACCCGGGCGTTGACCATCTTCTCCCAGTGGATGGGACGGGTGGCGGCGGCGACCGCCTCCGCGCAATGATTCGTGTAGAGCGCCGTGTAGGCGTGCTGGTGGTTCACCAGGGGACTCCCCGGAGCCAACCGGGCAGCTTCCCGGATGGGGCCGAGGGCGGCTTCGTGGTGGCCCTCCAGCCAGGCGCGGGTATTCTCGACCATGCTGCGATCGAGGGTGTTCATGCGGTCCATGGACTGGTCCAGCAGCGCGAGCTGGGCCCGCACCCCATCAAAGTCCCCCTGTTGGAAGCGGATGAAGGCGATGGCCGCCCTCCCCACCACCAGTTCTGGATCGAGCTGGGCCGCCGTCTCAAATCGCTCCTGGGCGCCGGGACGGGAATTCCAGTACAGCTCCCAGCCCACGAGCCATTCCCGATAGGCGGGATATTTCGGCGGGATCACCACCCGCTCCGGGTCCAGATAGGGATCAAGGATGCGCCCCGCAACCCCGCTGGCGAGGCGTTGGGCCACGGCGCCGAGCACCTCGTCCGGGTGGCTTCTCGGACCAATTTCGGGTTTGACGAGGGCCACCACTTTCCTGAGGTTCGCGTCGAACAGCCGGGCCTGGACCTGCAATTCATCGCCGGCGACCTGATAGGCGCCGGTGATGATGAGACCCGCACCGGTCCGCTCTGCAAAGAGCCTGAGCGCCTCGGAGCCGGATGGATCCTCCGTGTCCGCCAAAGGTAATGAAGCGATGAGCGGCACGGTTTCCGCCGCCCCGGTCTGGGCGATGGCCTCTGAAACGCGCTCCGCCGCCAGCCGGCCCAGCAGGTCCTGCGCCGGATCCCCGGTGCGATTCTCGAAAAGGGCCACCGCCACCTTGTTCTCATGGAGGACCACAGGCTTGCGGAATCGCTGGATCATCAGGTAGCCCACACTAAGAAGCAGGATCCCGGCCACCGCGCCGCCCGCCCACCTCCAACGGTGTGCCGCCGTGGGCTTGGGGTGGGGAGAGTTCCGGTCCCGCGACCACCACTTGCCCAGCGTGAGGGGGAGTGTGGCGGTGGCGTCGCTGTCCATGGCCAGGAGGGCCTCGCGGAACCTCTCCGCGTTGGGATAGCGGTGCTGGGGATCCTTCTGCAGGGCCGTGGCCATGATCGTGTCCAGGGACCGGGGCAGGGTTGGGACGAGGGTGGAGGGCGGCTCCGGCTCGGCGTGGAGGATCGCCGCCAACGTGGCCTCGATGCCATCCCCCTGGAAAGCCGGGCGGTTCGTGAGCATCTGGTAGAACACCATGCCCGCGGACCAGAGGTCGCTCCGGGGATCCACAGGTTTTCCACCCACCTGTTCAGGGCTGAGGTACTGGGCTGTACCCATCACGATGCCTGTGCGGGTGAGGCCTTCAGAGCCCGCAACCTTGGCCAGGCCGAAGTCCACCACCTTCACTTCATCCCTGTCGTTCACCATGACATTCGCCGGCTTCATGTCCCGGTGCACCAGGCCGCGAGCGTGGGCGTGTCCCAGCGCCGCTAGTATCTGCAGCTGGATTTTCACGGCCCTTTCCAGGGAAAGCGACCCCTCGTGCAGACACTCGCGGAGACTGCGGCCTTCACAAAGCGCCATCACGATGAAGAGCCCCCCCTCGGAGGTCTCCTCGATGGCATGGATGGCGCAGATGCTCGGGTGATCCAGACTCGAGGCGTGCCTGGCCTCCTGGATGAAGCGCTGCCGGGCTTCCTCATTGGTGGTGGCCAGTGCCGGGAGCAGCTTGAGGGCCACCTGCCGCCCCAGCTTGAGGTCCTCGGCCATGTAGACCACACCCATACCCCCCTCGCCGAGTTTCTCGAGGATCCGGTAATGCGAAATAGTCTGTCCAATCATAGGGAGGGCCGCCTATGGGATACGCCATTGAGTGCTGCCGGTCAAGCAATGATGGTTGGCCCTGCAAGATACCCTGCGCTTTATGATCATTCATCCTTTCCCATTCCACCCAGCAGGATCTCCACAGGCTCACCTGGTTCTGCCGCCCCGGGGCGACGATCTCACCCTCGTGGCCCTCCGGCGTTCGGTGCAGGACACCCTCCGGTGAGAACTCAGGAATGCTGGCGCATTTCATGCTTCCAGAGAGTCCGGTTGCGCAAAGGGGTCGGTCCGAGCCCAGGCAGAAGTTGATGCTCAACGGTGCATGGCGAAATACAACGCAGCAGGCACCCCTCAGGTCAGAATGGAGCGTTTGAATCCGCCCTTCCTTTCTGGAGCCGCGATTGGCCGACACTCCCTCAGCAGACAGGCTCCTCCATCGCGCCTGCAATCTATGCGAGGCCATCTGCGGCCTTGAGATTGTCGTTGCTGAAGGCCAGGTGGTCAGCATCAAAGGGGACCGGGAGGACCCGTTCAGCCGCGGTCACATTTGCCCCAAGGCCGTTGCCCTGATGGATATACAGAGCGACCCGGATCGTTTGCGCGGCCCAGTCAGACGCATGGGAAACGGTGCCAAAAGTGAATGGGTCAGCCTCGGCTGGGATGAAGCCATAGACCTCGTCGCCTCCCGGCTAGCCGCGATTCAAACCCTCCACGGCAACAATTCCATCGCCAGTTACCAGGGCAACCCCAGCGTGCACAACTTCGGGTTGATGACCCACAGCAACCATTTCCTGGGCCTCTTGAAAACCCACAACCGCTTTTCCGCCACCTCGACCGATCAGCTTCCGCATCAACTGGTGTGCTTCTGGATGTACGGCCATCAGCTCATGATTCCGATTCCCGACATTGACGAGACCGATCACCTGCTCATGCTTGGCGCCAACCCCCTGGCCTCCAACGGCAGCATGATGACCGTTCCCGACGTGGCGAATCGCTTGAAGGAACTCAAACGGCGCGGCGGCAAGCTCGTCCTGATGGACCCGCGTCGCACTGAAACCGCACGTGTGGCCGACGAGCATCACTTCATCCGTCCTGGCACTGATGCCGCATTCCTTTTCGCCTTGCTCCACACGATATTCGACGAGAAGCTCGCGCAACCAGGGCGCCTTTCCCCGATGCTCATGGAGCTCGACCAGGTGCGTGAAGCCGTCACACCCTTCACCCCCGAAGCTGCGGCGCGTGCGACCGGCATCGGGGCCGATGCCATCCGCCGCATCGCGCGCGACTTCGCGGCAGCGCCTCGGGCCGCCTGTTACGGCCGCCTGGGGGTTTCCGCCCAGCCCTACGGCACGCTGTGCCAGTGGGCCATCCAGTTGCTCAACATTGTCACAGGCAATCTCGACCGCGTGGGCGGGTCGCTGGTCACCAGGCCCGCGGTGGACGTGCTGGCGGGAACAAAGGCCGGCAGCTACGGCCGGTGGGAAAGCCGCGTGCGAAAACGGCCAGAAGTAAACGGTGAGCTGCCCGTCTCGGTCATGGCCGAAGAGCTGCTCACGCCGGGGGCCGGGCAGGTGAGGGCACTCATCACCATCGCCGGCAACCCGGCGCTTTCCACCCCCAACGGCCCGCAGCTTGAACTCGGGTTGGGAGGGCTCGAGTTCATGGTTTCGCTGGACCTGTACATCAACGAAACCACGCGTTTTGCCGATGTCATCCTGCCTTCCACCTCGCCGCTGGAGCATGATCACTACGATCTTATTTTCAACCTTCTCGCGGTGCGGAATGTAGCCCGATACAGCGCGGCGACGCTGCCCAAGCCCGAGGGTTCGCTGCACGATTGGGAAATCCTGGAACGGCTTGCGGAGGCCTTCGCGCAAAAGACCGGCCAGGACCTGAAACCTATCTTCCCGCCGCCTGTGATGCTCGACTTCGGCCTGCAAAGCGGCCCCTACGGCATGGCAGACGCGCGCATGCTCTCGCTGAAAAAACTGAAAGACAGCCCGCACGGCATTGATCTGGGCCCGCTCGTGCCGAGTTTCCCGGAGCGTTTGATGACCGAAGACAAATGCATCCACTGCGCGCCCAGGCGATTGCTGGAAGCCCTCATCCAGACTCAGGGCGCGCTGCTCGCCGAGGCGCCGCCGGGCCAAATGGCCTTGATCGGCCGCCGGCAGGTGCGCAGCAACAATTCATGGATGCACAATTTCGACCGGCTGGTGCGGGGCAGGGACCGCGCCACGCTGCTGGCGCATCCCGCTGACTTGGCGCGGCTCGGCATCCAATCGGGAGCAAAAGCCCGGGTGGCATCGCGAACCGGTGCAGCGCTCATCGAGGTGCAATCTTCCCAGGACATCATGCCCGGCGTGGTGAGCATTCCCCACGGCTGGGGACACCACCGCGAGGGAATCCGTTTGCAGATCGCGGCGCAACATGCAGGGGTCAGCGTGAACGATCTCACAGACGATCAGGAGATCGATGCAGTGTCCGGGAATGCCGCCCTGAATGGGATCGTCGTGACGCTTGAGAAGGCGGTTGATTAACCAGGCGTAGCAGCAGAGCGGACAGGTGAACTAATCTATTTCCCAGCCCCCCAATTTCCTGCATCCCCCAAAACTCTGCCCAGGACCCACATGCAAGCACTCCGAGGCCTTTCCGCCACTCCGAGCCCGGCAGGTTCTTATTGGCCAACGACCGGAGGCTTGGTTTGATCAATGCGCCGCTTCAGGCCTGCCCTGGGTGCGATTTGCTGCACCGGGCCATGGTCCCACCTCGGGGTGGCGTCGCGCTGTGCGTGCGGTGCGGTGCGGTGCTCCGGCGGGGCAGCCACGCTTCCCGGGACAGGGCCCTGGCCTTCTACCTGGCAGCCATCATTTTTTTCGCCTTGGCCAATGCCTACCCGATTTTATCGCTGCGCCTCCACGGGGTCGTGACCGCGGCGACCATTCCGGGCTCTGCGGCACTGTTGGCGGAGCTAGGCTGGCCCTGGCTTTCGGCGATCCTCATCACCACGGTGATCTTGGCCCCGGCCGTGCACATCGTGGGCACCGCCTTTGTACTGCTCCAAATCCGATGGGGATGGCGGACCCTCTGGACCGGGCGGCTGTTCCGTCTGGCCGAACTGTTCGAGACCTGGGGCATGGCTGAGGTTTTCGTGCTGGGCATCTTCGTCTGCTATGTGAAACTGGCCAAGATGGCCGCGATCATGCCGGGGCCCTCCCTTTACGCACTCGGGGCCTTCATCATCGCCGTGGCGGCGGCCCTTTCATCCCTGGATCCCGATGCGGTCTGGGAGGACTTGGACACGGCTCCGGCCACGCCTCCCGTCCCGGCCGGCGCCCGCACGGCCAGGCAGGCCGCCCTGGTGGCCTGCGGATCCTGTGGGCGCCTGGCGGTCCAGGGAAAGAACCACAACTGCACACGCTGCGGGGCGACCCTGCATAGCCGCAAGCCTGGCAGCCGGGAACGCACCTGGGCCCTGCTGGCCACGGCGGTGATCCTCTACATCCCGGCTAATGTGCTGCCGGTGATGCGGGTAGTAAGCTTGGGCCGGGTGCAGGAGGACACCATCATCGGCGGCACCGTGTATTTCGCGCGCAGCGGCCAGTGGCCTCTGGCCCTGATCATCTTCATCGCCAGCGTGGTGGTGCCCATCATGAAGATCACGGTCCTGACCTTCCTTCTGGTGGCCGAACACGCAGGCTCCGAATGGAGCCCTGAACGTCGGGCAGGCCTCTACCGCCTCACCGAATTTGTGGGACGCTGGTCCATGGTGGACATCTTCGTGGTCAGCCTCATGGTGGCGATGGTGGAACTCGGGAACCTGGCCTCCATCGCGCCGGGTCCGGGCTCTGTCGCTTTCGCGCTGCTGGTGGTGGCCACCATGGTCGCAGCCCACAGTTTCGACCCCCGGCTGGTCTGGGATTCACTGGAACCTGCCAATGGATGAGCCCGTGCACACTCCCGCCCCCGATCCCGCTCCCGATTCTGTGCCTGGCAGCGAGGCGCCGACGCCAAAGATCCTGACGCGCTGGCGTCCCTCCATGGTGTGGCTGCTGCCCATTGTGGCGGCCCTCATCGGATCCTGGATGGCGGTGCGGGCCTATACGTCCAAAGGCCCGGCCATCACCATCACCTTCCTCGGGGCCGAGGGGCTGGAAGCCGGCCAGACCCGGCTCCGCTGCAAGGATGTCGAGGTCGGCAAGGTGACGGCCCTGGGCTTGAGCAAGGATCTTGCGCACGTCGTGGTCACCGCGGAACTGAGCAAGGAAGCCACGTCCCTGTTGTCCAGCAACAGCCGTTTCTGGATCGTCCGCGCGCGCATCGGCAGCACCGGCATCTCGGGCCTGGGCACGTTGCTGTCTGGCGCCTACATCGCCATGGATCCCGGCCAGCCGGTGGAGGGCGACCGTGTTGAGCACGACTTCACCGGCCTCGAGACCCCTGGCCTCCTCACCGCACGCCTGCCAGGCATCCTGGTGGTTCTGCAGGCCGAGAAGGTGGGTTCGCTGAACATAGGCTCGCCGGTGCACTACCGCCAGATCCGGGTGGGCGAGGTGGCGGGTTTCGACCTGGACAAAGATGGGAAATCGGTGACCATCAAGGCCTTCATCAAAGCGCCTTACGATGCCCTGGTGCGCACCGAGACACGCTTTTGGGACGCCGGGAGCGTGGACGTCTCCATGGATGCCACCGGTCTCCGCCTGCGGTCGGACTCCCTGGTGGACGTGCTGCTGGGTGGCATCTCGTTCGAGAACCCCGAAAGCCTGGAGGGTGGCGGGAAAGTGGCCAAGGGCCATATCTTCACCCTCTATGCCAATCATGACGCCATCAGCGAGAAGGTCATCCGCAACCGCCACTACTACGTGGTGAATTTCAACGACTCGGTGCGCGGTCTGGTGCGTCGTGCGCCGGTGGAGTACCAGGGCATCAAGGTCGGCGAGGTTGAGGACTTCAAACTGGAATTCCAAACCAAAACCCTGGAAGGCAAGATTCCCGTACTGATCGCCCTGGAGCCCGAGCGCTTCACGGTGATCGGCGACGCGACGCCCACCGGTGTCGTGATCGAGCAGCTGGTGAAGCGTGGCCTGCGGGCTCAGCTCAAGCCGGCGTCACTGCTGACGGGCAGCATGTTCGTGGATCTCAGCTTCCACCCCAAGGCCCCAGTGCGCGGCCTGGGCCGCTACGGCAAGTACCCAGAGATACCAACCATGCCTTCCACCATGACCGTCATGCTGGACAACCTGGCCAGCTTTGCCGGGCAGTTGCAGAAGCTGCCCCTGGAGAACATGGTGGCTGAACTCCGGGCGGCCATCCCCATGCTGAAAGACACGCTGGCGCAGACCAACGCCTTGATGGCGCGCCTCGACAAAGAGACGGCGCCCAAGGCCGAGGCCACCATGGCCCAGGCCCAGGCCACCTTGGCCACCCTGGAAAAGACCCTGCACGCGGACTCGCCGGTCCAGCAGGATCTGCATCAGGCCCTGGAGGAATTCACCAAGGCCTCGCGGGCGCTGCGGGAGTTGGCGGACACCTTGGAGCGGCAACCGGAATCGCTGGTCTTCGGCAAGGAGAAGCAGAAATGATCAGGATTGGGAAA
>JANXQX010000216.1 GCA_025353305.1 Holophagaceae bacterium
CACGACGCTTGGCGGTGTCCGTGGCGGTGGTGCCCAGGTCAACGAGTTCCTCAAGACGCTTCCAGTTGAAGGGGCTACCCTTGTAATTTATGACATACATGCCCTTGGACTCGCTATGTACCTGCTGTCTGATGTTGTTGAAGTCGTAGTTTCCGGAGTCGTTGAAAATGCAAATATCATAATCCTGGGCGTAGAGCTTGGGCGTGACGATCGAGGCCTCCATCACGCTCACTGCGGCGGTGATCCCGACATTGGCGAGGTTGGCCTGGAGGACCTGAGCCATCTTGGAGTTGTTGGAGGTGGAGCTGCCGTAGGTCAGGATGGTGCCGACATCGAGTCCCTTGGGATAGCCGGCTTCGGCGAGCAGCTTCTTCGACATCCCAGGGTCGAAGGGGTAGGTCTTGAAGCCGGCCGCCGGAGAGGTGGGCACATACTCGGCGGGCATGTACTGGGTGGCCTCGGCGCCAAGACCGTCGCAAACGGCGAGGTTGATGTCGTGCTTGTTGATCGCGTAGAAGATGGCCTGGCGGACTTTGAGGTTGGCGAGCATCTTCTTGCCGGGGGACAGGGGGTTCACCGCCATGAACATGATGTTGTTGCCCTTGATGAGCTTGCCGTTATCCCCGGCGGTCTTGGACAATTCCTTCCAGGCGGACAGCGGGGCGTCCTCGAAGTAGTCGAGCTCGCCGTTCTGGAAGGCGATGACGGCCGAGGTATCATCGGGGATCACGATGTACTCGACGGAGCTGATAGCGGGGGCTCCTCGCCAGTAGCCCTTGAATGCCTCGAGCTTGACGCCTGTGGCGATGTTGTAGTTGGACACAAAGTAGGCACCCGTGCCCGCCTTGTTGGGGATGGTGCCGAACTTTGCGCCCTGGCCAGTCACTTCCTTCTCGCTCAAGACCTTGATGCAGAAGAAGGTGTGGGCGATCGGGGAATAGGGCTTGTTCAGGGTGATTTTGACGGTACTGTCGTTCACGGCGGCGGTGTCGGCGATCATGGACGTAAGGTAATTGAACCTGGGGTTCTTCATCGCCCGCTTGTAGCTGAACACGACGTCGGAAGCCTTGAGGGGGTCATTGTTCTGGAACTTGACGCCGCTCTGCAGGGTGATGGTGTAGACCATCCCGTTCTTGCTCAGGTCGACCTTCTTGGCGAGTTCCTGGTAATAGCCGTTCTTCGCCTCGTCCATGCCGTAGAGCCCTTCGTACATCTGGTGCCAGACCTTCATGTCGCGGGTGTTGGTCGTCTGCTCCCAGTCAAGGGAGGACAGCGAAGCGACCATTCGGAACTTTAGCGGTTTGTCCTGCGCCCAGGCGGACGAGGACCCAGCGGCCACCAGCACGGCCATCATCAGGCCTAGACCTAGTGATTTTCGTTTCATTGGGATCTCCTTGGTTTTGGTTGATCCTGCGGTTTGACTTCTGGACTTTTAAACTTATGGACTTGTGCAACAAAACAGGGCATTGCGTGTCCGGCAACGGGGCCGGACGGATCAGAGTTCGACGGTGGTTTCCTGCAGCCGGATGCCTTCCTCCTCCAGTTCCGCTAGGCAGGGCTCGTAGATCTCCGGCAGGGTCGGCAGGACCAGCCCATGGCCCGGGATCCGACCTTCCAGGAATAGCTTGGCCACGATCGCTGGCGGCAGGCCGGTGGTGCGGGCGATGGAGGAGTCGCCGTTGGGGATGCCGAAATCGATCAGGGTGGAGGTGTGACGCTCGCGCTTGCCGTCCGGGTAGGTAGCCACGACCTCGTCCTTGAGCACGATCAGGTCCCGCTCGCTGGGCTCGAAGAACAGCTTCTCGTCGAACAGCATACGCACCACGTCGCGACTACAGGCGATGCCGGTCGGAAGCGGACGCTCCTCCAGGAGGCCAAGCCACTTCAGGCGCAGGATGATGGTCGAGGAGGGCTTGAGGCCCAGACGGGCGCACAGCGCCTGGCCGGCGTCCGCGGACTTGACGGCGCCGCACTTCCGGGCCATGAAGGCGCCGAAGCTGAGCCCGGCCAGGTCCTCAGGCTCCTGGCTGAACAGGCCCAGGGCGTTCATGGCCACGATGGTCTCGCACCAACCAGCGTAGCGGATGGTGCCCCGGAAGATGCTGGTGCACTCGGGGATGGCGTAGGTGTCCAGGTACGGCAGGGAGTCGGCGTTGGCATACACCTCATACCAGCCCAGGCCCTGCACTTCCTCCAAGCGGACGTGCTCGTAGGTCACGCCATCCAGCCATTCCAGCACCTTGCCGTTCTCCATGATCTTGGCGCTGCGCCGGGAAGCCCCGATCAAGCTCTCGGGCGCCCAGGACAGCTTGTAGCCCCAGGGGTTGGTGTTGGCTTCCGCGGAAGGGATGGCGCCACAGACGGACTTGAACGATTCCACCTTGGCGCCCATGGCGTGGAAATGGTTGATGGTCCTGGCCGCGGACATGTGGTCGATGCCGGGGTCCACGCCCAGTTCAACGAGCCAGGTGAGCTTACCTTTCTTGAGCTGGGGCTCCATGGCCCGGATGGAGGCGTCGGAATAGGACGGAAACATCAGGTTGACCCCGGTCTCGAGGCAGGCCTCGGCGACCCTGTTGCGGAATTCCGTCGGGAGCAGGCTCATGACCAGGTCCGGCTTCTGGGCGGCGATGAAGCCGGCCACATCCTCGGGCAAGGCCTCGTGCAGGGTTGTGGTGCGGGGATGGCTGCCCGCGACCCGGTCCAGGTTTTCCTGGGAGGCCTCGACGATGGTCAGTTTCAGCCAATCGTATTTCTGCAAATACTGCACACAGGGCCGGGCAATGCGACCAGCCCCTAGGATGAGCACGTGTTTCATGCGTTAACCTCCATGAGGGATGTTCCGTTGACAATTTCCAAGTAGATCTACTGAATGCACGGAGCCATTACGTGAGGCGCATGAGTAGGCCTTCGTAGGTCACGATCACGTGCTGCTCCATCAACTTCCCCGCCTCCTGGGGATCGTGGCGGCAGATAGCCTCGAAGACCTTCCGATGGTCGACCGCGGTTCGGGACACCGACGCGGACTGCGCCATGTTCTGGTAGAAGCGGTCGAAGAAGAAGATGTACGCGTTCGAGCGCCAGAAGGCGTGCCGGCAGTAGCGCTCGAAGTAGGGGTTCTGGGCCATCCGGGCGATGCCCATGTGGAACGCCTCGTTGGTGTCGGAGAACTGCTCCTTGTTCCCCACCTGAAGGGAGTGGTCCTGCTCCTCCAGGGCCCGCTCCAGCTCGGCGATCTCCTCGGGGCTGGCGTTCCGGGCCGCCGCCGCGGCGGTCTGGCCCTCGATGATCTGCCGCGCGTAGAACACCTTCTGGGCATCCTCGGCGGAAGGCAGCGGGATCATGCAGCCCATCTTCTTGCGCTTCTCCAGGAAGCCTTCGCCTACCAGCCGGCCCAGGGCGGCGGCCACCGGGGTCCGGCTGAAGCCCAGCCGCTCGGCCAGTTCGGTCTCCAGCAGCACGTCGCCGGGACGGACATGACTGTCCAGGATCATGCGGATGATGGCCCGGTAGGCGGCGTCGCCCATGTTCAAAGGGGCCTGGACTGGAGGCATACGAGAATCCTTGGGCTGAAACGTTCCAGCCATAGACGGGTGGTTTTTTCTGCCGGCGGACGCGAATACCCCGGCCGGCGCGGCCGACGTCCCCCCTGGGGTCCGACCATTAAGATGTCCCTGTGGCCGGAGACAGCCCCGGGGACTAGCGCATGGAATCATGCATGAATGAGCGAGTTTTCAAATGTATGCATTCAAGCTACAACCGCAGCAAATCCTGTCAAGCAGAAAAATCAGAAAAAACATGTGTCCACCAACTTTCCTTAGGTTGTGTGGAATTCACAATGAAAAAATAGTGATGGATGCGCTGATCGCTACCTCACAGTTCGCCCGGTGTCCCGGGGGATTGATGCAGTGTTGCTGGCGGCCATCCGGCCAGTTGGGGAGAAAAGGCCTCGAAATACGAGGCTGCCATTCACCGAACGAAGTCTTCCTTGGCGTCAGACGAGCAGGTACCTGACGGCGGCATAGCAACCCTCAAGCCCTTGGGTATCGCTTAGCTGAATTCCTCGAACCTCTTGGAATGAGGGAACGCTTCTGCATCAAAGAATTTCAGCCAACCTATCCTCATGCTTTCTCCTCAGTGGCAAAGCTTTTCCCGTTGTCCCACGCCTTTCCCAGCAAGGTGCCAACACCGTAGTAGCCCTGGTGAGCGGGGTCCCAGAGCAACGGTTTGACTTTGTCGATGTCGGGATAACCTTTTTCGCCTATCACCGAGAGCTCTGCCTTCACATCCAAAATCTCGCCTACAAATTGGGTGTGCAGTCCAAGTTCAAGGCTATGGAGCAGACGGCACTCCAAGACTAACGGCGCTTCATCCACGTAGGGCGCATCCACCAGGTCACTTCGGATAGGGTGCCAGTTGCAGGTGGCAAACTTGTCTGTTTTGAGACCGGATACGGTGCCGACATAATCGGCTTCTTTGGCCTGGGCTTCGGAAGGGATGCTGATGGTAAATGCCCTCCGAGCCACGATGGATGCGTAACTATAGGTCGCCTTGCGCAGCGATATGGTGACGCAGGGGGGCTGGGAACAGCATATACCTCCCCAGGCCGCTGTCATGATATTGGGCTTCCCTTCGGCGTCGTAAGTGCCAACCAGCCACACTGGGGTTGGCATGGCCAGGGTTTTGGCTCCTATCGATTGTTTCATCTCAAGCCCTCCTTAATCCTGCTGCCTTGAACTGAGGATTGCCGATTATCAGGTCTCCGCAGTTCTCCAGTTAGAACTCCATGAAATCAAACCCACGCCCGTGGACGGGCGGGGAAAATCGGGAGCCCCGGATCCGAGCTTAAGAGAGAAACCCATTTTGCCCTCCCTTAGAAAATGGATTCGACGACCCGTGCTACCACGCTTGATCGTAGGTCCTTCATTTTCAAACCAGCTTCCTTCATGTGGCGAGTCTCCATATGCGCCTTCAACGCATCAATGGATTCCCAGCGCTCTATCAGCGTTATCCGATTCGCTTCGATCGGCTCTTGAATGCCGAGGGGCGAAGCTATCTCTCGCGCGTATTCGTATGTCTGACAGCCTTTTTCCATAAGCACCAGCGGGCGAAGCTCCTCGCATACGGCGAGAAATTCCTTCATTCGCCCCTCTTTGACCATCATGGTAACGAGTATGTGCAGCATAGGTGCCTCCTCTGTGCATCCGCAGCCTGAAGCGAGAATGATACAAACGTGGGCTGGAGTTCTGAACAACAGTCTGCGGAAAACATTCTGCCGACGATTTCCCTGAATGAAAGCGAAGGGGCAAGCGGTGCAAAAAGCAGCGGCATAAAAGGCCAGCCCCGTTTGTCCAACTGTCCAGTTTACAATGCATCCGGAGGATCCCATGGACGCCTTGGACTGTCTTTTCACCCGCCGCAGTGTTCGCGCCTTTACGCCGGAACCGGTGTCCATGGCCGTGATCCAGGAATTGATCCGCAGTGCGATGTATACTCCTTCCGCAGGCAACCAGCAACCCTGGCATTTCGTGGTCATCACCAATCGTGAGGATTTGAACTTCATTGCCCAGTCCCATCCCTACGCTGGGATGTGCCGCCAAGCGGCTGGCGCGGTGCTGATCTGCGGCGAACCCGGGATCGCCAAGCACGGAGGTTGTCAGTTCACTGTCAAGGGGCGGCGGAGAGTCTCGGAGGAAGATTTTTTTCTCCGGGATCCTCGCTCTTTTCTCTGTGCCTCAGCGTTGAGCTTTTCCCT
This sequence comes from Holophagaceae bacterium, assembly GCA_025353305.1. The sequence goes on from JANXQX010000216.1 coordinate 5,756, forward strand.
TCCGCATCCGAACAGCCGGCCCTTGAGGTTCCCGGCTTTTTGTACTGCGA
>JANXQX010000231.1 GCA_025353305.1 Holophagaceae bacterium
GAGCCGTCTAAATTTGCGGGCTTTGAGCCCGCAGTCACTGTGAGTCCCCGCGAAGCAATTTTCAGCTCCAATCCAGAGCGGTCGGGTTTGGTTTTTCTTGGCGTGCTTGGCGTCTTGGCGGTGAAATCTTTCTTTTTGAAAGCAACTCTGTATCAAGCGGCGCTGAGTTGGTTTATAGGCGTTGGAAACATCCGATCCGCGCGGTACAATCAACGGTTTATGTGATCGGAAGCCCTCATGCTCGACCAAATGCTGAAAATGATCATCGGCTCGAAGAATGACCGCGAGCTCAAGCGCCTGTGGGCCCGGGTTCAGGATATAAATGTCCTGGAGCCTGGGATCAAGGCGCTTTCAGATGAAGAGCTGAGAGCAAAAACTCCCTACCTCAAGGAGAAGCTGGCGGCAGGCGCCACTGTCGAGGATATCCTGCCGGAAGCTTTCGCGGTTTGCCGAGAGGCCTCGATGCGGGTGCTCAAGATGCGGCACTTCGATGTGCAGCTCATCGGCGGCATGGTGCTTCATGAGGGCAAGGTGGCTGAAATGCGCACCGGCGAGGGCAAGACGCTTACCGCCACATTGGCCCTCTATCTCAATGCATTGACGGGCAAAGGCGCCCACCTGGTGACGGTGAACGACTATCTCGCGCGCCGTGACGCGGAATGGATGGGCCGCCTGTACACATGGCTGGGCTTGAGCGTAGGCGTCATCCAGCATGGTTTGACCGATGATCAACGCCGCGAAGCCTATGCCTCGGACATCACCTACGCCACCAACAACGAACTGGGCTTCGACTATCTACGCGACAACATGAAATGGGATCTGGCAGATTTCACGCAGCGCGGTTTTCCCTACGCCATCGTGGACGAAGTGGATTCCATCCTGATCGACGAGGCCCGGACACCGCTGATCATCGCCGGGTCCAGCGAAGAGGACACCTCCAAGTACTTCGTCATCGACGCCTTGGTTCCGAAACTTGTGCGGGACGTGGATTACAAGGTGGACGAGAAGGACCGCCAGGTGATGCTCACCGACGACGGCATCCGCCACGCCGAAGCGCTGCTGGGGGTGCCGAACCTCTATGATCCGAGCGCCATCGAGACTCTGCACGGCCTCAGCCAGGCATTGCTGGCGCACAACCTCTACAAGCTGGATGTGGATTACATGGTGAAGCCCAAAGAGGACGGCAAGGGCCTCGAGGTGGTCATCGTGGATGAATTCACGGGCCGCATGATGCCGGGCCGCCGCTGGTCCAACGGCTTGCACCAGGCCATCGAAGCCAAGGAAGGCGTCGAGGTCAATGCCGAGAACCAGACCTTCGCCACGGTCACCTTCCAGAACTTCTTCCGCATGTACAAGAAGCTCGCGGGGATGACCGGCACCGCCGAAACCGAGGCCGCGGAACTCCATCAGACCTACAAGCTGGAGGTGGTGGTCGTGCCCACCAACCAGCCCATGATCCGGGCCGATTACCAGGATGTGATCTACGCCTCGGCCAAGGGCAAGGCCGCGGCCATCGTCGAAGAAATCAAGCGGCTCAATACCATCGGCCAGCCCATGCTCGTGGGCACCGCCAGCATCGAAAGCAGCGAGGCCGTCAGCGAGTTGTTGAAGGCCGTGAAGCTCCGCCACGTGGTCCTCAACGCCAAGCACCACGAGAAGGAAGCCGAGATCATCGCCCAGGCAGGCCGCAAAGGTTCAGTCACCATCGCCACCAACATGGCGGGCCGCGGCACTGACATCCTGCTGGGCGGCAACCCCGAGGGCCTCGCCAAGATCGAGGCCAAGAAGCGCGACATCGAATTCTATGACCCGGATGGCAAGGAGACCCCGGCGTTCAGCGCCCTGGTGGCAGAGATGGCCATCCAGACCGAAGCCGAAAAGCAGGAAGTCATCTCCCTAGGCGGCCTGCACATCCTGGGCACCGAGCGCCACGAGAGCCGCCGCATCGACAACCAGTTGCGCGGCCGCGCCGGACGCCAGGGCGATCCCGGTTCCAGCACTTTTTCCTGTCGCTGGAAGACGACCTGATGCGGATTTTCGGCGGCGACAAGATGAAGAGCCTCATGGCCACCCTGGGCGCCAGCGATGACGAGCCCATCGAGGCGGGCATGGTCAGCCGGGCCATCGAGAAGAGCCAGAAGCGCGTGGAGATGCAGAATTTCGAGATCCGCAAGCACCTGCTCGAATACGACGACGTGATGAACAAGCAGAGGATCTTCTTCTACAACCTGCGCACCGAGATCCTGAAAGGCAACACCAAGGAATACATGCTGCGCATCTCCGCCGAGATCGCCGAAGGCCTTTGCAACGATTACCTGCAGGACAAGGGCGAGCGCGACGCGAGTGCTTTCATGGAGCGGGTGGAGCAACTCTTCACGTTGAGGGGAACGGAGATCGAGACCATCTCTGCGATGCCCATGGCGCAGGCGATAGAAGCCCTGGCGGCGCTGGTCCAGACCAGCTACCTGGAAAAGGATGAGCGGCTCGGCGGTGAAGGCATGCGCTCCTATGAACGCTGGTCCATCCTGCAGATCATCGACTCCGCCTGGAAGCGCCACCTGCTGGTCATGGACCACCTGAAGGAAGCCATCAGCTTCCGTGGCTACGCCCAGCGTGATCCCCTGGTGGAGTACAAGAAGGAAAGCTATGAGTACTTCGAGCAGATGCGCTTCGGCTACGAGGATGAAATCGTCTCCTATCTCTTCCGTGTGGAACCGCAACCCTCCTACGTTCCCGACGAGGATTTCTTCCGCGAGCCGGAGGTGATCGAAATGGGCCCCGATGAGACGGGCACCCTGGTGACCACTTCCAAGGCCCAGGAAGGCGAAGGCGTCAGGCGCGTCATGCGCTTCAATGTCGGCGGCGTCGAGGAAGACGATTAACCCCCGCCGGTTAATTCCACATGAAACTGATCCTTCCTGATCGCCACCTGCAGCCTTCCAAACGACTGCTGTTGGGCGTTGCGGTCATTGCCGCATTGAGTACAGGACTGCTCTGGCCTGCAGCGCACCGCTGGGCGTTGCTGGTTTGGATCTTATGGATTCCGGTATTTGTTTTCGCCCTGCGCTACGTGTCCGGCTCATGGATCCGCATCAGCGCTGTACGTGGGCTCAGCTACAACCTGAAGACGCCTCTGGGCACCCGCCTTGGATCCATCGAATTGGATTCAGTTTCCATCGCCGAACTGCGGCTGGAATCGAGCGTCGGCTCACGGATGCTGGGTCTTTGGAGCTTGAAAGTCATCTGCAGGGATGGAACCCTCCATCCGCCTTTCCATTTTTTCACCGGGATGGATCGCGTCGCCGAAGAATTGCACGGGTACCTTCAGCAGGGATGAGGCTGTGAGGTACGAGGGTTGAGGTTCAATTCGGACCGCGCCAAAGGCGTCGGCTGTTTTTCCTCACCACCTCGTACCTCGTACCTCATAACCTGGAACCATGGAACTCCTCATCGTCACGGGTCTTTCTGGTGCGGGTCGCCGGACGGTGCTGGGCGCGCTGGAAGATGCCGGCTGCCTGGCCCTGGACAATGTGCCGGCTCCGCTCATCGAGCAGCTGCTCGATATCGAGGCGCGGGTGAATCCAGGCCTGGGGCGCCTGGCGGTGGGCATGGACAGCCGGCATGCGGAATTCCCGGCGGGCGCAGGTGAACTCATCGGGCGATTGAAGGCCCGCGGCATTGCCGTTCAGCTCCTCTTCCTGGAGGCCGCGGACGATGTGCTGCTGTGCCGCTTCTCCGAGACCCGCAGGCCCCACCCCGTGGCCGGCGAGGGCAGTGTGGCCGAAGGCATCGCCCGGGAACGGAAGCTCCTGGAGCCCGTCCGGGCGCAGGCCACCCTGATCCTGGATTCCAGCCGCCTCACGCTGAGCCAACTGCGGGCCCGGCTCAAGGAGTTGCTGCCGGACCTGCCGGAGCAGGGCACGTCCCTGCGGCTCCTCAGCTTCGGCTACAAACACGGCCTTCCCGCCGAGGCCGATGTGGTGCTGGATGCGCGCTTCCTGCCCAATCCGTACTACCGCGCGGATCTGCGTCCATTGACGGGAAAAGACCAGGCCGTGCGCGATTATCTGCTGGAGAGCGAAGCCTTCACGGGGTTCCTTTCCCGCAGTGAAGAATGGATCCGCTGGTGCTGGCCCCAGGTGGAGGCCGAAGGCCGCGCCTACTTCAACGTGGCCATCGGCTGCACCGGTGGCCAGCACCGCAGCGTGGCGCTGACAGAGATGCTGGCCCAGCGATTGGCGAACCTCACCCCCAGGTTGGTGGTGCAGCACCGGGAATTACGGAGTGGCCAGTCTGACCCCGGACGCTAGTGCACCCCGCCTACATAATGGGTATCAATCCGATCGGCGGGGCGCACTTCCATGGGGGCAAGCC
>JANXQX010000241.1 GCA_025353305.1 Holophagaceae bacterium
CGGCGGCCACCCACAGCGAGCCTTCGCGATCGGTCAAGGTGACGTTCGCCCAGGGCGAAGGAAGACCATGGCTTTCATCCAGAATCCAGGCTCGGTCCTTCTCGAAACACGCCAGCCCGCTATCCGTGGCGGCCCACACCCGGCCTTCATGATCCAGGCTGAGCCCGTCGCCCGATTGGGCAGGCTTGCCCGGCAGCTGCTTCGAGAGATCCTCCGGCTTGGCGCCCCAGGCAGCCAACCTGATCAAGCTGGTACCGCCCCTGATCCAGATGCGCCCAGCCCTATCCACCCGCCCGCTGCCGAAAGCCTGCTTCCGGAATTCTGGCGGAAGTTCCATCAGCGACCAGGAGGTGCCCTTGCGGCGCGCGAGGCGGCTTTCCCGTTCGCCCGGCTTCCCTCGGCGGTGCGCCGCGAACAGGTCCCCACTTTTCGGATCCACCCAGAGGGCCGTCGCGCCACCTTCTGGATAGTTCTTCACGGGTTGAAAGGTCAGGCCACCATCCTTGCTGAGAGCCAAACCCGCAAGGGAGCCCATCCACACCTGGCCTTCCGCGTCGCGGGTGAGACAAGCGAATCCCCCTTTGGGAAGGGACACGCCGTCCTTCTCGGTCCAGGCCTGAAAGCGCTGGCCGTCGAACCGCATCGGACCGCTTTGCGTAAGTACGAAAAGCCCACCCGGCAATGGTTGGATGTCGACGACGAGGAGATCAGAAAGCCCTTCCGCCAGGCCGAAACTCTTGAACCGTCGGCCGTCATACCGGAACAGGCCGCCTTCGGTGCCCACCCAGATGTAGCCCTCGTCATCCTGGGTCATGCAGGTGGTCGCGAGATTGGTCAGGCCTTCATCAGGACCGTAGGTTTTGAATCGGTACAAGCCCTGGGCCGCCAGCGGAATCGTGGGAAGCGCCAGGCACAGACAAGCAAGCGCAGCGCAAAGTCCCAGCCTCAGCCGGTGAAACCATGAGATGCCACGGTGCCTGGAGTCAACGTCCAAACGGAGCCTCTAATTCTTTCTATGAACCTTGTATACGCTGGCTTGGTCCCTGGGCGCGATGATTAATTCATCAATATTCACATGATCCGGCATAGCCAGGGCCCAACGGATGCATTCGGCGATGTCTCCGGCCACGAGTGGTGTCATCCCTTGATAGACCGCCTTGGCTTTGGTTTCGTCTTCCAACCGGACCCTGGAAAAGTTGGTTTCCGTCAGGCCTGGATCCACCGAGGTCAGCCGGATGGGCTCGCCGCAAAGCTCGATGCGCAGAGCCTGGACCAGCGCCCGCAGCGCGTGCTTCGACGCACAGTACACGCCACCGTTCTCGTAGACGTTGTGCCCGGCGACCGAGCCGATGGTGAAGAGATGGCCCCAGCCCGAGGCGCGCAAATGGGGCAGCGCGGCCTGGAAGGTGCGGATCACGCCTTCGATATTGGTATGCAGCATAAGTTGCCAGGTTTCCTCGGAGATGGCCTCGATTCGATCCAGACGCTTGGCCAGGCCCGCATTGGCCACCACCACATGAAGGCCGCCCAATTCCGCGGCGGCATCATCCACAAAAGTCTTCACCGATCTCGAATCACGGACATCCACAAACCCCGCGAAGGCCTGAATACCGTGCTGAGCCTTCAATTCATCAGCGAGGTTCTCCACCATTTCGATGCGCCGCGCACCCAGGGCAAGCCGGTAGCCGTTGGCCGCGAGCAGGTGAGCGGTGGCTTCCCCGATGCCGCTGCTGGCGCCGGTGATGAGGGCAATGGGATGTTCGGGGCGCATTGTCAGCCGCTGCCTTTCGGAAGGTATTTAGCGGGATCCGATAGGAAGGTGTCCCGGCAGTTCTCGGAGCAGAAGTAGTAGGTCCGTCCGCGGTACTCCGCCTTGGGCGTCTCTGCCGTAACGGGCACCACGATGCAGGCAAGGTCCCGGCAATAGGCGCAGACGGGATCGATGGCCTCCCCCGGACCCACCATGGACACCACGGGGCGGCATGCCGCAAGCACAACGATTGAGAGCAAGAAGGCGAAGCGTTTCATCGCCTAAAAGCTTAGCGAGAGGCCGGCCACCGCCTTAAATTTTGTTTCGATTTGAGCGCCGTTGGGACTCTGGCCCAGCGGCAGCTGGAGCGCGAACGACAATGAAGCGCGGGGTGAGAATCCGAAACGCAGGCCCGGGCTCAGGAACACTGCGCTGCCTCCGCTGTTGTCGTCGTGCGCGCCCTGGACTTCCACTTTGCCAATGCTGCGGTAGTTCAATTCCAGGAAGGCCGCCGACTGCGGAAAGGTGTGGATATTCTCGGTCAAACGCCAGCCAAGGGCCACGCCCGCATCCAGGCGGTCCCCCAACCGGTAACCGTGATAGATACCTCGGAAAGTGCTGCTGACGCTGGCGTCCAAAGTGAGCTGGGAGGTCACAAAAGTGGAATAGCCGAGGCCCCCCACGAAATCGGTGGCGCCGGAACCCGGCGTGCTGGCGAAATCCACCGGCTCTCCGTTCGAGTCCAGGACGTCCTTTTTTCCGGTCGGAATTTTTACGCCGCCGAAAAGCGCGAAACGGCCTGCGGGGCCCTTGTAGAAGGCCCACTTGCCGTTGATCCAGAGATCCGTAAAACCCTCGGGTTCGTTGGTGCTGCGAGTCAAAACGCCGGTATCGGGGTTTAGGCTCACAGTGCCACCGCCACTGGCGGTGTAGTAGCCGAGTGACGCGGAAACTTGCAGGTCTTCGGCGATGCCGTAAGAAAGGCTGACTCCATGCAGCAGGCTGCGGTCAAGCACGTCGATATCGCCTGCGGCGGCCGCCTTCATCGCGATTTCCGCATCACTTGGAATGTTGAAAGCCGTGTAGTCCGACCGCAGTTCAAAGGACCAGGCACCGCGTTTCAATACTTCGCCGCTCTGGACGGAAAGGCCGCCTCCGGATGTGCCCGGGCCGTGATCGGCAAACACACACGTGCCCGCCAGGAGGGCCAGGAGGCAGGTGGTGTGGCGAGCGATCCTCGTTTGCATCCTCCGTCAACTGGGATATTGGTCCACGGCCCGGGCGAGCAGGTCCATGGCGCGTTTGAGTTTGGGGACCTCCAGCACGTAGGCCAGGCGTATTTGATTCAGGCCTTTCGGCTGGTGGAGCGATTCATCCTGGACGTAAAAGCCTGGCCCCGGCGCCACCATCAGGGTTTCGCCATCGTGCGAGAAGTCCGTCAACAGCCAGCGGGCGAAGGCTTCGCAATCTGGAATGGGCAGCTCGGCCATGATGTAGAAGGCGCCCTTGGGCTTCTCACAGATGAGGCCCGGAATGCGTTGGAGGCCTTCGAAGGTGATGTCGCGGCGCCGCATGTATTCTTCGCGCATGGGTCCGAAAATGCCCGGGCCCAGCCTGGTCATGGCCATGGCCGCCGCCTGTTCCACCACCGGAGGGCAGAGCCTGCCCTGGGCCATCCGGACGGCCGCCGCGCGGACCTCCTTGTTGCGGGTGGCGAAGCAGCCGATGCGGGCGCCGCAGGCGCTGTAGCGTTTTGAAATGCTGTCCACCAGGATGGCGTGGTCGTCCATGCCTTCGATATGCAGAATGCTGGTGTGCGTTCCTTCGTACACGAATTCGCGGTAGACCTCGTCGGAAATGATGAATAGGGAATGATCCTTGGCGATCCGCACGAGGCGGCGGAGTTCGGCCTCCGTCAGCACCGTCCCGGTCGGGTTGTTGGGCGAGCAGATCAGCATGGCCCGCGTGCGGGGCGAGATGGCCGCGAGGATCGCCTGATCGTCCGGAAGGTGGAAGCCATTGGCCGCCTCGGTCCGCAGGGGCTGGAGCGTCACGCCCGACATCATGGCGAAGGTGTTGTAGTTCGTGTAGAAAGGCTCGAAGCAAAGCACCTCGTCGCCGGGTTCCGCCACGATCTGCAGCGCGAATAGGATGGCCTCGCTGCCGCCGATCGTCACGACGAGGTCGCTTTCATCCAACTCGATGCCCGCGGCCCGATAGTACTCGGACAAAGCGAGGCGGTAGGCGGGCTCGCCCTCGGAGCGGCCATAGGCGATCACCTTGCGGTCGTAGGCGTGGAGGGCATCCAGAAAGGGTTGCGGCGTGGGCACATCCGGCTGGCCGATGTTCAGCGAGTGGACATGAATCCCGCGGGCGACCGCAGCGTCTGCAAGCGGCGCCAGCTTGCGGATGGGGGAGTCCAGAAAACGATTTGCGCGGTCCGACACACGCACCATCAGGCTCGGTTCCATGGTGTTGTTCTCCTGGGGGCAGCCGACGATCCTGCGATCGCCCGATGGACACAAACAGCCATTATACCGGAGGTCCGGGAACCCCCGAAGCCCTTGCCTCCCTTGAATCCAGAGCCTTCATGACAGGGATCACTGACTCGGCTTCGACGCTCTGGTTACCTTGGGTAGGTTGGGATTGCGTCGCTAGAAGTCCCATGGCCCTGGGATAAACTGGGCTTTCTGTCTCCGGACTCCCGGAGTCTTTCTCCGCCGAGGTGGCCGTGCTCGATTTCTCCCTAAGCCCTGAACTTCTGGCCCTCCAAGAGAAGGCCCATGAATTCGCGCTCAACGTGATCCGTCCCGTGGCCCGCTATTACGACAACACCGGTGAGTGGGCGACTCCGGTCTACAACAAGGCCTGGGACGAAGGTTACCTCCAGGCCCTGGTTCCCAAGGAATATGGCGGTCCGGGAAAAAACCAGATCGAGGAAGCCATCGTCTGCGAGGAGATGGCCTGGGGCTGCGGCGGGCTGTATACCTCCATCATGGCCAACGGCCTGGCCATGACACCCATCCTCATCGCGGGCAGCGACGAACAGAAGAAAAAGTGGCTCACGCGGCTCACGGAACAACCCATCTTCGCGGCCTTCTCCCTGTCTGAACCCGATGCCGGATCAGATGCCGGCGGAATGACCTGCAGGGCGGAATTGAGGGGCGACAAGTACATCATCAACGGCACCAAGTGCTACTGCACCAATGGTGGCCATGCGGATTTCTACACCTTGTTCGCATCCACCAATCCCGACAAGGGCGCCCGCGGAACCAGCTGCATCGTGGTGCCCCGGGACACGCCCGGTCTTCGCGTCGGCAAAGCCATGGACAAGATGGGCCAGCGCGCCAGCAATCAGGTGGAGGTCCACTACGAAAACGCCGAGGTCCCCGCCGAGAACATTCTTGGCAGGGAGGGCATGGGTTTCATCATCGCCATGAAGACCCTTGACCAGACCCGCGCGGCGGTTGCGGCCGGGGGCGTCGGCGTGGCGCGTGCGGCCTTCGAGATCGCGCTGGAATACGCCAAGACCCGGGTCCAGTTCGGCAAACCCATCATCGCCAACCAGGCCATCAGCTTCATGCTCGCCGACATGGCCAAGAAGATCGAAGCCAGCCGCCTGCTCACCTGGCAGGCGGCCTGGATGACCGACAACAAGATCAAGAATTCCAAGCAGAGCGCCATCGCCAAGACCTTCGCCACCGACACGGCCATGGAAGTCACCACTGATGCCGTGCAGATCCTCGGCGGCAACGGCTACTCCAAGGACTACCTGGTGGAAAAGTGCATGCGCGACGCCAAGCTATTGCAGATCTATGAGGGAACCAACCAGATCCAGCGGCTTGTCATAGCAAAAGAGATCCAGCAAGGAAACTGAACAAAAGGGGTAGACCCTTTCACTTGCTCAACTCGCCGCTGGATTGCGGGTCACGAGCGTACAGGCCTTGATGGCCTGTACCGAGCGGGGCCCCGCTGGTTGGTTCAAATCCCCAAGATCGCAAGGTTAGCCTTAGCGGCTTGTGATCGCCAAAGAGATCCAACAGGGAAACTGATCAATTCGGTTTTTATTTTCCGAATTCCCTCTCCCTGATACCCTTCCTCCATTAACCCAACTTTTCGGCACCTGCCCCAAAGCTGGAAGGGTCCCATCGGGACCTTGAAAGAACGGTCCTCTGTTCCCCGGAATCCAACGCCTGGTTGGCATTCCGGCGATCCACAACCAGGCGCTGGGGTCAGACCCCTAAAGGAAAGTGTTTTATGGCTGAAGGCACAGTGAAGTGGTTCAACGCCGAAAAGGGTTTCGGCTTCATCACCCCCGACGGAGGCGGCACCGACCTTTTTGTCCACCACACCGCCATCCAGACCCAGGGATTC
>JANXQX010000243.1 GCA_025353305.1 Holophagaceae bacterium
CGCCATCCGTTCCCGAGACGACCCAGTCCTGCGCCGCGTCAGGTTGCCATTCCAGCAGTAAACTTGGGACGTTGCCCGGCAAGGTGCATGTGAACCATTTGTAAAAACCGGCCGGGCCGAGTCAGCTTTTCCCGATGGCCAGCACGTTCGCGGCCCACTCGATCCAATGTTCGGCCGCAGCGCCATGTCCCAGCTTGAGGGCGGCCAGGGTTTCTGGAGTGGGTTCGGAGAGCGAGAGGATGGGCACGTCGGGAAGTCCGTAGGCCGCGGCGCAAACCATGACTCTTGCGGCGTTGCCAAGGGTCACGACCTTCAGCTTGCCCATGGAACGCGTGTGGGCCTCGAAGATGAGGGTTTGCAGACGATCCAGATTCCATGGCCGCGTGATGCGATTGAAATCTATGGTTTCGCCTTTCGGTGAAAAGCCTGCGTAGGTCATGGCGAGCCCGTGGGTGCGAGGGGGCTTGTCGTCCCAGAAGCCGCCCCGGCCCATGGCGAAATCCTCATCCTTCTTGTGCAGCAGACCCGCGGCGCGAAGTGCCTGCCAGATCAGATAACTGCTGCCTTCGTCGTCCTGCCAGAAGGGCAGGGGCTGGTTGATGGCCCGCTGATCCGCGAAGCCGCCCACCAGCAGAATGAGAATGGCGCCCTTTTCCGGAAACAGGGTTGGCACTTCCAGCGGTGTGAAATTCCGGCGTTCCCTGGTGACCCCGCCACCGTGCGCATGCCGGCGTTCCACCGCTGGCGTTCCCGCGTGGGCCGTTTCCAGCGTGGAGCCATCATCGGTGCGGCGCACGTAGACCCGGCCTTCCTCGAGGCGGGCCAGGATTTCCTGCACGCTGAATTTTGCGGTGTCATGGGGGGATTTTTTGGGCTGATCTACGGGCTCCATGGCCGCCTCACTTCCCCATCAGCTTGGAGGCTTTTCGAGCCAGCTTCTTGAGTGGATTTGAAAGGGCTTCCATGCGGGTTGTCGTTGATCCTGCATCTGCGAGGCCTGAATCGTGGGGATCATGGACCTCTATGTAGGCCTTCCCACGTGGCTGGTTCAGCACCACCAGAAAGCCACCCACCAGGAAACGGCAGGGCCGGTCGCTGGGCAGCACCATCGGCTCACCCGCGATGAGCTTGCCCGCACCCTGATAGATGGTGGTATTGGTGGATCCGAGATCCTGAGCCCACCATTCCCCACCTTCGAGTTTCAGCAACAAATGGGATCGCGAGACGCGTCCGCTGTTGAGTTTGACTGGGGTGAGGTTGTTGCCGAGATTGGTCACGGCGGGATCCCTCCCGATGAGGAAGGCGGACGAGAAGGAAGTGAGATCGAAGCGGCGCATGGCGGATTGGAGGATGATGGATGGATTCTACCTTGAGGAGGGAGTTTCATGGACATCCTGCTGCTTCCGGGCAAACGCACGCCCTTCGCTGAATACAACGGCCTGTTGCGCCACCAACGGGCCCAGGATCTGGGCGCTCACGCGGGGAGGGCCGCGCTGCAGGCGGCTTCGGTGGATCCCGCGCTCATTGATCATGTGGTCTTTGGCATGGTGCTTCAGACCACCGCCGATGCGCTTTACGCCGCCCGCCATGTGGGCCTGAATTCAGGTGTGCCCCAGGAAATCCCGGCCCTTCTCGTGAACCGCCTGTGCGGTTCGGGATTCGAGGCGGTGGCCGATGCGGCCCGGATGCTGAAGGCCGGGGACGCCAAGGCAGTTCTCGCGGGCGGCATGGAGGCCATGAGCCAGTCGCCCTTCGTGCTTCGGGGCGATCTCCGCACAGGGTTGAAGCTGGGAGCCGGGAAGCTCGAAGACAGCCTGATGCAAAGCCTGTTCGACACGCAATGCGGGCTCTACATGGCCCAGACCGCCGAGAACATCGCGAAGGATCGCGCCATCACCCGGGAAGCCCAGGACGCCTTCGCCGCCACGAGCCAGACCCGCGCCGAGGCCGCGTGGAATTCAGGTGTCTACTCGGAAGAAATCGCAACAATGGAAGTGGCGCAAGGGCGGAAGGCCATCACGGTGGATCACGACGATCACATGCGGCCCGGCACCAATGTCGAAGCCTTGGCAAAGCTGCCGGCGGCCTTTGGAAAAGAGGGAACCGTAACGGGTGGCAACGCTTCCGGCATCGTGGATGGCGCCGCCGCGATGGTGGTGACCACCAGCGACGAGGCGGCAAAGCGTGGATGGAAGCCGATCGCCCGGCTGGTGGCCTCGAGTGCCGTAGGCGTTGAACCCGCCCGCATGGGTCTGGGCCCGGTGCCCGCGATTCGCGCCGTCCTGGACAAGGCGAACCTTAAGCTCGCCGACATGGATCTCATCGAAGTGAATGAAGCCTTCGCCGCGCAATGCCTGGCGGTGATGCACGATCTTGACCTGGATCACGCCAAGACCAACGTCGATGGCGGCGCCATAGCGCTGGGACATCCGCTGGCCGCCAGCGGGGCCAGGCTCCTGCTGCATCTCGCCTATCGCCTTCGAGCCACCGGCAAACATTACGGCCTGGCCGCGGCCTGCATCGGCGGCGGCATGGGCATGGCCGTGATCATCGAGCGCTGCTGAAAGAACCACAAAGAAGTGCAAACCACAAAGCAAAAAATGGGAAAGTCAAAAAAAGCGGACCACAAAGACACAAAGACACGAAGAAAAAAAACTTTCTTTGTGTCTTTGTGGTTCAGAAGTTATTTCCCGTAACGCTTCTGGTAATAGCTTTCGATCTTGGCGCGGTCCTCCTTCGAAAGGCCCTGCAGCCATTTGTGGTCATCCATGGCCTTCACATCCTTGGTGACGCCTGGCAGCAACTCTTCGGCCTGTGGCAGGAACTCGGTGTAGAAATTCTTGGCCACTTCATAGAAGCCGTGCCATTGGGTGTAGTCGGGACCCATCATGGCTGCGCCCATGCGTGCGCGGCGGCCTTCGTGGTGCCACAGCTCGTAGTAGGTCCATTCGATCTTCTCGTCGAAGGGGGTGGGCGTCAGCTTCCCCGCATCGCGCAGCTTCTTCATGATGGCCTTGGCGGGGATCGCGAACTTGTCGTTGTACAGGTTCACGGCCGCGTCGTATTGCGCATAGTGGCCCTGGACCCAGTTGGAGCCATGGCAGTTGGCGCAGACCTTCTGCATGTCCGCACGGCGGGCCTCGGAATTCTCCAGTTTTTTGGATACTTCGGGGCGCAGCGTCCAGCTGATGCGGGCACCCACATCATGGGTTAGCGGCAAGTCGGTGGTCGCGCTCATGTGGCAGGTGGCGCAGGTGGGAGCGGCGCTGTAATCCTTGCCGAGCACCCAACTCTTGGAGTCGAGGTTCATCTCGCCGATCTTGGCCCGGTAGGCGATGCCGTGCTTGCTCTCGTTGTAGATCTCGGCCTGCGGATGGTCCGGCCCGAGGTGGCACTTGCCGCAGTTTTCGGGCTGGCGCGCCACCGATGACGAGAAAGCATGCCGGCTGTGGCAGGCGGAGCAGCTGCCCCGGGAACCATCGGGATTGATGCGGCCGATACCGGTGTTAGGCCAGGTCGCCGCATCCAGCTTTCCGGGTCCCGTTACCTTCACCACGCCACCGTGGCATTGTTTGCAGCCAGCATTCGCGGCGGGGATGCCCTCGGTCAATTCACCAAGCACGTTGTCCAGGGAGCCGAGGATCTCACCGGCCTTGGCGTGATGGCTGGCCTCGAATTCCTTGGTCTCCTTGGCGTGGCACCTGCCGCAGTCCTTGGGGGATACCAATACCGTGATTGAAAAACCATTGTGGTCGAAGGCAGTCGCCGAACTCTTGTCGGCCTGGTGGCACTCGTAGCACCCAATGCCGGAAGTGGCGTGGCGACTGCCAGCCCATTGCTTGGTCGCCGCCGGAGTGGCCGATTCCTGGTGGCACTCAAGACAGGCGAGCGTTTCCTTCGAAAGTGGGATTTTTTTTACGGGTGCTTTGGAGGAAGCCACCGATTTGGTTTTCACCGCTGTTGTCTGGGGAGCCGTGGCGTGGAGTGCGGCGGCAAAGGCCAGCATCGCAAACACCGATGTTATGAAGGGGATTCTGATGAGCTGCCTCATGGGGCCTCCTGGTTGATAAAAAAGCTTAAACAATTTTGGACCAATTGGTCCGTTTCATCAACCTGGCCTCTTGAATTTTGCTCAGTGAACCCCTGACCTTTGGTAAGCCGTTGCATTGAGCTCCTCAGTGGCGCCATCCTCAACACTTGATCTGGGAGCAAGCCATGGCATTGACAGTGGACGGAATCTTTTCATCCATGCCGGAACTGTTTCTGCCTGAAAAGGCCGCGGGAGTGAATGCCTCGGTCGCCTACAAGGTCACGGGAGACGGCGGCGGCGATTACACCTGCGTGATCACGGATGGCGTTTTCACGCTGCTCAAGGAATTCAAGGCCGATGCCTCCTCCACGGTGCAGATCACGGCGGAGGATTGGGTTGCCCTGAACGAAGGCAAGCTCGACGCCATGCAGGCCTTCATGAGCGGCAAACTCAAGGGCGCGGGCGATCTGATGCTGTTGCAGAAATTCCCCAAGTTTTTCAAGAAGCCGGAAGCCAAAAAAGGACCCCAGCAACCGCTCGGGGACCTTGTGGCTACCCGGCTCAAGCTGGTGGATCAACCCATTTCCGTGGTGGTGGGTACCGAGACCTTCGGTGAAGGTGATGTGGTGAAGGGTGAGGAATCCGCGGTACGAGGACTGCTCACGGGCCTCCAGGATCCCGGTCCCGCCTTGCTTTCGGGGCAGATCCACTTCAGTGGTGACATGACCAGGCTCAAGTCAGCGTGGAAAACCTGGTCGCAGAACCCGGAAATCGCCTTTCCCGCCACCCCTGGCGGCAAGGCGCTGGCCACCCTCTCCAGACGCTATAAAGGCGGAGCCAGCGGCACCCTGGAATTGAAGGTGGACGGCACCCCCTACACCTTGAGTTTCACTCCAGACCATCTGTCCGTGCGCCCTGGCGAATGCGATGGGGTGCATACGATCAGCCTGACCGACGGCGATTTCGCCGCGCTGAATATGGGCAAGCTCAACCTGGTGGGGGCGCTGCTCGGTGGCCAGGCCTCCTTCAAGGGCGACTTCACCCAGATCGCCGCCTACACTGGCTTATTCGACGCGGCCGTGAATCCAGCCCAGGCCCTCCTTGAATCTATGCCCGATCGATTCGATAAGGAAAAAGCGGGGGATCTGGAAGCGGTGGTGGGCTACAAACTGGACGATGTGGAATACACCCTGGTGATCCATGATGGCCATTGCGCGGTGGTGCCCCGGCTATTGAGTCCGGCAGACACCACACTTACAGCAAAACCAGATGATTTCACCGCCATGGGCACGGGCCAACTCAACGCCCAGGAAGCTTTCATGAGTGGCAAGATCAAGATCGAAGGCGATCCATTGCTTATGCAGAAAGTCGCCAAGAGTTTCAAGCGAGTGCAGAGTTAGCCGTCAAGTTCCTTCGCGGCCATTTCCCGGTGTCCAGGATATTTTGTTTGGAAGGTAACAGCCCTCAAAGGCTGAAGAAGGGCGATCTTGCCCCGGGATTCATTGCTGAAAACCTTCCCGCAACCACAGGAATAAGCCGGACTCTCAGCTCCCGTGAGCCCCTGCAGCTCTTGCCGGGGGCTTTTCCACAGCTCTTGTGGGAATCTCAGCCGTTACACCGTCGAAGTTTTTTATTCACATGGTCTTTGCGGATTGCTGCATTTTGAGGGCAGTGAGTTCTGCGGGCAGAGTGCCGCCATGGAGCCACGGCGCAAGTCGTTTGAATTCAGGCGCCCAGTAATCCCAATTGTGATTTCCGGGGCGCAGATCCAACGCGACGGCCCGACCACGCTTCTTCGCCGACTCCGAAAAAGACTTGGTTGCTTCTGCAAGACCATACTTGTCCTCGGTACCACACCCAAGATACAGTTCGGCTGTCCCTCCGAAATGCTTGAACGGATTCCACGGTGAGAAGCCTTCTGTTGCCACAGGAAAAGCGCGTTTTAGCGAGCTTCGAACCAGCCACCCAACCTTGGTGAAAGGTGGCTCGACCAAGGCCGGTGAAAGCGCCGCGCATCGTGAGAAGAGGCTTGTGCGGCCGCAGAGGTTCAAGGCGCCGAAGCCACCCATGCTGAGTCCTGCCACCGTGCGGTATTCCGCCTTGCCTCCGAAATCCGGAAAGCGCTTTTCCATTTCTGGGATCAATTCTTCGAGCAGGAACTTCTCATAGGGGAAGGCCCCATCCTGCCGATCCGCATACCAGGATTTGTAATGCGTGACGGAAACCCAAAGGGCCGGTGCGATCAGACCCGCTGCTTCCTGCTGGGCCACATGAGTATAGATGCCGTAACGGATAAGGTCCTTTGGACCGTCATAGGCGCCGGGAAGAAACAGGATGAAACGCCCGCGAACATGCGGGTTGGCGGCTTTCCACGCCGCAAGCGCGCCACGTGTTGGGACATGAATCGAGATGGGCACATTGCGATTTAAATAATGGGAAGGAAAATCTTCCAGGCTGAAATCGGGGTTTCCACCGCTGGCAAAGCAGGCGAAGCTGAACAACAACAACAGGCTTGATTTGAGCGCGCCCATTCCCATCCTCCCGGATTCCTGGCCTTTCAAGCCTCGCATGGGCCTGGGTCCCTGGACACGCATGGAAAATCTGGACCTGGGAGATCCTGGCCTAAAGTGGACCCGCATCGGACCGCCGGATCTGGACCTGTCAGAAGCGCCCACTGGTCTGGATGAGGCCTTTGGCCGCGGAGGCGTTCATCGCCGGGGCCAGGTGGTGCTTCGGCCCTACCGGCGGGGCGGGGCTGTCCGCCATGTGAATGAGCGCACCTATGTGAACAGCGCGCGGTTCCAGGAGGAAGCCGACATTCATCGGGCGCTTTGGGAAAACGGCTTTCCCACGGTGGAGCCATTGGGGTTTGCGTTCCGCCCCAATTCATGGGGAGTGGAAGGCATCTATTTCACACGTCACGTTAAGGCGTTGCCTTGGGCAAGTGCCTTTGACCGCACCGCTGAGCTTTTACCCCAATTGGAAAGACTGATCGATTCACTTTCCGATTGGGGCCTGCTCGCGCCGGATCTCAATGCCACCAACTTCATCATTGACGAAGAGGGTTCCCTTCTGGCCCTGGACTGGGACCGGGCGGACTGGTCCGAGCCAGGGAAGGCGGTTCGGGACGCGTATTGGCACCGATTGGATCGCAGCCTTGACCGGTTGAACGCGCCATTGGAAATTCGAGCCATGGTGCAGAACTTGGCCTAGTAAAGATCTGCCCGGTAGATCTACTCTAAGGCTCGATGAAACCCAGCTGGCGAGTTCTTGTTTTCCAGATGCTTCTGATCGCAGCGGTCTATCCGTTGGCGGCCAAGTGTTCCTACATGATGACTTTCCCCGGCAGCCGCGACACGGCGCTGTGGCTGCCCAAGGGCGTGGCTTTGGCGGTGTTGCTCATCGGCGGGGCGAGACTGTGGCCGGGCGTATTCATCGGGGCGTTGATCACGGTCATGATGAACACCTCCAAGTCTTCCGGTTGGGTGTATCTTGGCGTCGCCACGGCGAACATCATCGAAATCTACTTGGGTTACTGGTTGATGATGAAAGCCGGCTTTGACCTGGGCATGAACCGATTGAGGGATGTGGTGCTGCTCGTGTTTTTTGGCGGGTTGGTCTCCTCCGCGGTGGGGGGCGTGCTTGGAGCAAGCACCTTTGCCTTGGCCGACATGCTTCCGTGGAGCGCCATTTTTCCTTTCTTAGGCCGTTGGTGGCTTGGGGAAGCCACCAGCGCTTTGCTGATGACCCCGATTCTGCTCATGGCGGTGAAACCCTTATCCAAGACTTCCCGGGCAGAGATTGCTGAGTTCGTAACGATGATGGCGACACTCAGCGTCATCTCCTTTTTCGTTTTCTCCCATGGATTGGGATTCAGCGCCGAACGCTATAGATTGCCCTTCCTTGTCTACCCGGCGGTGGTTTGGGCCTGTTTGCGCTTTGGCCAGCGGGGTTCGATTTTTGCAGTCACGCTGGTCGCAGCCTTCGCGATTCCCGCCACCATCAGCGGCCTCGGGCCGCTGGTCGCCGGGGCTGGAAACCCTTCCATGGTCCTGTTGCGGACTTTTCTCACGGTGCTCGCCCTGACTTCCATGGTGCTCAGCGCGGTGCTTTCGGAAAGGGATGTGGCGGAAGCCACCGCAGGGGAGTCAGAAGGCCGCTTCCGCATGGTCACGGAAACCCTTGGCGTGCCCATTGTGATCATCGGGTATCCTGAGCCAGAAATTCTCTATGCGAATCAGCTCATGGCAGAGTTGGTTGGCCGGAAAAAGGAAGATCTCATCGGGCTTCCATCCCTTTCTTTCTACAAGCACCCCGGGGATCGGGAGACGGTCGTAGCCAGCCTTCTCAGAGATGGGCATGTGGATAAAATGGAGTTGGAAGTACAGGCTTCCGGCGGCCCGAAACTGGTGGAGATAATCTCCAATGTTATCAAATTCGACGGCAAGACCGCTTTTCTGACGGCCTTTTACGATCTGACCGAACGAAAGAAGGCGGAGCAGGCGCTCCAGGACAGCGAGGGCCGGTTCAGGGCGATGAGCGAAGGCACGACCGATGGTGTATTGATGAATGAAAACGGTCTCATCATCGACGCCAATCATTCCGTTGCCAGGATGTGGGGCGGTCCCATCCAGGATCTGATCGGTCTCCCCGCGCTCAGCCTGGTGGCGGAGAAGGACCAGGCCAAACTCACAGAAAAGGTGCGACTGGCCAGCGATGCGCCCTATGAAATATCGGCCCTGCGCAAAGACGGCAGTAGTTTTCCGGCGGAGATTTCGGGGAGCTCCGTGATGTACCTGGGACGGCCCGTGCGGGTCGCCTCCATTCGGGATCTGACAGAGAGAAAGCAATCCGAGGAAGCCCTTCGCGAGAGTGAGAACCGCTACGCATTGGTCGCCCAAGGCTCTAATGACGGCATATGGGATGTGAACCTGCTGACAGGAGATGTTTATTTTTCTGAGCGGATGAGATCCATCCTTGGTTTGCCTCCCGGATCGCCCACCCCGAATTATGGTTTCTGGGGCAAGTGGGCCCATCCAGACGATCAGGAATCCATCAATCAGGCAATCTACGAGCATGTCAAGCATCACCAGCCATTTGATATCGAGTTCCGGATCAAGATGCCCGGTGGTGAATACCGGTGGTTCCGCTCCCGCGGGCAGGCCACCTGGAACGATGAAGACTGGGCCACACGCATGGCGGGCTCTCTGAGTGATGTGACCTCCCGCAAGGTGGCGGAAAAGGAACTGCTGGCCGCCAAGAACGCGGCTGAGGCGGGATCGCGCGCCAAGAGTGAATTCCTCGCCGTGATGAGCCATGAGATCCGGACGCCGATGAACGCGATCATCGGCATGAACTACCTGCTCCAGCAATCAAGCCTGGATGAAGACCAGACCGAATTGGCCCAAACCGTGGGCAGCTCGGCCCAAGGCTTGATGGTCCTGATCAACAACATTCTCGATATTTCCAGGATCGAGGCTGGCCAGATGGAACTGGAGGAGATGCCCTTCGATGTGCGGAAGGTTGGTGACGAAGTTAGAAAACTGTTTACGTCCCAGGCCGCGGAAAAGGGTTTGGCTTTCTCGGTGGATCTCGATGAGGCCATGCCACCCCTCTTCATGGGTGATCCCCAGCGATTTCGCCAGGTGCTGGTGAACCTGGTCGGGAATGGCCTGAAATTCACGGAGCGTGGAGCTGTGAGGCTGCACGTGGGATACAACGCCGTAGCGCATGGTCTGGAAGCCACGATCGAGGACACCGGCATCGGGATTCCAGAAGAAAAACTCGGAAATCTGTTCGATAAATTCACCCAGGTCGACACCTCCATAACACGACGTTTTGGTGGAACAGGCCTGGGGCTAACTATCACAAAAACCCTGGTGGAGTTGATGGGTGGCACCATCCAGGTGGAGAGTTCCTACTTGGAGGGCTCGATCTTCAGGATTTCCATTCCCTGGCGCCTGCCGGTGGACAAGCCATAGGCAGTGCAGGGCCTCCAGGGATGCAAATCCTTCGTGGAACCGATAAGATTTTTTCGGTTTCCGGTTGAAGATTCTTCCGGGAGGGGGACCCAAATCTACAATCAAAAATCAACATTCGAAAAATGGAATAACTGACTTCAGGTTCATTGCCCCGGTGGCTTTCGCAGCGTCAGCTCCCTGTACTTGGTCCGGAGCAGCTTCGCCGTGGCGGCCTGTCCTTGGGCTTGCAGGGAGTCTTCAAGGAAGGAAAGCCAGATATCAAGTTCATTGACCAGGAGCGAATCGAGCTGAGGGATGGCGGGGTGAATGGGGCGTGCCTGCTCCACCAGTGCGTCCCAATTGTCTTGGGAGAAACGCTGCAAAGCCTTCCAATCACCCCGGTTCCTGAGTTGCCTGGCGATGAGTTGCGCCGCATCGAAGCGGAGCCTGGGCCACGGCTCCAAGGAGGCAGCCAACTCCAGGGCAGTGGGCTTGCGAGGAGTCAACTCCGACCAGGCGATCCAGGCCTTCCAGGCTCCCAGGTCCGAGGGCCAATGACGAAGTTTTTCTTCGAGTTTTGGAAGGACCCGCTGCGCAGCGAAGGTCCAGGCTTCCGCCGATGGTGACCAAGTGCCATCACGCGCGACAGGCAGCAGCGCCGCTTCGGCATCCAGCCGGAATTCCGCTTCGAGCCGCGGTTGGGGCAGCCGATTGCGCAACAACTGGAAGCGCTCGATATGTGCCTCTTTCTGCTCGGGGTGCTGCGAGAGAAAAAGGGTGAGGACTTCCAGCCGGGGGACGCCAAGGCTGCGCAGACGCCCTTGGATGTAGGCGGGATCCGGCGCAGTGGTTCCGCTGGCATTGAGGTTGCGGCCCTGGAACAGGAACCAGCGGGGTTTCGCATCAAGCCCGAAGTCCTCCCGCACACGCATCAGTTGATCCTTCGAGATGGAGGTCCAGCGCAGGTCTCCGGGTCCCCAGGCATCCAGTGCGAAGGAATCGTGCAAAGCTTTCCAGCCTTTTTGCAAAGCGTGGTCATTCTGCGAATCCAGGGCCAGAGACGGCACCGGAAACAGCGTCTGGTTCTGGGGCAGCGGCGGATCTTCAAGCGGTGCGGAGCGCAACGCCTTATCCCAGCTTTCCGGCAGCCAATCCCGATCAATGCGCCGGAGATAGGCATGCAGATTTGATTTCTCCCAGTCCTTGCCCCACAAGCGATGCAGATCTTCGATCCAGACCAGGCCATCGCTTTCCGCTTTCAGTTGAACGAGGGCTTCGAGGCCAGGCAGGCCCCAGTCCTGGATGCGTTGCAGACGCTCTCCGCGCCATGCGGCCTCTGATCCGATTCCCGCTGGAAAAGGCGCTTGCAGTTGATTGCGGCAATAGGCGAGCAGAATCCGCAGATCCCCGCGGGCTCTCAGCAGAGGCAATACCGCGCGCTGACCTGCGGGAGGAGGCCAGGGATCGCCTTCGGGCACAGCGAAAAGGGACGGCGTGAATTCGCTGGCTTCGGCGGGAAGGCGCCTGGCCACTTGGGACCAGACCGCCCACAATCCTTCGCTTTGCGGCGTGCGATGCAATTCCTGAATAAGATCTCCGAGCAGTGGGCGGAGCGCCTCCTTCATGCCTTCGCTGGGCGTGTTCGGGGCCAGGGACAAGGCACCAGGTAATCCAGCCCAACGTTCATATCCTTTGTGGCGGCGCAGGCCACCGAGAGCCTTGATCCATTCCTTTTCGGATTGCTCCTTCAAGGCAAGCAGCAATGGATCCGGAAGTGGGGTCTCCCAAACCCACCATGGCAGCGGTTTATCAGCATCCGCCTTGAGCAGCGCATCCAGGAAAAGCAGCCAGCGACCCGCATCCAGAAACGCATCGCCCCAGGCCTCCCCAGGACCATCCTTGCCTTTCAAAATATCGGCGAAGCGCGCTCCGCGACTCTTCCATCCGCTCTTCAATATGGGCCCTTCCAGGGCCGAGCCCGTGGGCACTCCAGCACCCGTGGCGGCCACATTCCCATCGGGCGAAAGCATTGCCCAATCTACGTCTGGGCCCCATTCATTCTGCAGCCAAAACGCGGAAAGCTCCTTCTCCGAAAAGGGATTCAAGTCTAGTTCTCCAGAGGCAAGCAGCCTCAGGATCGGCTCGGTTCTCAGTGCCGCCTCATTCACCGGCACCCGCGCCAGAACCCGCCACTTGGGCCAGGGATATTGCTCTGTGCGGTGGTTCTCCAACATCCGTTCCCACGGCCCCGGCAAGTCGCGGGGATCCGGCGGAACGGTTTGGACCAAAGCAGGAACCGCCAGTAGCAGGGGCAGCAGATGAACTCCAGGGGACATCCAATATTGCCCTGGATCGCGCCGAGGTTCCTTGCTAAGACAGGCTGGGGGCCGTGGGCTGTAGGCTGTGGGCATTGGGCGTTGGGAATAAGCCATTGGGCCCTAGACCCTAGAGCCTCGACCCTCGACTTCAATCCTCGGCCCTACTTAAAGGTTTCTTCCAGCGTCGCCTTGGTGATGTTCTTCGGATCCACATCCATTTTGAATTTGGAAATGGCCAGATCTTCGTCTTTCAACTGGGGCTTGGGCGCGGTGTAGGCGGGGATCGGGGATGCGTCAGCCAACAGGTCTTTTGTGAATTGATCCGCGTCCTTGGTCACCACGGCGATGTCGAGATTGGTGGTGCGCAGATACTTACGGATGGAGCGGTTCACATCATCCTGGAAGAGGGCTTTGAGGCGGGATTTGAATACGTCGGCGTAGGGGCCCATGCCCAGGTAGGCATCGTCCATGTCGTGGCCCAGTTTCTTGGAACCGGTGTCGTTCAGGTGATCCAGGAACTTCACGAGCATGGTGCGCGTGGACTGGAAATCCTTTTCAGATATGCCGTTGGTGATGAGTTTTTGCATCTCGAAAAGCGCGGTCTTGAGGGCGAATGCGCCGTTTTTCGGATCCACTGGGCGGATCCACACCTGCCAGATATTGAACGCGCGCACGACGCCTGGGCTGGGCTGGAACTGACGGCCACCGTTGGGGAAGGCTTCCAGATAAGTGTAGTCGCCATAGTTCAGGCCGCGCTCTTCGCGTAGCCGCTGGTAGAGCACGCCGGTGCTGTTACGGTGCTGGCCCAGGTAGGCCGTGGCCACCCAGAGTGCGGCGAAATCAGGATGGGCGCGGTTCACCCTGGCATCCAGGGGCTTGCCGCCTGCATCCCGTTCCCGCAAAGGAATGCCGATGGAAATGGCGGTCGACCGGGTTTCCTTGGTGACGATGTGCATATGCGAGCCATCCGTGAGGTGCTCGGGTTCAAACACGACCACTCTGGGAGAGTCGGTTTCGGGAAGCCTATTCAGCCCTCTCAGCACGGCCGCTTTGTCTTCGGTGGAGTAGGAACCTGCAAAGCCAAGAGACACGCGTTTCTTCGTGTAGTAGGCATTCGCAAAGGACTTTACGTCGGCCAGCGAGATGGCCTGGATGCCGCTTGCCGTGCCCAGCACGGGATGGGCATAGGGTTCGGCGAAGATCCGTGACTCCAGGGCCAGTTTGCCCAGTTCCTCGTCATTGCTGGCTTTGAGCCCAGTATTCAGGGCGTTGAGCTGCTGGGACTTGAGACGCTGGAAATCCTCATCCTTGAAACCTGCTTCCAATATTTGCTCCATGGCCAGGTCCAGGGCTTCTCCGGCCTTGATTTTGGGAGCTGTGAAGTTGAAAGACGTAAGTTCCTTGTCCACCAAGGGACCAAGCCCTGCGCCGGTGGCGGCATAGGCCTTTTCAAGCTCCGCCAGCCCACGGTTCTTGGTGCTGGCGCCAGCGATCATGCTGGCCGTCAGCTGTGCCAGGCCTTCCTTTCCGGCGGGATCGTGGATGGAACCCACGCGGAAAGCCATGCGCAGGGTCACCAGGGGTGATGCGGCGTTGGGTTCTTCCATCACGGCAAGTTTGGGAAGTTCCGCGAGCCTGGTGGCCCGGGCTTCGACACCCTCGAAGGCGCTGTCCAGATTGGCCGGGAAATCACCATGGACCAAAGTGGTGATGACCCGGTTGTTGTCCTGAAAGGTAGCCTTCGCGATGCGGGCAAGATCACCGGTGGAGACAGAGTCCCTGAGCACCGCCAGCTTGTTCACGGCTTCGGGATCGCGGCCGTAGGAGGTCAGCCGCGCGATGATGCCCGCGATGGATTCGGTGGAATCAAGCCTCCGGGCGAAGGCCAGCCGGGCCTCATTCTTGGCGTCCTGAAGCTTGGCGTTGGAAAAGGGCAGGGCCCGGGCTGCGGCGCAGGCATCCAGGATGAGGTCGCGCACGTAGGCCAGATCTTCGGGCTTCTTGACGCGGGCGCCGATGGTGAAAAGGTCCGGGTCCTTGGCCTCGCCGCCAAAGGCGAAGAGCTGGTCCACTTTCTGCTCCCGCACCACAAGCCGTTGATACAACTCGGAACGTGATCCGAAAAGCAGTTCCGAAGCGAGCGAAAGCGCTTCAGAGGTGTTTTCCATAGTGCTGAATTTCGCAGGCGTGTGGAAACCAACGGTCATGTAGGGCAAGGTGGGGCTGGTCCATGGCAGGCGAACGTCCACGGGCTTGTCGTGGGCCGGTTCGGCCGGAATCGCAGGTGGTTTCGCGGTGCCGCGTTTCCATCCGCCGAAGTATTTCTCCACCATCGGAAAAACGGCATCGGGCTTCACATCGCCGGTGAGGATCACGGTCACGTTCTCGGGGCGGTACCAGCGATCGAAGAACTGCCTGGAGTAGGCGAACTGGTTGGGCATGTCCTCGATGTCTTTCAGGAAGCCCATGGTCGTGTGCTTGTAGGTATGGGTGGTGAAGGCCGCATCGTGCTGCACC
>JANXQX010000275.1 GCA_025353305.1 Holophagaceae bacterium
CCCTCCGTGGCCGTGCCCGCCGGCTGGTCGATGAAGGAAGCGAACCTGCCCTCGCCGAAAGAGAGCCAGGGCGGCCTCATGGGCAAGCTGAAGGGCATGTTCGGCCGGGAGTAGGACCAGGGCCGACTGGGGACCCTAGAAGACCTTGGACCCGAAGCCCGGCGCATCCACCCACTCTAGGTGGAAGCCTCCCACGGGGCCGGGAGCAGGTCCTCGCCCTCCTCGACCGTGGCCATGCCCAGGCCCGGAAATGGTTGGGCTCGGAGCAGTCGGGGACCGGGATCAGGCGTCTCCCCTCACTCATCCCCGAGGGTCGGTGGTGTGTTGGATCCAGCAGAAAAGCATGCGATGCGGGAAATCGGAGCAACGACAAGCCCCCGCGGAATTCGGCCCGGCCCCGGAGCCAAGGAGGCGGGTCAGGGCAAGGGGCCATTTTCCCCGGCGGCCAAGCCTTTGATACCGGGAGAACCGCATCTTGCTAGGATGTACGGAATTAGGACTGGCCACATCACCACGCTGTCCCACCCGCCCCGTGCGGGTCCCGAGCCGATGAAGGAAGCATTTCTGAAGGCGCCCATATGCTTGATCCGATCAAGACAATCATCCTGGGTGGCGGTCTTGGTACGCGATTAAGCGAAGAGACCGTTATCAAGCCCAAGCCGATGGTGGAAATCGGCGGCCAGCCCATCCTTTGGCACATCCTGAAGCTCTATACACATCATGGCTTCCGGGATTTCGGTATTGCACTCGGCTACAAGGGGGAAATCATCAAACGCTACTTCCTTGACTACCGCGAACTGACGTCGGACTTGACCATCGATCTCCAGTCAAAAACAACCTACCTTCATGAGCGCACGCCGGAACCCTGGAAGATCACCCTGGTGGATACGGGCCAGGATACCCAGACCGGCGGGCGCATTCGACGCATGGGGGAATGGATCGGTACCGACCCTGTATTCATGGTCACCTATGGCGATGGCGTGGGCAACATCGATCTGGGAAGCCTCCTGGCCTTCCACAAGAGCCATGGCAAGCTGGCCACGGTGACGGCCGTCCGCCCTCCAGCCCGCTTCGGCGGCATCCGCCTGGAAGGCAACCAAGTGGCGGGTTTCGCGGAAAAACCTCAGGCCGGAGATGGCTGGATCAACGGCGGCTTTTTCGTGCTGAATCGCCGGGTGCTCGACTACCTCGAAGGCGACGCAACGATTTGGGAACGGGGCCCCCTTGAACGGTTATCCGCGGAGGGACAGCTCATGGCCTTCTGCCACGCAGGCTACTGGCAGCCCATGGACACGCTTCGGGAGAAGCATTTGCTGGAGGAAATGTGGCAGAGCGGCAAGGCGCCCTGGAAGGTGTGGCCATGAATCGCACTGATTCCTGGAAGGACTGCCGGGTCTTGGTCACAGGCGCCACGGGCCTCGTGGGGACCTGGCTTTGCCACCGTCTCTTGGATGAAGGCGCCGCCGTGGTGGCCCTGGTGCGGGACTGGGACCCCCAATCCGACCTGATCCGCAGTGGAACCGTCCAGCGCTGCAGCGTGGTGTCCGGCCGACTGGAGACCTATGCCGATTGTGAGCGTGCGCTGTGCGAGAACGAGGTGGATACAGTCTTCCACCTGGGGGCCCAGACCATCGTGGGCACGGCCTTGCGGGCGCCGTTGGCCACCTTCGAGGCCAATATTCGCGGCACCTATCACCTGCTCGAGGCCTGCCGCCAGCATGCCGATCTCGTGAAGCGAGTGGTGGTGGCCTCCAGCGACAAGGCCTACGGCGATTCAGACATCCTGCCCTACACCGAGGACATGCCCCTGAAGGGACGCCATCCCTACGATGTGTCCAAGAGCTGCACCGACCTGCTGGCCATGACCTATGCCGAAACCTATGGCCTCAACGTGGGCGTGGCGCGCTGCGGAAACATCTACGGTGGTGGAGATCTCAACTGGAGCCGGATCGTGCCGGGCACCCTCCGTGCCGCCTTCGCTGGCCAGGCTCCGGTGCTCCGCAGCGACGGTACGCACACGCGAGACTACCTCTATGTGGAGGACGTGGTGGAAGCCTATTTGGCGCTCGCCCTTGCCGTGCACCGAGGGGAAGTGAAGGGTGGAGCGTTCAATTTCAGCCCCGAATGCCGGTTGAGCGTCCTTGAAATCACTCGGGCGACCCTTGCAGCCGCTGGTCGGCCCGACCTTCAGCCCATCATCCTGGATACGGCCCGGGCGGAGATCCATGATCAGTATCTGGACAGTTCCAAAGCCCAACGGATGCTGGGTTGGGAACCCGCGTGGAGTCTCCAGGAAGGCCTCGCCGCCACCGTCGCCTGGTACAAAGCCTACTTGGGGGTTTCGTGAGCGCGGAGGACCTTCGGCGGCGCATCCTCGACCTGGTGGCTGAATACCACGCGGAAGCCTTTCCGGAGCGGGTCTTCATCCCGGGTGAAAGCGCCGTGCCCGTCAGTGGCAAGGTCTTCGATGCCGAAGACGTCCAGCACCTGGTGGACGCCTCCCTGGATTTCTGGCTCACCACGGGCCGTTTCGCGCGGGACTTCGAAGCTCAGTTCGCGAAGACCACGGGCCTTGCCCACGCCCTGCTTGTGAATTCGGGAAGCAGCGCCAACCTGCTGGCGGTGTCCGCCCTGTGTTCGCCCACCCTGGGGAACCGGCAACTGAAGCCGGGCGATGAAGTCATCACCTGCGCCGCGGGGTTTCCAACCACCGTGAACCCCATCCTCCAGAACGGTCTGGTGCCGGTGTTCCTCGACGTGCACATCCCCACCTACAATGTGGATGTCACCCACCTGGAAGCGGCCGTGGGTCCCCGCACCCGGGCCATCGTCCTGGCCCATACTCTTGGCAATCCCTTCGATTTGGACGCTGTGTTGGCAGTGGCCCGCAAGCACAACCTGTGGGTCGTCGAGGACTGCTGCGATGCCCTGGGGGCAAGGTTCAAGGGCCAGCGGGTGGGGACGTTCGGGGACATAGCCACCGTGAGCTTCTACCCGGCTCACCACATCACCATGGGTGAGGGTGGTGCCGTCCTCACTTCGAATTCCGGGCTGAAGAAGGTCCTTGAGAGCCTGCGAGACTGGGGCCGGGATTGTTGGTGCGAACCGGGCCACGACAATACTTGCGGCAAACGGTTCGGTTGGAAGCTGGGCGACCTTCCCGGGGGCTACGACCACAAGTACACCTACAGTCACATTGGCTACAACCTGAAGGCCACGGACATGCAAGCCGCCGTGGGACTGAGCCAATTGAAGAAGCTGCCTGGCTTCATCGCCCAGCGGAATGCCAATTTCGCCTACCTCTCAGATCGCCTCGCACACTTGTCGGACCGACTGCTTCTCCCGCAATCCTTGCCTGGCGCTGAACCGAGCTGGTTCGGATTCCCCGTCACGGTTGCCGATGCTCGTGCCACTGGTCGCCAAGAGCTGATTCGAGTCCTGGAGGATGCCAAGATTGGAACCCGCCTTCTTTTCGGTGGCAATCTGCTCCGCCAGCCCGCCTACCGAGATATCCCGCATCGCGTCGTGGGTGATCTGAACGGTGCGGACCGCGTCATGCATAGTACTTTCTGGGTAGGTGTGTATCCGGGCCTCGACCGGCCTAGGTTGGACTTCATGGTTCGCCAGCTGGAGGAATGGGCCAGGGTGTCACCATGAGGGTTTTCAACCCGCAGTTCAGTACGAGTAAGGAACGACCCAAGATGGCGCGATAAAAACGCAGCAGGAAGGGATTTACTCATGACCAATCTAGACGGGATGCATGTACTGGTGACGGGTGGCACGGGGTCCTTCGGCAAATGCTTCATCCGAACCCTTTTGGACCAGACGAGCGCCGCACGGTTGGTGGTGTTCAGTCGTGACGAGCTCAAACAATTCGAAATGGCCGAAGCCTTCAAGCACGACCACCGACTGCGCTTTTTCATTGGGGATGTCCGAGACGCGAGCCGCCTCCAACGGGCTTTCAGTGGAGTGGACGTGGTGATCCATGCTGCAGCACTCAAGCAGGTGCCTGCCGTGGAGTACAACCCCATGGAGGCGGTGAAGACAAATATCAACGGTGCCGAGAACATCATCAATGCCGCTCTGGACCAGGGGGTGAAGCGGGTCATCGCATTGAGCACGGACAAGGCTTCCAGCCCCATCAACCTTTATGGGGCTACCAAACTAGTGAGCGACAAACTTTTCGTTCACGGGAACGCCTATGTAGGGGGTAAGCCCACGCGTTTCTCAGTAGTGCGGTACGGCAATGTCGTAGGTAGCCGTGGAAGTGTCGTGCCTCTATTCAGGCGCCTAGCGACTACGGGGGAGATCCCTATCACTGATGAACGAATGACGAGGTTCTGGATCACGCTCCCCCAGGGTGTCCAAATGGTGCTCAGTGCCTTGGAAACCATGCGCGGCGGGGAGATCTTCGTGCCCAAGATTCCGAGCATGCGGATGGTGGATCTGGCCAAGGTCATGGCGCCGAACGCCAGGATCAAGATTGTTGGGATCCGCCCCGGCGAAAAGCTCCACGAGGAGATGATTAGCGTCAACGATGCCCGCCGGACAGTGGATATGGGAGAGTATTTTGTCATCAAACCTGAGACCGAGTGGTGGCGGCAGCGGGACGATCTGGCGGGTGATCCCCTGCCCGAAGGCTTCTGTTATGTCAGTGACACGAATGATCGCTGGCTCAGCCAGGATGAAATGATTGCCATGGTGAGTGACCTGTAGGAGCAAGCATGGCCCCCATCCGTTTCCCCTTGGGCAAGGCCTGGATCGGTCCCTCCGAGCCCACCTATTTCATTGCAGACATAGCTTCCAATCATGAAGGCGACCTTGGACGCGCGAAACACCTGATTGAGTTGGCAAAAGAGGCAGGAGCCGATGCGGCCAAATTTCAAAATTTTCAGGCAGCGAAAATAATTTCTCGGCTCGGCTTTGAGCGACTGGGTGCACGCGTTGGTCATCAATCCACGTGGAAGCGTAGCGTGTATGAGGTATACCAAGATGCTGCCATCAGCAAAGACTGGACGCCTATCCTTCGAGAACATTGCGACAAGGTGGGCATCGAGTACTTCACATCACCCTATGACCTAGAGTCTATAGAATTGGTAGATCCATTTGTGAGAGCGTACAAAATTGGGTCTGGAGACATCACCTTCACGGATGTGCTGGTTCACCTGGCGGGGAAGGGCAAGCCCCTGTTTCTTGCCACGGGGGCATCCACCCTGGAAGATGTTCGTGAAGCGATTGACACTCTGCTAGCGATTGCGCCCGCATTGCCTTTGTGTGTCATGCAGTGCAATACAAATTACACAGGCAACTTGGACAATTTTCGATTCATCCACTTGAATGTGTTGAAGACCTACTCGCTCCTTTTCCCTGGAGTGGTGCTTGGGCTTTCGGACCATACACCCGGACACGCTACTGTCCTGGGAGCAGTCGCCTTAGGGGCAAGAGCAGTGGAGAAACATTTTACCGACGACAATAGTCGGGAAGGCCCAGACCACCTCT
The DNA here is from genome assembly GCA_025353305.1 of Holophagaceae bacterium. Next base: position 5,500 of record JANXQX010000275.1, read on the forward strand.
TTTCCATGAACCCCGGTACATGGCGAGAAATGGTGACACGCACCAGGGAACTTGAATCGGCTCTTGGGACACCCGAGAAACGTGTTGAGGAAAACGAAAGGCAGTCTGCTGTGGTGCAACGTCGGGCGTTGTACTTTTCCGAACTTCTTCGGGCAGGCGAATTAATTCAAAGGCGGCATTTGGAGGCGCTGCGTCCTGCACCAGTTCTCAGTATTGCACCGAATCGCATGAGTCAGGTCGTGGGTTTAAGGGCACCAAGGGATTACGAACCGGGCGATGTATTGCTCTGGTCCGATTGGCACTAGAATGCAAGGCCCGTCAATCATGCTACTGGGGGCCTCGGGCTTCCTTGGGAGAAACATCCTGAGGGAGTCATCAGGAACAAAGATCATCAGCGTATCTCGAAACCCGGCGGCACAACCTGCGTCTGATCAGACTCGTTGGGTCGCCCTCCAGGACTGGATCCTTGAATTAAATCGCCTAAAAAAAACCGGTCCTGTTTCCGTTATCCACGCCATAGCTATTACGGACCACCACCATTGCGAGCAATATCCTGATGAAGCGATGGAGGTCAACGGCCACCAGGTCGCAGTCGCCGCCCAAGTTTGCCGTGACCTGGAGGTCCCCTTTTTGTTCGTCTGCACGGATGGGTTGTTCCCTCTTGACGCCAGCGAAAGGCCCCCTCGCTACTGGTCGCTCAAGGATCGACCCGACCCAGTTAGCGCCTACGGGCGCAGTAAACTATGCGGGGAATTGGCGCTAGCGGATCTCGGGTGGGGGCACTCGCTCCGGATGTCCTTTGTCGGGCCTGGCTTTGGTACGGGCCGGGGGCTCATCTCCTTCCTGGCCCGGCGACTTCTCCAGAAGGATACGATTCCAGGGTACGTGGACAACTGGTTCACTCCCGCCCCGGCCCAGGTTGCGGCTTCCCGGCTACTTGCCCTGGCAACTAGAATGCCGGCCGGTCATAGCATTCGGCAGTGGGGGAGTTGGCCCGCCCTCACCAAGTATGAGTACCTGGCGCAAGTCGCCAGGGCCGCTGGCTTTGTGCCGAACATGGAATCTGTACAACGGGTTGATTCGATTTCGGGGTCATCGGTGCAACTTGATCAGAGCCTCGCCTGCGAAGATCCATGGTCATTGGCCGAACTCATCGGATATGGCGTTGAGGCACTTCGGCTCGAAATGAAGGCGAATTGAACCATTTTGATGCAAGTTGGCATAATGTTGATTGGGTAAAGGCAATCCTGGCCTACGGATTCTGTTCGCTCCTTACATCGCCATTGTTAATAGCATCACCTTGGAGATGAAATGAAGGTTAACCCCAAACGTGTGAATCTGGTGGAAAGTATCCCACTCCCAGGGCCCTTGAGTCTTGATGTGGAAATCTCATCAAGATGTAATTTTTCATGTGCGTTCTGCCCGACGGCTCTTCCCGCGGAATGGAAACGGCTTGGTTTTGAAAAACTTGATATGGAAGATGAACTTTTCATCAAGATCGTTGATGATTTTAGAGAAATGCCAAAACTTCGCGTGTTCAACCTACACATGATGGGGGAGAGTCAACTACACCCGCGTTTTTACGAATTGGCCCGTTACGCCACCTCAAGTGGTATTGCCGATAGCTATGAGATGCGTACGAACGGAAGCCTCCTCACCCAAGGGCGAGCCCAAAAATTAGTGGATGCCGGGTTGAATCGAATAGGCATCTCTGTTGAGGCGGTAACCAACGAGGGGTATATAAAACTAACGAAGCGTAATGAAATAGATATGTTGGACCAGGTGATAGCGGGAGTGACGGATTTGTATGCAGCCTCCCGAGGTCGTTGCCACATTTTTGCTAAAATAATCGATTTCCAGTCACCAGAAACGAATCCAGAACGCTTCATGGAACTCTTCTCATCAATTACGGACGAAGTGTCGACCGAGTTCCCAGAGCAGTGGAATGGTGGCGTTAATACAGACACCACATTAGGACAGGGGGTTCATCTATCCGTAAATGGAGATCCCCTTCAACATCATGTGGTGTGCCCCTACCCCTTCTATACGATGGCTATCAGTGCGACCGGAAAAGTCATCATGTGTTGCTTTAACTGGTCCTACCAATCGCCTAGGGCAAACGTCAAGGAGAACACAGTTAAGGAAATATGGAACGGTGCTTCTGTGCGCGACTACCAAATCGCACACCTGAGGGGGAATCGGGGTGAATTCCCCGAATGTAGGAATTGCATGAATCTTCAGACATGCCCGGATTCCCTGGATAGCGCCAGAGAAGAACTCATTGCTAGATTGGAGAACGGGCCAATTTCTAGTGAGCCGTTGCGATAACAGGTTGAACACATGCCGTTGGAGGGGGTTTGGCGAAACCCGAGCAACGACTCATGAACGAAGATACATGTTAAGGGTCCGGAGAAAAGCTAATCCGAGGTTCAAGCTAGCCCTCAAGGTTGAGCCGAATCGGGGTTTATCAATGCGGGCATGGGCCGTGATATTCAAAAACCCGTTGGGAAGCTCAAAGCGCTTCACCCAAACCAGCGGCGTGGTCTGAATGTTCATTTGTGCTGGGAAAGGCCCACATATTTCATAGAAACTTTGATGGTAACACTTTAGGCCACAGAAGGGATCCCGAGTGCCAAAGATGGGTTGGGACAGAAGACCAATTAGCCACTCTACGGGCCTGTTGTATTTATTTCGAATTCCCCCGCAGAAAAGCAAGTTTCCTGAAAGCACGGCACTGGCGACAGAACGCAAATCCTCTATGCGGTGTTGCCCATCAGCGTCCATGGTGATGGCTGCAGTGGTACCATGGAGAAAGGCTTCATTCAGCCCGTGGGAAATGGCAACGTCGTAACCACCTGGCCGATCATGTCGAAGCACTATTGCTCCGGCCATTCTCGCGGCCTCACCTGTGCCATCTGTGGAACCGTCGTCAACCACCATTACTCGTTCGGCAGCCGTGAGCGCCTCGGCGACTACTTGCCCGATGGTGGCCGCCTCGTTCAGTGCCGGGATGACAATGGTGAGCCCTTGAAGTTGGACTTTCACGGTGCTTCATCATCGAAGATGTGCATGTTTTCATAGACCTCATCTCTTGAAAGGAAGGGAGCCATGTCCTCCAAGGGGCGAGATTCCATGGTTCCATCCTCTCGTCGGAATGAACTGGCCCTAGGACTGCGAGCTTGGTTGTACGAGATATTCAGCTCGCAGATCCCTGCTCCTGGTTTAGCCAGGAATGCGAGAATACACTCTTCCATGTGGCGATGGTCAGGGATGTGAAGGTACCTAAAACCATATGCAGCAGCCAGATGTGCATAGTCCGGATTGCCGACCCCCGACGTAGAATCGGATCCCACGAGGCGCCCACCGAAGAAACTGTTCTGGGTGGAGCGGATGGCCTCGTAGCCCTGATTGTTCAGGACGAAAATTTTAATGTTCAGCCCGTATTGCTTGATGGTTAGTAGCTCTTGGAGATTCAATTGGATGCTTCCATCGCCCGTGACGAGGATGGTGCGGTTGTTTCCGCCGGCCAGGCAGGCTCCCACCGCACCCGGCAGATCCCAGCCCATTGCGCCGTAGTTGATGTTCGTGTAGACGCGCTGTCCGCGTTGAACCCGGAATGATTGATAGATGGACACGATGTCCAGCGAGTTGCCTGTGACCACTGTATCCTCGGCCTCGAGTAGGCGGGAAAGGGTCTCCGCGAAGATGTATGAATTTACGTGCTCTTGATCCCCGTAGTAATCGGGAGTCAGTGTCGGATAGCGCATCTTCCAGCCGGCGCATGCCAGCAGCCATTCCGCGGGGGGGGCTGTGGGCCGTTGCTGTAGTCTTTCCCCGAGGTCTTGCATGAAGGTACGCAGGTCCCCATGGAGGGCCAGGTCGAGATGCAAGTTCGGTTTATCCAGTTCGTGGCGATCGATATTGATGGCCGCCTTCCTGGCCCTGGGGGCGAAGGCCTGGGTATTGAAACCGATTGAGGCGACAGAAAGGCTGGCACCCATCGCGAAGATGAGGTCTGCATTTTGTAGTGCAAAGTTGGCACGACGCTGTCCAACCGGGCCGAATCTCCCCATGTTAAGCGGGTGGTCCTCCTCCAGCAAGTCCATTCCGCCGATGGTAAAGATGGCAGGAATGCCACTTTCCTCCAGCAAGAAGCGCATCTCTGCTTCGGCGCCGGCGATGCGGATGCCCGCGCCGAAGATCCACAGGGGGCGCCTAGATTGGGTCAGGAATTCGATGGCCGTGGTCGCTTCTGCCCGAGGCAGGGGCGCCACCGGCGGATCCATGGGGAGAAGACTGGCCTCATCGATCATGGCGCTCTGGATATCCAATGGAATGTTGATCCAGACTGGGCCGGGCCTCCCGGTGGTCGCGAAGGTCCAAGCTCGGTCCAATTCCCGGCCAATTTCCCTTGGGTCCATGACCGTGGCGGCATACTTCACGACTGGCCGGGCCATATCGAGGATGTTGATCTCCTGGGGACCTAGTTGACGCATACGAGGATAATCTGCAATAAGATCCGTACGTACTTGGCCGCTAATGACGAATACGGGAATGGAATCTACGAACGCTCCAGGAATGGCCGAAAGCGCATTAGTGGATCCTGGACCAGTGGTGACGAGTAATGCACCGACATGACCTTTGCGACGGGCGTAGCTTTCGGCAGCAATTGCGCAAGCCTGCTCATGGTGGTTGCAGATATAAGTGAGCCCTTCCACTTTCCCCGCAGAATCCTGGAGATGCATGATTCCACCCCCGGTGACAAGAAACAGGTGGTGCACACCCTTGGCCACCAGGAAATTCATCACGTAGTCGGAGACCTTGATCATGAGTTCATCTCGAGCTAGTAGATCCATACAATCGGATAATTTCATTCTTGAGACCGAGGCTGAACATTATCTGTTCAACAATCTCTTCTTGGAATTGCTGGGAGGAGATGAGAATCGGTTCGGTGTAGGGACCTAGTTCCATAGGGGCCAAAATGGGAACGTCCTTGAGGGTGTGCCCGTGGTAATTGGGGTTGGAATCCACGAATGCCACAATTCTGGCCCGGGCAAGAGCGCCAGAAGTCAGTAAGTGTTGGGTGTGTGTGCCAACGCCCCAGACCAGGATGGGGCGCTTGGATTCAGCTAGGTCGAAGAGAATGGCTTCTAGGTGATTCTCTTGGGACTGGCTTTTCCCAACATAGGCTTCTAATGCGGGCCTTGTGTCGGGGTCAAACATTGGAGCCGTAATGTGCCCTGTAAGTTGGTAAAGGGCCTTGATTTCGACGGCAAGAATTCCCGGATGAGGTTCGGGGTTTCCTTGGTGGCAGAACACGCGATGAAACCCATGCGCACCTAGCAGATTGTCGAGTGAACGTGGCGAGAAATAAGTAATGTGTTCCAGACTAAATTCCTGAAACGAGGCCTGAGTACCTTCGGGGAAACGCGAGGCATCTGGAACTTCCAAGTAGAGGTAGCCTTTTTGAGTGAGCAAGGATTTTAAAATTGTCATGGCCATGTCGGTGTCTCGAAGGTGCTCCAATACACTTCCGAGGATGATCAAGCCGAAAGGCCCGAGTTCTGGTTTGAGGTCTGACAGGCTGCCCGTGATTACTTCGGCACCACACCGCTCGTTAGAGATGCCAGTGCAAACAGGGGACGGGTCCAGGCCGACCACCCGCCTGTAGCCACCACCGATCAAGGCCTCCAGAAGACCGCCCGTCGAGCAGCCAATTTCGAGAATGCGGATAGCACGGTCTTCTAATACGTCAGCGATCAGGGCTACGGTTTCGGCGAAGCGCTTAGAGTCGTAGGCCGAGAGCGTGAAACCGGGGGTCTGATTTTCATATTTTGATAGGTCACGGTAGTAGGTGTTAAAGGCTTCTTGCGGTGGCAAGTCATCTGCATATCCAAGACCGCAATCGCTACAGACCACCACATCGTATCCATCGAAAAGGGCCACATCAGTGAGGCCGAAAAATCGCTGGAAATAGATCACTTCTTTATTGGAAGAGCTGCAGATGGGGCAGGGCCTAGGGTCAATTGGATAGCGTGTCATGGTCCGGTCCTAATCCTATGAGGAATGGTTCAACCAGCGTCCGGTCCGGCGGATGCCTTCGTCAAGGGGTATCCAGGGTTCCAGCCCTAGTTCCCGTTTGGAACGGGTCAGGTCCGGTATGTAGCGGGCGGACAGTCCACTGTTCGGTTCCATGGCCATATGCACTTCGGCTCTCGGAGCTAGCACGGACGCCACACGTTTGGCGAGGTCCCTTATGGAAATAGCCTCCTCACCACCCACGTTGTAGGCCCGCCCCGAGACGCCTTTGATCAGGATCGTCCAGAGCCAGATGGCCAGGTCGGCGGCATAGAGATAGGAGCGGAGCGGGGTGCCATCACCAGAGACCCGGATGGGTCCGCCGCCCAGTGCATCTGCAAGGAAATTGCCCATGGCGCCTGATCGGTTTAGAGGAAGATGGGGTCCGATGAAGGCGAAGCAGCGGGCAATCTTGAAGCCGACATCGCCGTGGAGATGCCCAAGATGTTCTGCAGCCCGCTTGGAAAGTCCATAAGCATTGGCTGGATCCTCGAGGCGTGGACTGCCCGTGTAATCCTCGGAAAGCCGCTCCCGTTCAACAGGTTGAGGACCATAGACGGCACCGGAACTGGTGAAGAGGAGGCGCCGAACACCCGTCTGCTCCGCGAAAGCCAGGATCCGCCTGGTCCCCATGAGATTCCGTTCAAAGGTCTCCAGGGGAAGGGCATATTCGACGGCGGTATGGAGAACTGTGTCGAATCCTCCTGATGGGAATTTGAAGTCAACCTGGTTTCCTTCAATCAGTGCTAAGGCCGGATGGGACGTCAATCGAGGGGCTCTGGTCCGGAATCCTGCTGGATCCCGGGTCAACGCCACTGCCTCTGCCCCAAGCCGCAGTGAATCATTCGCCCAGAGGAAGCTCTCCAAGAGCCATGTCCCAATAAATCCCGACGCGCCAGTGATGAAGATCCGGGATCCGCGGAGTTCCTCCCAGAGCGTCCCGGTACGGCCCAGCACATGTTCTAGGTCCTGGGCAAGGGGATGATCGGAGGACAACCCCATCACTGCGGACCTGGGGGAGAGTCGTCCCCCGGCCCCTCTGCTTCATATGGAGGCAGCAGGGTCCATGAGTAGGAGGGCCTGGATGCGTTTGCGATCCGATTCTCAATCAGCCGAAGGGCCCTGCGAACGCTTGCCACGTCATCCCGAAACCCTTGCAGCCAGTTTTCATATAGTTTTCGCTCCTCGCCATGGCCTAACAAGAGCGCGAGTTGATTCAGCAGGTCCAGCTTGTTTTCTATATATTCTTCGGTCTTTTTCGAAGAAGAGGCTTGACTCATGACTTGCACCGTAAACCGGTCCCAAAAGCTATAGGTCAAGTAGCGGAAGAAAGCCAGAGTAAGGGGCGTCTTGATGACGCCGCGTTCCTTGAGACTCATAAGCCCTGGGATGATCAACCAGTACCCGAGTTGGTTTGGATCTCCAATCGCCCAGCGTTCCATGCTCTCTTTCGTCTGCTCCACATCCTGAGGGTCGATGAGTCCTGTCGCGAGGATCAGCATGGTCTGCCCATAGGCCGCCTCGAATACAGCCTCCGAGTGCCAATAGGCCGAGGGCAGCGTGATCTCACAATGGGGCGAAGACCACATCCGAACCACGGTGTCATGCGAGATAGCTAGGCCCGAGATCCAACCCAGCAGGTCGTGCCAACCATAGGTGTTGCACAATTCTTCCGTGGTACCGGCAATGATGCGTTCGTCCCCCGGCAGCGACCGCCGTGTCTGGCAGCAATGCACGACAGCGGGAGGGTCGTCCGCGCAGGCTGTTATGGCTCCGGCAAGGATGTCGTAGGCGGCGGGTTCTGAGATGTAATCGTCATCCCCCTGAAGCCAGAGGTAATCGTAGTCGAGATTGGAACCCAGAAAGGCACGCCTCAGAATTGCTGGCCAATCGGTGGCAATGTGGTCTTCCCAGCGGCGATAGTGAATCCAGGGGGCTTCCGCCTGCCACCGGAGGACCACCTCCTGGGTGTGATCAGAGGAACAGTTGTCCGATACGAAGAGTTCTACGTCACATGTCTGTGCCATGGAACGGGCCATCGCAATGGCACGAATTGCAGTATCCAGATAATCCGCTCGATTCCAGGTGGGAATGACAACCAGCAGTTTCATTGGGGCTGACCTTTAAATAAAAGCATCTTGAAGGCGGTATTGCTGCTGCCGGGGATTAGGGCGACCTGCCGGGATCATCTCCTGAATCCGTTGTTCAGGCGACAGGGAAGTGCGCACCTGTGTCGGAAGGTCTACTTGATGTCCACTTCGAGGCTTTCCACTCGATGTCGTGATTCAACCTCACACGACAGAGGACCCGCCGGCCAAGTCCTCGACGACTCGGCGGAGCACACCCGACCAGTCGCCTGGGGTGGCCTGGCGGTAAAGGCGCATGGTGGGATACCAGGGGCTGTCCTCCCGTCCCAGCAACCACCGCCAGTCGGGAAAGAAGGGGAGGAGGAGCAGGGTCGGGAGCCCCAGGGCCCCCGATAGATGGGCCAGTGCCGTATCGACGGTGATGACCAGGTCCATGCCGCTGAGGGCATAGGCGGTACTCGACAGGTTCCGCAACATGGGGTCCAGGGATACGATGCCAGGTAGGGGCGGCAGTTCGGTCGTATCGATCTGAAAACTGTGCCAGGCGACGCCCGGAAGGGCCCCCAGCACTCCGAAGGCGGCAGGTGAGATCGACCTCTGCGCGTCGCCCTTGTGGGTGCGACTGCCCGCCCAGACCAGTCCAACACGGGTCTGGCCCTCGGATTCGGCGAGTGTCCTGGCGATCCACTCGCGATTTGGAACAGCCGCGGGAATATCAAGATAGGGGATCTCGGCTGGAATGGAATCGAGGGTGGTCCTGAAGACCGATGGCAGGGATAAAAGCGGAAGATGAAAATCAAAGGGAGGGATGGCAGTACCGTGGGGGATGACTTCGTCCACCCCTGGACAAGTGGCCACCAGACCCGATAGGGGCACCTGGGCTGCCACCAACACACGACCCCCAAGGGCCTTCACCTGTTTCGCATACCGGACGAACATCAGCGTGTCACCCAGGCCCTGCTCGAAGTGGAGCAAGAGCGTCTGGCCCGGGAAGGGTTGTCCTTGCCAGCGAGGTTGCGGGAAATTCCGCGCCGGAATGATCAGGCCAGGGATCTGCCAACGGGCCTCATATTGATCCCAGCCGTCGGGCATGTCGCCCAGGCGAAGGCTCACGAGGCTGCGGTTCCAAGCGACCGTTGCAGGTGGAAGATGAAGTTCGGATTGTTGCTCCACGGCCTGGCGCATCCCGGCCCAGTCGCCTTCCATGACGAAGGCTTGGTTGAGCAGCAGATGGGCCATCCGATTCTCTGGATGATGGGTCAGGACCTGATTAAGAATGCGTCGTGCCTGCTCGGTGCTGCCCTGCCCGATGAGCGTGGAGGCCAGTCCAAGCTGGGTCTCGTCGGCGTGGGAATCGTCCCCCGGTCCGCGTGGCTTGCTTGCATTATGCTTCTTCATCGATGTCCTAGCGTCATTTCCGGTGGCGACAACCGGCTGTAGCCGAGCGGTGTCCCGCTGTTCACCACTAAGCGAAGAGCCTTCCAATGGAGGGCGGGGGTTCGGCAGCAACAGTCAGGATAGGGCTTGAAATTATCAGAGTTGGGCAGGTAAGGCCCCTATATGGGCTGAGTATCGAGACCAGATAAGTCTGCATTTTTTCCTCTACTTACAACTTCTTGAAAAAAAAATTTAAGATTCTTCGCTGCAAACCCGAAAGAGGAAGGGTCGGGGATTCCCCCCACACAACCTGGCGGCACGGATGCTGCCAAAAACATCACGGAGGATGTTATGACTACCATTCTGAGCAACGTGCAAGCGTTGGCCGCCAGCCGTCAGCTCGGCGTCAGCAAGATCGGCCTGAACCAGGCCATCACGCGGCTCACCACCGGCCGGCGCATCAACACCGCCGCCGACGACTCGTCCGCTCTCGCCTCCGGCAACACCGCCCAGGCCGCTCAGCGCAGCGCCGATGCCAAGGTCGCTGGCGACAACGCGAAATATTTTGCGGCCGTGGCTTTGGACGGCGCGGAAGCGCAGAACACCCAGCTGGCCTACCGCATGGCCGAAATGGAAGGCGCCGGCAATACCGCCGATTCGGAATACAAAGCCTACACGGCCAACGCCAGCCTTGGGGCGGATGCTACCACCGCCCTCGGGTCCATCAAGACCCGTCAGGTCTCTAACGCCAGCGCCATGTCTTCGGCCCTGAGCAGCGCTCAGATCGACGGCATCACTGCTGAGACGTCGCAGGGCATCGCTGATGCCTGGCTGGGTGCGGACATGGGCGCTGAAATGGCGCACCTCACCAAGTACCAGATCCTGATGCAGGCGGGCACCAGTGCCCTGAACAACGCCAACCAGTCCGCCAACTCGGTTCTGGGCCTCTTCCGGTAGGTAGGCGTTCAATGACTGCTGGGGGGGGCGGAGCCATTCTGCCCCCTCCAGGCGTTTGAACCCGGAGAGGAGGTTCGTTGTGGTCACCCAGATCAACCCCGCGGGTAGCTCACCGATCCTTTCGGCTGCCGCTTCGCCCGCATCCGTTGGCGTTGCACGACCCGCTCCCATGCGGGCCGCGAGTGCCCCGGCCCAACCGGCCGGCAATGAGACAGCCGCCGTGGCTCAGGTCAATGAGCACCTGCAACAGGCGCAGACCGATCTGAAACTGCAAGTGGACGCCGGCTCAGGCCGCACCGTGTTCCAGATCGTCCAGCAGGGTACCGGTGAAGTGATTCTCCAGGTGCCCTCGGCGGAAGTGCTGGGGATGTCCCGCAGGATGCGCGACATCGAAGGCCAGACCGGAGCCTCCGGCGCCCTGGTGGACAAGGAGAGCTAG
>JANXQX010000295.1 GCA_025353305.1 Holophagaceae bacterium
GAACAGGCCGACGTAGGACATGAAGATGCCCGCGTCGAGGTTGATGCCCTTCATCGCGTCCCAGTGGTAGCCGCCGTAGGCCTCGGAAATGTAACGGTAGGCGTTGTCCGTCTGCCACTGGCCTTTGGACGGACTCGCGTCATTGCGGGGCGTCATGGTGGAATACAAACCAAACTGGGTCATGATCCGGCCCCGGACGTTCTCCCAATGGAAATCGCCGCCGATGCCCAGCTGCTGGACATGGACTTCGTTGGTGCGGCCCAGCTCGCTGGAGCCCACCAAGGTGTGGTCCTGGGGATGGTTGTAGTCGTAGACGAAATTCACATCGGCCCGGAACTCGCCTGTGAAGTACTTGGTGTCGAGGACCGCGTCCTTCTGGCGTCCGCCCCCGTTGAGCCAGGTGAAGTCCGCGAAGGCGAAGGGCGCGGAAGTCGCTGGTGGGGCTGCTGGAGGTGGAGCCACCGCCGTGGGGCCCGCGCCTTGCGCGCAGATGATTCCTGGCATCAACAATGCCAACCCAACAACCGTGCCTCGCAGCATTCCGTTCTCCAAGCCCCACAGGAGCCGGGATCAGACTGTAGCGATTTCGATCAGGACGGCGTCAAGACAGAGTCCGCAGGCATCAAGATTTCATCAGGATCCCCTTGCTTTGTTTCCAAAGACGTTGATCGTTCACTCCGGGAAATGTTGATCCAAGGCACTGGCAAATGTTGTCAACCTGAGTCCAGGTTCAATTCGGACGCCAGTCAAGGCGAACACGGAGCCAACAAATTCAGCGATTCTCATACATTTCATGCTCACACAGGAGGAATTCCCATGCCACGTTCAGCCGATGCCATTTCCGCGGTTTCAGGGATCCGCTCGGGCCAGCGGGTTTTCATCCATGGCGGTTCCGCAACGCCTTTGGTGCTCATGGACGCGTTATTGCAGCGCGCTCCAGAAGTTAGAAATGTTGAGCTTATGCACCTGCACACGGCAGGACCCGGGACGATGGGTGAAGAACGTTACGCCGATTCCTTCCGCATCACCAATCTGTTCGTGGGCCACAACATGCGTACGAGGGTGGGCAGCGAGCGCATTGATTACCTGCCCTGCTTTCTTTCGGAAATTCCGGCCCTATTCAGGTCTGGACGCCGCACTCCCGATGTCGCCCTGCTCCATGTGAGCCCGCCGGATGCCCACGGGTACTGCAGCTTGGGGACATCGGTGGATGTGGCTCGGGCCGCTGCGGATACCGCAAAGGTGATCATCGCCCAGGTGAATCCACGGATGCCACGGGTCCATGGGGATGGCTTCATCCACATTGATCGGATTCATCACTGGATCGAAGTGAATGAGGAAATCCCGGAATCCCCCGCATCGCCAAATACCGACATCGAGCGGGCCATCGGACGACACGCGAGTTCGATCATCGAGGATGGCGCGACCCTGCAGATGGGCATCGGCGCGGTTCCGGACGCCGTGCTGGCGGCCCTGCACCATCACAAGCACCTGGGCATCCACACGGAGATGTGCAGCGATGGGGCATTAGCCCTGGTTCTATCCGGCGCGGTGGATAACAGCCTGAAAAAGATCCATCCCGGAAAGATCGTCAGCGGCTTCGTCATGGGTTCACGGCCGCTCTATGACTTCATCGACGACAATCCCGCCACGGTGTTGCTGGACATCGCCTACATCAACAATCCGACCAATATCGCCCGCAATCAGAAAGCCACCGCCATCAACTCGGCCATCGAGATTGATCTCACTGGCCAGGTCTGCGCCGATTCCATTGGCAGCCGCATCATCTCAGGCGTGGGTGGCCAGATGGATTTCATCCGTGGCGCATCCCTTTCCGTGGGTGGCAAGCCCATCATCGCCCTCCCCAGCCGCACATCGAAGGGGCTGCCCCGCATCGTTCCACAACTCAGGGCCGGCGCGGGTGTCGTGACCACGCGGGCTCATGTCCACTACATCGTGACCGAGTATGGCGTGGCGGATCTCGCTGGCAAGACCCTGCATGAAAGGGCCAAGGCGCTCATCAAACTGGCACATCCAGAGGATCGGGAAGCCCTGGAAATCGCCAGGCGGGAGCTCTGGCAGTAGCGCCTAGATGTACTGTCCGGCATCCACCCTGATCACTTCTCCGGTGATCATCCGGGCGGCGTCGGAAAGCAGGAACAGCACCGCATTGGCGATATCCTGGGGCTCAGCCGGAGTGGGTAATACGCCCTCCTCCATGGCCTTTGCGCGTATCTCTGCGGGAAGGGCCAACGCCATGGCGGTCATAACCATGCCCGGCGCCACGGCATTGACCGTGATTCCCTTGGGCCCGAATTCCCGGGCCCAGGTTTTGGTCAGACCAATGAGGCCCGCCTTGGAGGCGCTGTAGTTCGCCTGGCCGAATTTCCCGCGCATCCCATTAATGGAAGTGATGTTGACGATCCGGCCGTATCTGGCCTGCACCATCCCGGGCGCCACGGCCCGAACCATGTTGAACGCTCCGGTCAAATTCACAGACAACACCGACGCCCATTCCTCATCGCTCATCTTGATCGTGCTGCGATCACGGGTGATGCCAGCGTTGTTGACAAGCAGACTCACGGGGTCGGAAATCCTTGCGATGGCCTCGGTCACCGCCTTGGGATCGGTGATGTCCACTTGATGAAATCGGCATGGAGCTTCAAGTGGATTCTCCCCAACAGAAACATCGAACACATGAACCCGGGCACCGTGGTCCATCAAGGCCTGGGTGATGGCCAACCCGATCCCGCTGGCGCCCCCGGTGACCACCGCGACCCGTCCTTCCAGGTTCAGAAAACGAGACATTGGTCACTCAATGAGGTCCCTCGATTCAGGTGGGTTGATGGCATGTTACTACAGGTAACCACGATCAATCTTGGGTCTAGGTGTTCAGGGAAGGGAAAGGCAATGTTCGAACTGACGATTCGCCCACTCCGCATGGCTGACTTGGACCGGGTTTCTGCAATCGAGAACCGGATAGCCGGACACCCCAGGAGGGAATTCCTGGAAAAACGTTTCTCCGCCACTGCCAAGAGCCCGGAAAACTTCATCGCCTGCGGCGCCATGGAACATGGCGATCTCACGGGCTACGCCTTTGCTAGGATCCTGACAGGAGCATTCGGGACCCCGGACGCAGTTGCGGTCCTGGATGTCATCGGCGTGGATTCCGGCTCCCAAAGACGAGGAACAGGCAAAGCGTTGCTGCGAGAAATCGAAACCCAGCTGAGCGCACGGAAGGTCGACTTACTTAGAACCCAGGTGAATTGGTCCGATCACCCCATGGTCATGTTTTTTTCATCCACTGATTTCCGCCTTTCTTCTCACCAAATCCTTGAGCGGGATACCTCCGCTCTTGAGGAGAAGATGGGTGAATCCCTGCAAGGGCACCATCATGATTCGGATGACCAGAACGATTTATCAAGAGACCGCGTCCTGATCCGTTCCCTTGAAGCATCTGATCTGGCGGAAGTTGTCCGCATCGACCACAGCCTCACGGGCCTGGACCGCACAACCTACTTCTCCGCCAAATTCAAGGAGATGCTGACGGAATCAGGCATCCGGGTCTCCCTGGTGGCTGAAGAGGATGGTGTTCTCAGCGGATATGTCATGGCCAGCGTGGATTTTGGCGAATTCGGGAAAGTGGACAAGGCGGCGGTGATCGATGCCATCGGTGTCCACTCGGCTTATGCGGGATCGGGCATCGGGCACGCGCTTCTCTCCCAATTGCTGCTCAATCTTTCGACCTTGCAGGTGGAGTATGTGCGGACCCAGGTGTCGCCAGGGGATTTCAATCTGAAGCGCTTCCTTCACGCCTGTGGTTTCCACCAATCCCAGCGATTGGTTCTGACCAAGTCCATCCCCCACTGACGAAATTGATACTGACCTCAGCTGGTGAGGTCTTCCGCCCCTATTCACGGAGAAGCGATGGCCACCACCAAAGAGATTGTCGCCAAAACGACACCCCCCACGCTGAATGATCACAATCTGGTATCCACCCCAGTCGAGGCCCTTTGTGACGGCCTGGTCCGTTATGAAAAGCACCCCGCGAAGCGTCGGGACGGCTCCCCGGCCGTGGGCCTCTTCAACGCCTGGATCATTCTCAATAATCCGAAGCAGTTCAACTCCTACACCACGGATATGGTCAGGGCCCTGATCCTGGCGTTCCGCCGCGCCTCCGTGGACCGGGAAGTCAATGCCGTGGTGTTCACCGGCACGGGCGAAAAAGCCTTTTGCACCGGCGGCAACACCAAGGAGTACGCCGAGTACTACGCCGGAAACCCTCAGGAATACCGGCAGTACATGCGGCTGTTCAACGACATGGTGTCCAGCATCCTGGGCTGCGACAAGCCCGTGATCTGCAGGGTCAACGGCATGCGCATCGGCGGCGGCCAGGAGATCGGCATGGCCTGCGATTTCACCATCGCCCAAGATCTCGCCAATTTCGGGCAGGCCGGCCCCAAGCACGGGTCCGCAGCCATCGGCGGCGCGACGGATTTTCTGCCGGTCATGATCGGCTGCGAGCAGGCCATGGTTTCCGGCACGCTTTGCGAACCTTTTTCGGCCCACAAGGCCGCCCGCCTTGGAATCGCCTCCGGCCTGGTTCCGGCCCTGAAAGTCGATGGGCGCTTCACGGCCAACCCCACGGTGGTGACCGACCGCATGATCGATGAATTCGGGCGGATCGTACACGGCGAGTTCAAGACCGGAGATGAACTCAAGGCGGGTCTCGCGGTCATCAAGGGC
>JANXQX010000106.1 GCA_025353305.1 Holophagaceae bacterium
ATGCCCGCACATTTGTAATTGTCGCTGTAATTGTCGTTGGCCCAAGTTGCCTGAAATTAGCAAAAGCGTCGGCTTCGCCTCGCTCCCTTAAATGCACAAAGGTAGTTGTCGTCCAAAAACATTCCTAATTGACGCCGCCCAACTTACTGGTTTTTAGCCCATAGCCGTTGAATTTGACGTTTCCACCCATCTGTGTGGCCACAACGACTTGCACCGTGTCAGGGAACAGAGGACCCCGGATAATCGCGTTCGGCTTCAGTTGCTCAGGCAGCATGGCAATCCCGTTGCATTCCATCATGGTTCATTGTTCCGTTGGTTGGGGGCCTAAAAATAAGCCCAACCATGGTCGTGCCTGAGGTTCTGTCGCTCACAGATGGGAATAGCGCAAGGAGATTGACAGTGGGTGACGCTAGTCAGGGTTGGATGATGTCTTTTGGTCAGCGAGGTGCAGGATGTTTCGATCCTTGAGCAAAGTGACCTCAACCTGGTTTCGATCGCATCAGGCCGAGGGCGTCGGAGGCGCTTCGCTGGGGAGATCCAAACCAATTCTGAGTCCCCATTCCAATGCTGTCAGTAGGCTGCCTGCTTGCAAGAGTAGTCGCCCTCGCTCCACGACCTGCCGTCCTTGAATCATATTTGTCTGCAACTTGTCTCGTCCCTCCATGGTGAAGAGACTCAGCATCACTTCAAGGGCGCGGTCATCCGCGATAGCTCTGACCTCTGAACCCAGTATCTGGGCTGCGGTATTAGCCTGGTCGAATTGATATGCCACCAGCAGGTCCTGGTGCGGTCCGAATAGGGCATCCTCCCCAATCACACGATCGTAGTTCTCCAGGACGGTCATCAGGTCCAGAGCATCCTTGCCACCTCGGCTTAAGCCACGATCTTTCCATGCCATCAATTTGAGGAGGACGGTTCCGGCCATAGATGCGACTGGAACACGGATCTCGGGTGTGACCGGAATGATCCACGCATGCTGCAAAGCTGTCTCATAGCCAAGCACATTCGTTTGTTGCCGTTCCTCGGGCGACCACAAGATGGTGCCATCGGCCTGTTCAATACCTCCGAAAGGGACCACATCCACCTGGAGGCGGCCAGGGCGCGTGCTCCAAAACACACCGGGGTTGGAGTCTTTTTCAAATACGCCTGAATCCAGGAATGCCCGACGCAGTTGTTGGAACTGATCCCAACTCGAAACTGAAATTCCAAAATCTACATCCGCAGTTGCACGGCCTGGTGTCTGGCCAAAGGCATGGACCAACACAATCTCTCGCGCCATCGAACCTGTGATGAGGTACCGCACAGAAACGGATTGGCAGACCTTGTCCACATCGCTCAGGAGGGTGGTCAGCGCGGCGTCCAAAGGGCGCTTGAGCTCAAGCAAGGTGTTGTTCATGGATCATCTTTGCGGTCTCGATGGTTCTTGGGTCACCCACTGCCATCAGATCCGCCTCCACAAGGAGGGGATGCACCACATCAGGATATTGATCACCCGCTTGTGGAAGAGCGTGCTCCCAGAAGGCATCCAAAATTTCGATTGTCCCCAAGGGATCAGGGCGCAGGCGATGACGAATGATCAGATGTTTAGGGTCTTCGAGGGTGTAGAGGGTGCATGTCTTCGGGATCAAATACTTCGTCAACTTGGCGGCGGCCACCTCACCTCCCCAGTACGCTCCGTACTCTCTGGGTTGAGCTTCCTTCCACCATTCTGGGTCTTGGGCTGCGAAACGCCTGATGGTCATTTTGTTCCGTAGACGAGTAGGGTAGTTCCCGGTCCAGCCTTGGTACAAGCGTTCTCGATCCAGGAGCCTTCGTGCGCCTTTCTCCGCATCCACTAGGAATCCGTGGTCACGAAGATCTGTGAAGATCCACCCTACGGTTCCAAGAGCCACACCCGCCGCCTTTGCGATATCCCGGTAGGGCGCATTGAGTAATTCCGGCTGGCAGATGAACGCGTACAAGACTTTGAGTCCGGTTCGATCGAAGGCCCGAAAAGCTTTCTCGGCCCTTTCCACTCCAGCGGCCGGTCGTTGTCCCGTGACCAAGATGAAAGTTTCTTGGTCTTTCAGATATGCATTGCCGGCAGTGTCCATGAAGGGAAGGTCCAGCTCACGGCATTGCTCTGCGAGTTTCTGGGTGAGGTGGTTGGTAATCAGGAGCCCTGGTCTGTCGAAGGCTTGCAGCTGATTTTTGACCTGGTGGAGCATACCCACCCTATCGATGCGTCGCTTCACCTCGGCGACAAAGACCAAATGCCTTTGGCCAACCCTCACTTCCACCTGCGCATCGGGTACCCGCTGGGTGTTCCCGGTCTGCACGGGCTCCCACTGAAGGAGCCTGCAGGCAAACCCCGTGAGCTCCTCGAACTTCCTAAGGGCTGTTTCGGCAGTTGTTTTTGGATGAATCAGTTCGTCCATGTGTTCACCAATAATAAGCGTTCACGATCCGTGAACATACAATATTTATGAACATACGCTCGAAATGGTTCCCCGTCAATAGGTGCGTTCAATATTATTAAATGTTCACGTACCGTGAACGCAAGATAATAATGAACAACAATGTGCAATCATACAGAGGTTCATTTTAACGAGAGCGACCTAAAAAAAGACCATCAAGGGCCATCATCTCCCGCCATGGAGGAGACTGAAACGAGTCCCGGAAAATGAATTCTCAGTTTTTCGGCGCATGCCGCACTCCCTCGGGGAAAATCCCCATAGACCGCACCCACGCAACCCACCGTGAGGCCCACCGTGATGAGGTAGACGGCATTACAAAGGAGTGGGAAGCCAAGGGCTCTGGTCAATTGAATGCACCTTCGCCACAGGGTTGTTAGCAGATCTCATGATTCACAAATCCTGTCTGTCTTGAATCACCTTTGGTGCCGTCCAATCTGAAAATTGTGCCAAGGCATCAATACCTCCAAGCAGTTCTCTGGCCTTGCTTAATCGCATTTTGACATGGGTCTGTTCATCGCTGGACAGAAGGAGCCTTCGGGCTTCAACGTCTTCGAAGAAGGATTCGACGCGCTTGGCTACCCGCTGTCCAGTTCCTTTGCCTCATCGAAGTGCTCAGCAGCGCCATCAAGGACCGGATGAAACTTCGTACGATCGGCTTTCGGGATATTTCGCTTCCGTCCGAATCGCTTGGGAACTTGGAGTAGGGCAAACGGTTCACGCCGCGGTGTTCCGTGGCGGGACCACTCCAGTTAGTCGCCCGGCTGGGCTTTGGGCAGGGCCGGTCGAGACACATTTGCTCCAGCCGCGTGGCGTGCCCAGTACCCACGGAAAGGGCAGGGCACATTCAGTCGACGGCAGACTCTCGTTAGGAAGCTGGAGGAAACCTCATGCCGCTCGGCAACTTTGAGCATGGGCTCGGCCCATACCTCTTCGTAAAGCTGTTCACGGCTGATGGGCATGCGGACCTCCTAGAGGAGGGCCGGACGGTCCTCCTCTAAAGGGGAAATTGTGGCTCAGAAGGGCCGGCCGGCCTGGTGATAGCCAATTGCGTGTGGATTCAAGATCATTCCTTCAACTCCAGGGCGAGCGTCCACCCACACGGAAGGAAGCCGGATCGGCAAGCCATTCCTGCAGGGCTCTTTGAATCACGGGAAGGCGATCTGCAGGAATGGCGTGATGACCACGAATCCATGAATTCAAGGTGTTGGGGTGGATTCCAGCCGCCTGAGCAAGATCCCGCTGGCGCATCTGAAGGTGAAGGAGTCGCTCACGCAGATCTGAGCCGGTCCAGTCCTTGGGGAAGACCCGCGGATCGAGCGTGCCTGAGCTTAAGGCCTGTTCCTTCCGAGCGAGGCCGAGGCGGATGAGATCCACGATCACCAGGGAGATGGAAGTCTTCTGCCGGGCAGCATCCATAGAGAGACGCTCGTCAAGGTCAGGGGGCAAAGTGATGGCCACGACGGATACCGTCGAGGGGAAGGATTCGTGGACGGGACATGGAGCCTCCTAGGTACCGGTTTCGGTACAGGTGTGGGGGTTGAACCCATGTAGGCCGCGCGCCTCCGTACTGCTCATATCCTGAGGGGGTGTTGCCACCCTTTTTGCCACCGCAGAGGTCAAAAGCGGTGTCCGAGTTGTTCTCGGATGTCCCAGGATGTCCATACCCGTACATTTGTACGGAATGAACAAAGGCCCGAGAAGTGTTGATTTCTCGGGCCTTATGATCACGACGATTGGTAGCGGGGGCAGGATTTGAACCTGCGACCTTTGGGTTATGAGAGAGTAGACCACTTACCAGGCTCACTTCTGAGCGCACTTGCCCTTTCTTTCTCAGAATAGAAACAGTTCCAGAGAGAATCGAGGCTGCCCATGAGCAACGGACCGAAAAGAAAGTCAACTTCAGGTTCGCCGGACTCCTCGGGCATAGAACCAACCAAAACAAAGGAATCGTTGGTCCCACCAAAACCCCGCCCAGACGGTGCAATCCCACACACTCAGTCCCCGCAGGAGGCACTCGCAGGCATCCCCATACCAAATGTTGCTAGGGCTATGAGGCGAATAGAGCCTATAATCACATCATCGGATGATTTGATTATGAACTCCAAGTGGATCTGGCAACAGGCTGATTGGCCCAGGTTTTCCTGGGACCGCACGGCCCTGGTCGAGCCGCTTACGAGGGCCGAAGGGGCGCAAGGGCGCCTGCGGATGCTGGGACAAATCTTGGATCCAGTGATGACCCGGGAGGCCTTGGCGGAGATCCTGAAGATCGAATGCCTCAGCACCAGCGCCATCGAGGGCAAACACTTGGACCCAGGTTCCGTGGCGGCTTCCGTGGCAAGGCATTTGGGGCTCCCGGCGCCACATGGGGCCTTTGAGTCCCGGGACTCAGAGGGCGTGGTCAGCGTGCTCATGGACGCCACGGCCCGCTTTCAGGAGCCCCTGACCGAAGCGCGGCTGTGCGGGTGGCAGAAGGCATTGTTCCCTGAGTCCAGGGACCAGCAGGGGATTCTCGTCGGCGCTCTCCGGGAGGGGTGGGTCGGCGTGCTGTCTGGGGCTATCGGGCGTGAACGGGTGCATTTCGAGGGGGTCCCGGCGCACACCGTGAAGGAGATCCTCCAAGGCTTCCTCGAATGGTTCAACGCCCCGGCGGAGGAGCCCGCCGTGGTGCGGGCGGGGATCGCGCATCTGTGGCTGGTAACCATCCATCCCTTCGACGACGGGAACGGTCGCGTGACGCGGGCTGTGACGGACCTAGCGATGGCCCAAGCGGAAGGGCGGCCAGACTACCTCTTTAGGATGTCGGGGCGCATCGAGGCGATGAAACTCGACTACTACACGGCCTTGGGCGACGCGCAGGGCATCGGGAAAGGAGTGGACATCACGCTCTGGCTGGACTGGTTTGCGAACCAGGTCGCTGAAGCCTGCACTGCCTCAGAGAAGATCATTCAGCGCACCCTGGCCAAGGCCACCTTCTGGGTCCGCCACCGGGAGACGGACCTAAACCCGCATCAGCGCAAAGTTCTCAACCGCTTGTTGGATGCGGGCTCAGGTGGGTTCGAGGGTGGGATGACGGCCAGGAAGTACGCCGGGCTCACCCGCAACTCGATCCCGACTGCCACCCGGCACCTGACCGAACTGGCGGCGCTTGGATGCCTAGTCCAAAAGGGTGGGGGGAGGAGCACATCCTACGACATCCCCTGGGATGAACTCATAAAGCCTTGAGGATAGGATTGTGGGTCCCAATCAAGCTGAGGCTCGCCGACAATCAGGTACTGTCAAATTGGCAATGTAGCACCCAACCGTTGCTTGTCGAGGCAGTAGGAAAGGCCCTCATGCGTGCGGCGAAGGCTGCACAACGTATGCACAATCTGTAAGCAGTCGGCGAATAAGACCGTTTTCTAAGAATTTCCTGTCAATGGGTGGGCAGCGGGGTGGACATAGGTTGCCGATAATTATCTAACTTGGGGGGACAGCCGTATTCGTGCGAAAAGTATCGGTAGGGTATTGAACGAACAGTTGACCCCCTTGATCTAGGGCATGTTAACACTACTTGATTTTCCCTGGCTGATGCCCGATGCTTCATGTCATGGAAATCTCAGAAGCTCAATTCCAACTCATTGCGCACTGCTTACCTACTCAGCGAGGCAACGTGAGCATGAAGAACCTGAACTTACTCAATGCGATCCTTTATGTCGCCGAGCA
>JANXQX010000326.1 GCA_025353305.1 Holophagaceae bacterium
GCAGAAATGGCGCGAGCTGTTCAAGATCGATGTGATGCAATGCATCGTTTATTCCCTGCTGATTTTGCAGGGGTTGGCGCGGGCCCTGAAACGGCCAAGGGTCTTCACGTTCGTGGCGCTCGCGCTGGCGGTCTACATCCCGCTCGTATCGCCCTATCTCTGGGCCAATGGCATGGCCGAGGGACTCTGGCTCCCGGTTCGCGGACTTTTCAACGGCAATGTGGACCGCGGTGTGCAAGCGCTTTTCCCGCTCTTTCCATGGTTCGCCTTCGTGAGCTTCGGCGCTTTTCTTGGGGGCGCCTATCGTTGGGCGCGCCAGGAACAGGATGCAGAGGGGAAAGCCTCGTGGACCGAAGGGCGCTTCCTGGCCGTGCTTTTCATTCTGGGTTTGACGCTCTGGGCCTGGGGCAGCCAGGCGAAGGCAGACTGGCTCTGGAAGGGAACCTGGGTGCAGGACCCCGCCACCAAGGCCTGGCTGCTGAATGGGCAGTGGACCTGGAATGAATTGAAGAGCCTGCACAACACGACGCTGCCCAGCGTGGCGGATCGTCTGGGCTGGATCTGCATGGGCGGCGCGGCGATGGGCATCATCGAAGGCATACGCCGCCAGCTTAACGGTGCCAACTGGATCGGCGCCGCCAGCAAGGAATCCCTGCTGCTCTACATGCTGCACCTGAATCTGATTTTTGGCTTGCTGCTGGCCCAGCCGGTACTGGCCATCACGGGCCTGGACTGGAACACCCAAGGTTGGCCGATGACGCTCTTTCTCACCGGTCTGGTTGTTGGTGCCAACATTGCTGTCGCCTTGTGGTGGCAGCGGGTTCGCGCGGATGTCCAACATATGAGGCAGCTTCAGCATTATGCCGTTTCAGCCCTGGCCATCTGGTTTCTGGTGGGAGGCTGGTGGACTTTCCGCTACTACCTGCGCAGCCCTGAACTGGCCCGGGAGCCCTATGTGTTCCTGAATGCCGCCAGGGCTCGCAAGCAGCTTCCGCCCACGCCCGACGGCCTGACCCGCGATGCTGATGAATATTTCCGCGAGGCCGAACGCCGCCATGTGAAGCTCAGCGATGAAGCCAGAGTGAAGATCCGTGAACAGATCGAGCGGCGGGGAAAGTTGGAATAGGTTGCAGGCACTAAGCTGGGGGCATTTTGGCGTATGCCAGAGGCGCGGCCTGCTCTGTTGGAACAACTCCATGATTTACCCCCACAGCCCACGGCCCACAGCCCACAGCCTGATAACCTACTCAGGTGACCGACCCAAGCAGCAGTAGCATTCATTTCTGGCTGGGCCTCGCCGTGGCTGCGCTCCTGATCTACCGGGCGGGCATGGCCACCTTGCTGGCGGCCTTCCATTCGTTGTCCTCGGTGCAGCGGCGGCGGCTGCTGGAGGAAGAATCCATCACGGATCCGCTGCTGGCAGGACTGATGGCCCGGCCGCACATGCTGCGGATGAGCCTCGGCCTCTGGAGCCAGCTCCTGCTTGCCTTGCTGCTGCTTTTCATCTGGCCTTTCCACGGCATTCTCCCCGGTGGGGGATGGGCTCTCGCGGCTTCGGCCCTGATCTATCTATGGACTCTTGATCTGGCCATTCCCACGCTGCTGACCTGTCGCAATCCGGCGGCCTGGATCATTCGGCTGTTTCCGATTTACGCGCCATTCCACCGCATCCTGGTCCTTTTGGTTTCACCGATCGCCAGAGTCTTTGAGCTCAGAAGGCAGAAACAGGACCTGGCCCGCGATGCGGATGACGAAGATGCCACCGAAGACGCTGTGACAGCGTTGCTGGAGGAAGGCGAAGCCGAGGGCATTCTCGAAGAGACCGACAGCGTCCTCATCCGCAATGTCGTTAGCTTCGGCGACACCGTGGTGCGGGAGGTGATGACGCCAAGAACAGCATTGGTGGCCCTTCCCGCAGGGGCTTCAACTCAGGATGCCTGGGCAGCCTTCCGGGAAAGCCGCCATTCGCGTATTCCGCTTTACGACGGCGGCATAGACAAAGTCGTGGGCGTGTTGCTTTTGAAGGATCTGCTGCAGCATCCCGAAACCAAGACCCTGGATCTTCGTGAACTAATGAAGCCCGCGCAGTTCGTACCTGAGAGCAAGCCCATCGAGGAATTGTTGCGGGATCTGCAGCGGGTCCGTGCGCAAATGGCCATCGTGGTGGATGAATTCGGCGGCGTCTCGGGTCTTGTCACCGTAGAAGATCTGCTGGAAGAAGTCTTTGGGGAGATTCGTGACGAGCATGAAGGTGTTGCGGACATGGTGGAGCAGCAGCCTGGTGTGTTCATCGTGTCGGGCAAGGTGCATGTGGAGGATCTGGAACAGCGCATGGGACTGTCCTTTGAGCGTGATGGCTTCGACACCGTGGCGGGGCTGGTCATGGCCCGCCTGGGCCGGGTGCCGGAAGCCGGTGACCAGGTGAGTGTCGAAGGCGCGATGCTGGCGGTCATTCGCATGAAAGGCCCTCGAATCCTCCAAGTGAGAGTGGAATGCACAGGCGGAGTCGAGGCCTGATGCTAAAGAAAATTCTCGCCTGGTCCGCGATTCTCGCGCTGCCGATCGCTCTGATCCAGGTCCGCCACAAGGAGACGAAGCGCCTCATACCCCAGCCCCGGGGCATGGTGCTGGGGCTCTATGCAGGGATTCCCGACTACGACTACCGCGAGGAATTGGATCGCATCGCTGGCACCGGAGCCACCTGCGTGAGTCTCCAGGCCATCTACCGCATGGAGCGCCACGACTCGAACGAGGTGATCCGCCATCCCACCAGCAGCCCCACGGATGAAGCCCTGTTGCGTACCTTCCGGCAGGCCAAGGTCCGCGGCCTGCGCATGATGTTCTTTCCCACCATCAATCTCCGCGCCGAAGCCGACAATGAAAAGTGGTGGCGCGGCAACATCAAACCCAGGGACTGGGATGCCTGGTGGAAAAACTACACAGCTTTCAACGTGCGTCTCGCCGAGCTGGCCCAGCAAGGCGGCGTGGAGTGGTACAGCGTGGGCACGGAGATGGCGAGCACCCAGCCCTTCCCTGACCGCTGGTGCGCCCTGGTGGACGCGGTCCGCCAGGTGTTCCATGGCAAGGTCGTGTACAGCGTGAACTTCGACAGCCACGACACCTTCACATTCGGCAGCTGCCTGGATGTCATCGGCATCAACACCTACGACCCCATCGCCAAGTACGACGAATACCCACGCCCAGAGCAGATCCGCGACGAGTGGTGGTGGATCGTGAACAAGGCGCGGACGCTTCAGGCGCGCTTCAAGCGACCGGTGATGATCACCGAAGTGGGCTATCCGTCGGTCGCCCATGCCCATGTCGGGCCTTGGGATTTCCGTACGGAAAAGCCTCTGGACCTGGCCTTGCAGAATGAACTGATGAGGGGGGCAATCGGTGTGTTGCGGAACTGGTCCGACGGCGAGGCGGTGTTCTATTACCTGTACGGAGAACACCTCAACCAGAAGCCCGTGGGCGGTCCCCAGGACCGCACTTACGCCATCTGGGGCAAGCCCGTCGAGCAGACCGTATTGAACTATTTCGCGCAGCCCATCTTTGAAGGGCATATCCCCCCAAAGCAGTCGGATATCGACACCGCGGTGATCGAGTCCCTGGTGGCGCAAAAGCGGAAGGAGCGGGATTACGCAGACGGAAAGATCGCGCCCTGGGCGGACCAGTGGATGAAGGAGCACCCCTTGGACCGCAAGACCGCCCAGGAAATAGTGGACCGCGAGCCGGCACCCAAGAAAAAGATTCCCAAAGGACGGGAACGTTGAACCGTTCGACGCCCAATCGTGATGACGCAGATCGTACACAGCGCTGGGACAAAGGACGCCTTGAAACATTGTACGCGGGTTCCGCTGCCCTAACCCCCCTATATGCCTATGTGCCACTGTGGTGAATATTTTTCATCCTTGAACCCCAATCCGGATCCCACCACGTTAACCTTTTCCCATGATGGCCCTTCCTCGCAGTCCTTCTCCCGAGCCCGACAAAACACCGCTGAAAACAGTCCTGTTCGTGGAGGACGAAGTCAGCACCCTGCGGTTCTACAGCGCGGGTCTCAGGGGGCTGCACGAATTCAAGTTCCTGCTGGCGGAAAACGGCCAGCAGGCCTTGGATGCACTGAAGGCCAACAATGTGGATGTGGTGGTTACGGATCTCAACATGCCCGTCATGGACGGCTTCACGCTCATCACCCGGCTCACGGCCAAGTACCCGTCCATCCCGGTGCTGGTGGTATCGGGCCTGCCTGAACCCAAAGCGGGCCAGGATGCCCTGAACCTTGGCGCCATCCGCATCCTGTCCAAACCCCCCCGGTTGTCGGTCCTGATGGAAGAGATCCGGGCCGCGGCCCAGCGCAAGGCCGAGGGCCTGGTCAAAGGGATCAGCCTTGGCAGCCTCCTGCAATTGCTGAACTGGGAGCAGAAGACCTGCACCCTGACAGTCAGAAGCAAGGGGCGCGTCGGCATGGTGTACCTGCGCCAGGGCGACGTGGTGAGCGCCGCCTATCGCGAGCACGAAGGTATCGTCGCCGCCTACGAAATCCTTTCCTGGGATAACCCTGAAATTGAATTCGTCGAAGCTTGCCGAATGGATCGCATCATTGATCTGCCGGTGGCGGAACTGCTCATGAACGTGGCGATGATCACTGATCAAGCCACCCGCACACATAGCGCCGCAGAAAAGGAGAAGGGCCATCCTTGAGCTATCGGCTTCGGTTCTCCTGAAAGATCAATCCCGAGTGCCTCCTCATCGCCTGTCGCGCTGAAATGCCCCGCGATTTGAGACTTTTGTCAAAAGAAGGCCCTTGGAGAGTCCGGATGGGCACCCCCGGGTGAATAATGACGGATGCACGGCCCTGTTCCGGGCCCCTTCCCAAGGCAGGCGCCCATGTCGCAGCTGAAGCCCTTTCGAGCCCACCGCCCCCGGCCCGAACTCGCCGCTCAGGTGGCGGCCGTGCCCTACGACGTCGTGAATACGCCTGAAGCCAGGAAACTGGCCGAGGGCAATCCCTATTCCTTCCTGCACGTCGGCCGCCCCGAGATCGATCTTCCGGACGGCACGGACATCCACGCGGACGAAGTCTACGCCAAGGGCGTGTCCAACCTGAAGAAGCTCATCGAGGAAGGCACCCTCATCCACGAAGACGCGCCCTGCTTCTATGTTTACCAGCAGCGCATGGGCGACCATGTCCAGGCCGGGCTCGTGGGCCTGTGCTCCGTGCAGGAGTACGAGACGGGCGCCATCAAGCGCCACGAGTTCACACGCCAGGACAAGGAGGATGACCG
This sequence comes from Holophagaceae bacterium, assembly GCA_025353305.1. The sequence goes on from JANXQX010000326.1 coordinate 5,292, forward strand.
CACCCGCCATGTCACCGAGCAGGGCGCCAACGCCGAGCCCGTATTTCTCGCCTACCGGGCCGTGCCCTATATCGACCGCATCGTGGACGACGTGCGAAAGGGCCAGCCGGTCTACGATGTGATCACACCCGATGGCATCGGCCACACCGTGTGGGTGATCCGCGCGGAGACCCTCGTCTACGAGTTGGTGCACCTGTTCAACGGCGTCCCTGCGCTGTACATCGCTGACGGCCACCACCGCACCGCCGCCGCCATCCGCTACGGTCAGGCCCGCCGTCAGGCCACCGCCGACCGGGCCGGTGACGAACCTTTCGAAAGCTTCATGGCCGTGGTCTTCCCCCACGACCAGCTGAAGATCATGGACTACAACCGTGTGGTGAAGGACCTGAACGGCCTGACTCCCGACGCCTTCATCGCCAAGGTGAAGGAGAAGTTCGAGGTGGCCATCTCCCCCCACCGCAGCCCCCAGGCACCCACCCTGTTCGGAATGTACCTGGGTGGCACCTGGTATGAACTGAAGGCCAAACCCGGCAGTTTCCCCTCCGCCGACCCCGTGCGGGGCCTGGATGTGAGCATCATGCAGGAGAACCTGCTGGCCCCGGTCCTTGGCATCCAGGATCCCCGCACCGACACGCGAATCGATTTCGTGGGCGGCATCCGTGGCATGGACGAGCTCGAGCGCCGGGTGGACGAGGGCTTCGCTGTGGCCTTCTCGCTTTATCCAACCTCGCTGACGCAGCTCATGTCCGTGGCCGACGCCGGCGAAGTGATGCCGCCGAAGTCCACCTGGTTCGAACCAAAATTGCGCTCCGGACTGCTGGTGCGCATGTATGAAGGCTGAACCCAAACCTCAGTAATTCGAAAATAAAAAATATCACCGCCAAGACGCCAAGGACGCCAAGACAATGCAACAAAACATTTTTCGCAGATTGAAATCTCGAAGTGTCAACTCCACCCAAAGGCCGAAGCCAATCTTGTGTTCAATAGCGCGAAGGGTATCGAGGGTGATCTGCGCTTTGCACCACAAGCACATCAAAAACACGGACGGGCTTTTCTTGGCGTTCTTGGCGTCTTGGCGGTGATTATTTTGAATGCAATTCGATTCGAAACCCATCCATCTGCTTGTTTTCAGTTGATCGACAATCGCATCACACCAAAGGAGCCCCCATGCTGATCCTCATCGCAGACGCCTTCGATGCCAGCCTTCCCAAACGCCTGGCCCCGTTCGGGGAAGTCACCGACGACATG
>JANXQX010000325.1 GCA_025353305.1 Holophagaceae bacterium
TAGGCACTACTGAGCTCTTGCCAACCATTATTAAGGAGAAGGCAATCCGCAGAGTCATTATCGCTATACCCACCGCGCCCGGCCGGGTGATTCGTGAACTCAGCACCGTGGTTCGAGCAGCGGGAGTGGAGCTCAAAACAGTCCCAGGGATCTACAATTTGTTGGGAAATCAAGCCTGGCGACCTGAAATCAAGGACATATCAATTGATGACCTGCTGAAAAGGGACCCCATTCGTCTAGATCAAACAGCGCTGGGGAAGGTCCTGAAAGATGCCGTGGTGATGATTACCGGGGGGGGCGGATCCATTGGCAGCGAACTCGCGCGTCAAGTTGCAGTCTACAATCCTGCCCGCATCGTTTTGCTGGGTCGAGGTGAACATAGCCTTTGGCTCATTGAACGTGAATTGCGCACGCTCTTTCCGGGGCTTCCTTTGGGAATCGAGTTGTGTGATATCCGTAATGCGGGGCGCCTCAAACAAGTCTTTCACCGTTGGAAACCACAGATTGTTTTTCATGCTGCAGCACACAAGCATGTTCCTTTTCTGGAAATGCATCCGGAAGAGGCCATCGAAAACAATGTGCTCGGCACAAAAAATGTACTGGAAGCAGCGCTAGGGGTGGGTACCCGTGTATTCGTCAATATATCGACTGATAAATCAGTGAATCCAACGAGCGTGCTCGGCGTTTCCAAATGCCTGGCTGAGGAATTGGTTCGGTGCGGAGCCGCCAAAGCCATTCCGGGTGGGCAATATGTGAGTGTGCGATTTGGCAATGTTCTGGGCAGTCGGGGCAGTGTAATTCCTATTTTCATGGATCAGATTCTCCATGGCGGCCCCATCACCATCACTGATCCGGAGATGACACGGTATTTCATGACCATCCCCGAAGCCAGTCAGCTCGTCCTGCAGGCGGGCTTGCTGGGTAAAACGGGCGGGGTTTACGTCCTGGACATGGGTGAACCCGTCTTGATCCTTGATTTGGCGAAGGATTTGATCATTCTTTCAGGACCCGAATACCAAAATAAGATCGATATCCAATTCACTGGTAGCCGGCCTGGAGAAAAGCTCTTCGAAGAATTATTCAACTCTAACGAAAACCAACATACTCAGATTCACGCAAAAGTTTTTGAAGCCATTGCGGATTCAAGGGATCATTCCTCCTTCGACGAGGGCCTCCAGGCCTTGCGTCGGGCCCTTTCTATCGAGGAAGAAGCCATCAGGAAAACTGAAATTTTGAAACATTTTACCAAGCTTGTACCCTCCTATTCCCCATCTCCATCCGGACTGGGAGCCTATGCGAAACAGGGCGAACCTGTGGATGGTGGCAGAGAAGCTATTCCAGCTGTAAATGGACTGACTCATCATCCCAGTCCCAAGGAGATGGGATCATCGCACCTTGAAAACCAAATTTTAAGGCTGAATTTATCTAACTGAATTGTAGGCTTACCATATCACCACAATTCACAGATGCGACGTGGACCAGCTTTGCAGCCTTACGAAATCCGTGACTGTGGAGTGATCGATTGCGGTACAATTTTAATCGCCATCTTCCCGAAATACTCGAATGCTTGCAAATTTTGGGTTTCACCGAGTAAAAGAAGGAAATTTGCGCCAAGATCACTAGGTGGCGTCGTTCGCTGTAAACATGTTCCACTCAACCCCAGCCGATTGAAACCATCTACCCTCCCCCCAAACCGAGGCTGACTAGGAGATTCCGGCCCATGGCGGAAACAATTCTCATCACGGGTGGTTCTGGATTTATTGGTAGCCACACTGTGGTCGAACTTTTGGAGGCGGGTTATCGACCCGTCGTAATAGACAATCTTTGTAACGCCAGCCCCATCGCTTTGGAGCGCGTCCGCGAGATTACCGGTAAAACCGTCCCCTTCATTCAGGCCGACCTCCGAGACCGTGCGGCACTCGACGCCATCTTCTCCGAATATCCCATTGCTACAGTCATTCATTTTGCGGGTCTCAAGGCCGTGGGTGAATCCATAAAAATTCCCCTCGCCTATTACAACAACAACCTTGTCGGCACGATCCACTTACTTGAAGCGATGCAGGCGGTCGGCTGCAAGAACCTGATTTTCTCCAGTTCGGCCACTGTTTACGGCAACCCGGCCTCATTGCCGATCACTGAAGACATGCCTCTCTCGGCCACCAACGCCTATGGTCGCTCCAAGCTGATCATAGAAGATATGTGTCGCGATTTGGCCAAGGCTGAGTCTGGCTGGCACATCGCACTGCTTCGCTACTTTAACCCCGTTGGGGCCCATCCTTCCGGCAAGATAGGCGAAGACCCCCAGGGCATTCCCAATAATCTGATGCCCTATCTACTCCAAGTCGCCATCGGTCGCTTGCCAGAACTCCAAGTCTATGGCAATGACTACCCTACCCTTGATGGCACGGGTATCCGAGACTACATCCATGTTGTGGACCTCGCCCAGGGCCACCTCGCAGCCTTAGCTTTTCTGTCAAGCATCAAGGGCGCCGAAGCTATCAACCTGGGTACCGGCC
>JANXQX010000018.1 GCA_025353305.1 Holophagaceae bacterium
GAAAGCGCTTTCGAAATGCTGAAGGCCCGCGCCGAGCAGCATGCCCAAGTCCTCCAGGCAGCACAGCAGGAAAAGCAGCAGGCCGACGAGGCCAAGGCCGGATCCGCTCGCAGCGGCCGCATGGACTTCGCCGAAGCCTTCGGCAAGAGCGTGGTACGCGCCGCCGGCAGCCAGATCGGCCGCTCCCTCATCCGCGGTGTCATGGGCTCATTTTTTGGCGGCGGTGGCAGCAGGAAGAAAAGCATCTGGTAAAGGTCCATGTTTCCCCAAATAAATGAACTGCGCCGAGGGAAGCGATCATCTAAAGGGTGATATCTCCCCCTTCCTCTTTGTCCCCGAAAATCCCCGTTAATCCCCGGGCAAAAGTTTTTCAGCCGGGGACACACGGGAATGAACGGGGGTGTAAAACCAAAAAATAAAATCCATTCCAGCCACGGATTACGCGGATTACCACGGATTTGAATCCACTTGTTCACATCGGTGTGATAACGAAGGCTCGAAGTTCTACACTTGATTTTTTTCTCCGTGGAAATCCGTGGACTCCGTGGCCAAGATTTTTTCTTGATTCGGCAATCAACTCTCATCTTCTACGCCATTTCAAAATTTAATTTTGATTTGGCTCAGTACTCCTCAAGCAGCGCCACCGCCGGGACCTGCTACCCGAGGCTCATCACTCTCGTGGAATAGCGAGTGCCGAGAGGTGGACCTAAGGTATGCCAACGACCAGGCCTACACCCAGAAAGGTGAAACGGTGGTGCCCTGGTGGGACCTCGAAACCATGGTGTCCTCCGCTTTTCCCTTCGCGCGCTTCTTCCCCTTCGCCATCTTCTCGACAATCGACTTTGGCGATTCCGAGGCACAGATCCTCGCGTAGCGTTTTTGAACTTCACGCCGCCTGCATGTGCTTCAGCGCTTCCAGATCCGCGAGCAATTCTTCGGGGTCGTTGCACTGGTTCAGTTTCTGCCGGAAGGCCACGCCGCCGGGGATGCCCTTGGTGAACCAGGCACCGATCTTCTTGATCTTGTGCAGGGCCTCGCGCGGTTCCAGCAATTCGAGCAGGATGCGGAAGAAACGCAGGGTGGCGTCCACTCGCATTTCGGTGGTCACCTGGAATTCCGGATCGAGCACCTCGCGGAAGATGAAGGGGTTGTAGAGCGCGCCGCGGCCGATCATCACGGCGGCGCAGCCGGTTTCACGATCCATGCGGAAAGCGTCCTGGGGCGTGATCACGTCGCCGTTGCCGATGATGGGATAGCGCACACCCGCGTCCACGGCCCGGGCGATGATGCTCCAGTCGGCGTGGCCTTCGTACTGCTGGGCCCGCGTGCGGGGATGGATGGCCAGCGCCTCAATGCCGGCGGCTTCAAACATATGCAGGAAGTCCAGAAACTCCCCGCGCTCCTTCTGGGAGGCATCCCAGCCCGCGCGCATCTTCACTGTGACGGGGATCTTAACGGCCTTGACCATGGCCGTGACACAGGCTTCCGCAAGCCCCACATCCCGAAGCAGGGCCGATCCCGCGCCGCCTTTGGTCACGTTGCTGGCGGGGCAGCCCATGTTGAGATCAACCATGTCGGCCCCGGCCTGCTCGCAGAGGCGCGCGGTCTCCGCCAGCACCGCAGGTGTGCCCCCGGAAAGCTGCATGGAGTATGGGTGTTCACCGGTATTCGCCATCATCTTCTCGGCCTTGCGGGCGGAACGGATGAGCGCCTCGCTGGAGATCATCTCGCTCACCACGAGACCCACTCCACCGACTTCCTTGATGAATTTGCGGAAGGGCTGGTCGGTGATTTCATGCAACGGCGCCATGACCAGCCGTGGGCGGATCTCAAGATCGCGGATGAAAAATGAGCCGTGGGGAAAGGTCACGATGGTGCTAGCTCCAACTCCACAGAATACGTGCAATCTCAAAAAAACTCACCCGTTCATCCCGCCAGGGACCTTCATTCCTTCTTACGCTTGAAGAGATTGCTGAAGAACTTCTTCACCTTGCCCGGTTGCTCCGCTTTGGCTTTGGGAGTGGGTTTACCCGAACCGGTTTTTTGCAGGCGGATTGGATCCGGCAAGGGATAGGCCGCTCGAACCTGGGTGATCCATGGCACATGGCCCGATCCCTCGAGTCTCAGGATATGAATGCCTTCACCTGAAATTTCAAGGTCCTCCAGAGGCGTCTCGCCTTTGAGGTAGCCATCAAGGAAAACCTGCGCACCCATGGGCTCACTCCGGACATGAACATGGAAGGGGGCGGCTTTCAGCTTCAGATTCAACTCTTTTTCTTCGGGACGCAGTCCATGGTCCAAAGGCACATAGCCTTTCTTCTCCAGATGTAGAAACCTCACTCCCTGGCCGATTCGGAGGTTTCGCAGTGGTGTTTCTCCCAGTGGCTTGCCATCGGCCAGAACCAAGGCGCCATGGGGATCCGATTCCACGCTGATGATTCTGGGCGCGCGGGCCAGCCAGACCCACGCGCCGGCAAAGAGCACCAGGGTGGCGCAGGCCACGATCCAGATCCAGCGAAGTCGTGCGGTGCGATCCTCCTCGGCTTCGATGAAAGGCAAGGTGTGCGGCGACTGCGGAAAAGCCATGGGCGGGTCCAGCTGCAGCCGGGCCCTGGCCCTCGATTCTTCATCAAGGGGAAGCGCCTCGACAAGGTCCGCCATGAAAGCCGCCAGGTTGGGGTGGCGGTTTCCCGGCTCCTTGTCGAAGGCTCGCTGAAATAGCTTTATTAGGTTTGGTGTCATGCCGGCTGGATAGCGCGGTGCATCATGCGCGATGAGAAAAAGCGTGGCGCTGATGGTCTCGCCGGAAAAGGGGGCCGTTCCCACGATGCATTCAAAGGCCGTGATGGCGAAAGACCACTGGTCCGTGGCCGCATTGGCGCGCGCCCCCGCAAGCAGTTCAGGCGCGGCATAGACAGGGGTGCCCAGGTAGGCGGCGGTAGCGGTGAAGCTGGGATCCTCGTCCCGGGCGATGCCAAAATCCATCAGCTTGACCCGGCCATCGGGAGTGATGAGCAGATTGTCGGGCTTGACGTCGCGATGCACGATATCCGCACGGTGCGCCGCTTCCAGCGCACTGCGGAGCTGCCCAAGGATTGAAATGGCCTCATCGGGCGCCAGGGGGCCGCGCCGCAGGCGATCTCTCAAGTCCTCGCCTTCAACGTGTTCCATGGCTATGAACGGACCGATGCCAGGTTCGTCACCAACGTCGAACACCGTGACGATATTCGGGTGATTGAGCCGGGCCGAGATTTCCGCTTCCCGCTGGAAGCGCCTCAAGCCATTGCGCCGTAAAAGGCCTGCGCCCTGCACGACCTTGATGGCCACACCCCGCTTCAGGAGAGGATCTTCAGCCAGGTAAACCACGCCCATGGCACCTTCGCCAAGGGTACCCAGCACGCGATAGCGGCCGATGGTGATGGGGTCCAGGCTCATGGCGGCATCCTAGCTGCGCCGGCCTGCGGCCGACAACTGGGAGGCTCCAGCTCTGCGAACGAAGTGAGCAGGGAGGCTCCGCACCCAAGAGCGTAGCGAATGGGAGCACGCACTGTGTGCGATACGTAGAGGGCGCACTGCGCCCGATAGCTGGATGGGCCGTAATGGGGTCTAACCTTGCGAGGACCACCACCCATCGCGTCGGCCTGCGGCCGACATAAGGGGCCGCAATGGTCTGTCCAGAAAAGCGCTGGCCACACCATAACGGCCCCTAAGACTTCAAGCGATTCACGCGGCGGGCGGATTCCAGCACTGAAAGTCTCAGGAGCAGCTTGATCCTCCGTCGCAGGTCCGCAGCATCTGGATTTTTGCCCAGGAATTCAGATGCGCCACATGGGGCTTCATTCAATTCCGCTTTCAGATCCCCATCCAGCACAAGCATGAGAATGGGCACATGCGCGGTGTCTTCTGAACTGCGGATCCGCCGGGAAACCTCCACCGTATCGCCGTCCCTCGGATCATGATCCAGGATGATCAGATCAGGTAGAAGTTCCGATTCAAAGGCCTCCGAAAGGCTCGCCAGCCCCTCGAAGGCTTTGGCCATGAACCCTTCCCGCTCCAGCTGGGCGGTGATTCTCAGGCGCAAGGATTGATTGATGGAGGCCATCCAAACCACGGGCCTGAAAGTTGAATCGTTCTTGAGGAGTTCATCAACCGGAGCTGCCTCTCCAAGCTCTCGCTCCAGGCTTCGGATCAACAGCAGGGTGGACAGCTTTGCCTGCAGTTCGATGACGGATGTCGGCTTGCGCAGGAAACCAGCGGCGCCCGCGGCAAAACTGCGCTCCTTCGCATCGCGCCCCAGGGCCGTCAGAAGGACTACGGCGACGCCTTCCATTTCGGCAAGCCGGTGCATCCAAATGCAGGTTTCGAATCCATCCATGCCCGGCATCACCACATCCATGAGAACGAGGTCAGGCTTGTGTTCCGGGACCATTCTCACTGCTTCTTCGCCATTCGTGGCAGTCACGACATCGCAGCCCAGGGTTCTTACCTGGGCTTCGAAGAGCCGACGCATGAACGAATCGTCATCCACCAACAGTACCTTGCTGGACGCGAGATCGTGTCCAAAGCCAAGGATGATGCCCATGGACCGACCCCTTCCAAACCGTGAGCCTTGATACTAACGCCGACCTAGTCGCCCGCGACCACGATGCGGTTTCTGCCTTGAAGTTTGGCTTCCAGCAGGGCCTGGTCAGCCAGTTGGAGCAGGGCATCGGGATCCGCGCCCACATTGGTTATGCCCGGAAAACTGGAAAGACCCCCAGTAAAGGTGATGGCGAAGGGCTCGGTTTCTGAAACGGATTCCAATCCCCGGTAGTGGTGCGTAGAAAAGGACTCGCGGATGGAATCCAGGCGGCCTAGAGCGCCATGTTCATCCGTGTCCAAAAGGATCACGCCGAATTCGTCGCCACCCAACCGGCCCAGGATGTCCGTTTCGCGAAGCTGCTGCTGCAGGTGGCGGGCGAGGTTGCGGATGATGCGATCTCCCACAGGATGCCCGTAGGTGTCATTGACGGACTTGAATTCATCGATATCCAGAATTGCCAGGGCCAGGCGTCCCTGGCGCCTGGCTGCGCGGGAAAGTTCCAGCTTGAGCTGATACTTGAAATTCGCGTGATTCAGAAGCCCCGTGAGGCTGTCCCGGTTCATGTTGGCCCGCAGCAACCTCGCCCGCGTCACTCTTGCGGCCAGAGAGGCCACCAGATGCTCGGCCGAAATTGGTTTTTCCAGGAAGTCATCTCCCCCCATGGAAAGCCCTCTCATCTGCCGGTCCAAGTCCGTTTCCGAAGATAGAAACACGATGGGTATGCCCATGAAGACGTCCTGTTGGCGGATGACAGTCGCCAACTCCAGCCCTGAGCAGCCGGGCATGTAAAGGTCCATGAGCACAAGATCCGGCCGCTCCGTGAGCAAAGGCTCCATGACCTGAAGCGGGTTGCCGACCACGGTGACTTGCATGCCTGCCCGACGCATTATGTGGGCATAGTGGGCGGATTCCGTGGCCGAATCCTCGATCATGAGAATGCGGTAGGGTTCCGGTCCCCTGTACCCCACCAGCACTTCCAGGCGGGCGATCAGCTGCGTCATTTCCAGCGGCTTCGTGAAATAGCCCAAGCCGCCGGCCCTGACGGCTTTCAGTCTTGCGCTCAAGTCATCCCGAACTGAAATGAACAGGGTCGGCGGAAGCGCTTTGCCCTTGCCGATAAGGGCAGAAAGCAACTCAGGCCCTGCGAGTTCACCTCCGGGGTGCATGATGTCCATGATGAGCGCTGCGGGCATCTCCTGTTCCAGTGCATCAGACACCTCGGCCAGGAATGGGCAGTGTTTCACCCGGTAGCCAAACCATTCAAGCTGGAGCAGAAGCTCACGGGAAAAGAATTCATCATCGTCCACCAGCAACACCAGGGGGCCTTGGGAGGAGGCTTCATCAGACGAATAATTCATGTACTCCGGCCGCGGCGGTGAGACCCGCAAGGCGCGCAAGGCCGCTTCCCTCAGGTTCTCCAGGGTCTCCTGCACTCTGCTTTGTGAGGCCTTTCCGGCCAAGGCTTCTTCAAGGATGCGCGCACATTCCGACAAATTCCTGAATCCGAAAGTGCCCGCATTCCCCACAAGACTGTGGGTCAGACGATGCAGAATCTGGAATTCGGCTTCACTTGATCCGGTGCCAGAGCCCTGGCCACTCTGAACTTTGGCCCAGGTGGTTTCGATCTCCGCCATTTTTTCTGGAATGGTCTCGGCGAACCCATCCCTCAAGCGACTGAGTTGAACCTGAAGCTCGCGTTGAGCATCCTCTTTCACGTTGTCCTCACGCTTCAGATGAGCATTGATCCACTGGATGATACGCGAGGATTGGAACCGAGGCGCTCCGCCCTGACCAAGAATTTCTCTCCGCGGGGGAACTTTTTGCCGCATTGGAACCCACATCTGCCAGCACTGGCCTGCTCTGACCCTCATCGACGTGGACTCGTTTATTTCTATATCCAGGCTGTCGTGCTTGAGGTGGCCCCCGGCCAGCTGCGGCATTCAAGGCAACAGGATCCTTGGAATCCGGTCGTGGATGTCCAGGAAATCGGGCGGCGAAGGCTCGGTTATCACATAGATTGGCGTCGACGGCGCCTTCTGCAATCTCAAACACGCGATGCCCTGCCCTGCTTCCAATTCGAACCAGTAGCTCTTCCCTTTGCGATCCTTCTCCATCCATCGGACGGGGAAGACCATCACCGGGGCTGGATCCCAGCGGGTCCAATAAGCTTTGGCAAGGCTTTCGGCCCTGGCCCAGCCGCCCTCAGGCCAATCACCGGGTTCTTCCTTGCGCCTGCCCCAAGGCAGCCAAAGATTCGATTCCTCATCCACCTGTAGCGCGGCTTTGGGATTGGGAAAGGTCACGCGGATATTTTCCGGTTCAGAAGGAAACAACCCGTGGGCCGCCGCGTTGCCCTTGCGGGTCCGGAATTCAAGCCCGCCGCACATCAGGGCCTGGTGGCAAAGGAAGATGCCATTTGTCGACCCTACCCTTCCTTCAACCAGCGGGCGGCTTGCCGTGCGTAGTAGGTGAAGATCATGTCGGCGCCCGCCCGCCGGATTCCCAGAAGGCTTTCCAGCACCGTCCGCCGTTCGTCCAGCCAACCGTTAAGCGCGGCGGCCTTGAGCATCGCGTACTCGCCGCTCACCTGGTAGGCCGCGACGGGCAGCGCCGTGGAATCGCGCACCACCCGGAGCACATCCAGGAAGGGCAAGGCGGGCTTCACCATTACGATGTCGGCGCCTTCGTCCTCGTCCAGAGCCAGTTCCCGAAGGGCTTCGCGCACGTTGGCGGGGTCCATCTGGTAGGTTTTCTTGTCGCCGAATTTCGGCGAGGAATCCAGCGCGTCACGGAAGGGATTGTAAAAGCTCGATGCGTACTTCACACAGTAGGAAAGGAGGCTCACCTCCGTGAAGCCCTGGTCATCAAGCCCCCCCCTGATGGCACCGATCCGGCCATCCATCATATCGCTGGGGCTGATCACGTCGGCCCCCGCTTCCGCGTGGCAAAGGGCCTGCATGATGAGAATCTCCACGGTTTCATCGTTCAGGATCTTCCCATCCTTCACCAGGCCGTCGTGACCATCGCTGTTGTAGGGGTCAAGGGCCACGTCGGTGATGACCAGCGCTTCCGGAAATTCCCGCTTGAGGGACCGGATGACCCGTGGCACAAGGCCGGAGGGATTGTAGGCCTCGCGACCATCGGAGGTCTTTTGCGCTTCAGCGATGGCAGGAAAAAGGTCGAAGCCGGTGACACCTTCCTTCAGTGCGGCTTCCACCTCGCGAAGCACGCTGTCCGGACTCAAGCGGAAACAACCCGGCATGGAGCCGATGGCCTGGTTTTCCGCCCCTTCATGCAGGAATAACGGCAGCACGAAATGCTCGGGGCCGAGGTGCGTCTCCCGCGCGAAGCCCCGCAGGGCAGCACTCTTGCGATTCCGACGGGGACGCTGAGGAAGATTCAAGGACATGGCGGGCTCCAAAAACCGGCTGTAGGCTGTGGGCGTTGGGCCAGAAATAGCGCTGACTGCAGCCAAAAGCCTATGGCCTACAGCCTATAGCCTACAGCCTACAGCCTACAGCCTACAGCCTACAGCCTACAGCCTACAGCCTACAGCCTACAGCCTATAGCCCCGTGTCACACTGGTTCCATGGGCGGAAAACGATTCACGGTGGCCATCACGGGCGCTTCGGGCTCGGCTTTTGGCGTCGCGGTGCTGCGACGCCTTGCCGCCAATGTGGCTGTGGCAGAAATAGCATTGCTGCTATCCCCAACAGGGAAGCGCTGCCTGACGGATGAGACTGGGCTCACGGCGAAGGATCTCTGCGCCCTCAGCCCCAAGATCACCCATCATGATGAGCGGAATCTCGGCGCAGCGATTTCCTCCGGCAGTTACCGCCAGGACGGCATGGCGATCGTGCCCTGCAGCGCCGGGGCCCTGGGACGGATCGCCTCGGGCATCAGCGAGAGCCTGGTAAGCCGCGCGGCGGATGTCTGCCTGAAGGAGCGGAACCCCTTGCTGCTTTGCCTGCGGGAGACGCCGCTGAACCGCATCCATTTGGAGAACATGCTGCGGGTCCACGACGCTGGCGCCATTGTCATGCCCATCATGCCCGGCTTCTACTCCAAGCCCTCGGGGCTGGATGACCTTTTCGATACCTTCGCCACCCGCGTGCTGGATCAGCTCGGACTCCCGGAAGCCGATCCCAGAAGGTGGAAGGGTTGAGGTAAGGCCAGTGAGGCCCGAACCGCAACAGGCCCATCCACTCTAGAATGGGGTACTGGACTCGTTGTCCACGCCGAAGGAATGACCCATGCCGCTACCCTTGCTCCTCATCGTTGCTGCCCTGCTCCAGCCTGCGCCCAACTGGGACGGCACCTACACCCTGCAATCCGGCAAGGACCAGGTGCCTGCAGCCATCGAGAAATCCGTCGCCAGCTTGAACGCGTTCATGAAGCCGGTCTGGAGGAAGAAACTGGAAGGCCGCGAGAAGTTTTACGAATCCCTTTTGATCCTGATGGGCTCGAATCTCACCATCTCATTCGGCAAGGAGTCCCCGCTCACGGTTCCGATCGGCGGGTCTGTTTCATGGAAACGCAGCGATGGCGAGGCTTTTCTGGCCACCATGCGCAAAGACGGCGAGACCATCGTGCTCAACCTGGAGGGCGATGAGGGGCAACGCAGCCTCGCCTTCACGCTCACGGGCGGGACCCTGACAGAGCGGATCACCGTGAAAAATCCCAAACTCTCAGCCCCGCTCGAATACACCCTCGAATTCCGCAAGTCCCAGTGAGCGGTCTCCAACTCCTGGCTCCCCCACCCCTGAATGCCCCATGGTGGGCGCGGAGCGCGAACGCCCAGACAGTCCTGGGGGATAAATTGCCTTCCCCCACGCCCAAAACACCCGGCGAATCCATCCGGGTAAGGCTTGATGATGGCGATGCGCTGGCCGGCCGGACCTGGGTAGGAACCACGGAGACGGTAGTGCTGCTCTTTCATGGCCTGGGGGGATCCCACGACGCCACCTACATGAATCGCGCTGTGGTTCTTTCCCTATCGCGGGGCCATACCGTCTGGGCCATGAACCACCGGGGCTGCGGCGAGGGCCGAGGATTGGCCAAGGGCACCTATCACAGCGGCCGGGCGGATGATATCGGGGCGGTCATCAAAGCGGCGCGACGGGCCCACCCTGGCAAGCGCATCGCGGTCATCGGTTTCTCGTTGAGCGGCAATGCGTTGTTGCTGAACCTGGGTGATGGCCTCGGTATTTTCGAAAAACCCGATGTTGCCATCGCCGTGAATCCCCCCATTGATCTGGCCCGCTGCGCGGTAAGACTCAAGACGGGCTTCAACCGGATTTATGACTTGCGCTTCGTTATCAGGTGCCGCCGTTCCGTTCGAGAACGGGTGGCAGATGGCCTGATCCAGGACATCTACCTGATTCCCCGCTTCTGCACGTTGATGGATTTCGACGATTTGTACACAGCTCCGGCAAGCGGATTCAGGAACCGTGAACACTACTACGAGCGGTGCTCGGCGGGCCCGCATCTTGCCAACATCCAAACACCCACGGTGATCCTCACGGCCGAGGATGATCCGTTCGTGGCGGCAGAATCATTCCGGGAATTCAAGGTCTCGGATTCGGTCCACCTCCACATCGAAGCCACGGGCGGACACATGGGCTACCTCACCAAGGGCAATCCATCCAGACGATGGCTGGATATGGCCCTTGGGCATTATCTGGATGCGCTGCTGGGGAATGGAATCGAGACTCGTGAGTCATGAGGGAAGGTTGTAACCGCGAAAAACGCGAAATCACGCGAATGGACTCGCCGATTGTTAGCGTTTTTTCGCGACATTCGCGGTTACTGCTTTCCCCACCAACCAGATTCGGGACCCCTGGTTGCTGCCACACTTAGAGCCATGAACCTCACCAGCTTTGAACCGCCCCGGCCCGCCCAGCTCCGACGCTTCGGCAAGGTTTTCTATACCGCTGGACTGAGGATGCAGAAGGCCCTCGCCGAGTTCGTGGCGGAGGCGTCAAATCCAGATCAGCTGGTGATGCTGTCACACAATCCGGTTTTCACGCTGGGCCGGAACGCATCAGCGGCGGACATCCATGTCAGCCCGGAGTTCTGCGAGCAGCAGGGTGTGGAAATCCATCAGACGGATCGCGGGGGCGAGGTCACCTACCACGGCCCGGGGCAGCTCGTGGTCTATCCAATCTGCAATCTCGGCGGTGGCCGTCAGGATGTGGGCCGTCTCGTGCGAGGCCTTGAAGAAGCCATGATCCGCACCGCCGCCGACTTCGATGTCGCAGCGGATCGGCTGCAGGGAGCGCCGGGCATTTGGGTGGATGCTTCCAGATTCCGGAAAGGCGGCGGCCTCGAAAAACTTGGCGCGGTTGGCCTGCACCTGCGCCGCTGGATCACCACCCATGGCATCGCCTTCAACGTGGAGCCCAACCTCGCTCACTTTGACTGGATCACGCCGTGTGGCTTCACGGATAAAGGGGTCTGCTCGCTACGCGCCTTGATCGGGGATGCCGCTCCTGACTTCGAGACCGCCGCGGACCATCTCCAGCAGCATCTTTGCGAGTGCCTGGGGCTTGATATCCAGTCCTCCAATCCTCCCAGCCAAAGCGTCAACGCCCTCACCTGGAGGCGCGGCCCGGAGGGTCCTGAAATATTGATGATGCTGCGGGTGCCCTCCCATGGACTCTGGTGGCAGAGCGTCACAGGCATGATGGAGCCCGGCGAGAGTTGCGAGGAGACCGCCCTTCGCGAGTTGAAGGAGGAAACGGGCCTCAGCGGAAAGTTGACCCCCCTGCCCTTGAAGCACAGCTTCTGGGTGGATTCGAGCCTCATCCATTTCCCGGACCCCGAGCCGCGCTTCAACACCGAAACCTGCTTCCACATGGAAGTGCTCACGGACGCCCCCGTTCGACTTGCGCCCGATGAACACAGCGAATTCAAATGGTGCGGATTCAAGGAAGCCTATGACCTGATGCGGTGGGAGGGCTCCAAAGCCGCGCTGCGGCTTTTGGAAAGGGAACTGGGACCGGAACAGTAGGCTGGCTATGCCCGGATTTCAATCCGAACCGCCCCGAACCTTGTTTTGCTTGCGGCCCCGGCCGCTCTGAGGTGAACTGAAGCGTCCAGGAGTCGCTCATGTTTCCGATGTTCACCGATGACCAGCTCGCCATCCGGGACGCCGCGCGGGAATTCGCCCTGCACGAAATCGAACCTGGCGCCATGGCCCGGGACCACGCCTCGGAATTCCCGGCCGCCATCATCAAGCAGCTGGGTGAGATGGGTTTCATGGGCATGAGCATCCCCGAAACCTACGGCGGTGCGGGCGTGGACTACCTGAGCTACATCCTGGCGCTTGAGGAGATCGCCCGGGTGGATGCATCGGTGGCAGTGACCATGAGCGTGAACAACTCCGTGGCCTGCGCACCCATCCTTGAATTCGGCACCGAGGCGCAGAAGCAGAAGTACCTCAAACCACTCGCTTCGGGTGCAGTCATCGGCGGCTTCATGCTCACCGAGCCCAATGCCGGCAGCGATGTGGCCGCCCTGAAGACCAGAGGCACGAAGGTTGAGGGGGGCTGGAACCTGAACGGGTCCAAAGCCTGGATCACCAACGGAAGCGTCGGAAAATATTTTGTGATCATGGTCATCACGCATCCCGAGAGGGGCAAGAAAGGCATCAGCGCTTTCCTACTCGACGCGGATCAGCCGGGCGTCATCATGGCCAGGCCCGAAGAAAAGATGGGACTGCGCTCCTCGAAGACGGTGATGGTCGCGCTGGAAGATGCCTTCGTGGCTGACAGTGATCTGCTGGGCGAATACGGCGATGGACTGAAGGTGGCGTTCAACGGCCTGGACGGTGGCCGTATCGGCATCGCAGCCCAGGCCTTGGGGATCGCCCAGAGAGCGCTGGACGAATCCGTCGTCTACGCTAAGACCCGTTTCACCTTCGGCAAACCCATCGGCGAGCACCAGGCCATCGAGACCTATCTTGCGGAAATGGAAGCCCGCGTGCAGGCCTCGCGCCTGCTGGTCTACAAGGCCGCTTCCTACAAGAACGAAGGGCTGCCCTGCACGCTGGAGGCCGCCACCGCCAAGCTTTTCACAACCGAAAATGCGGTCTGGGTTTGCGACCGCGCCGTACAAATCTTCGGCGGCTACGGCTACAGCCGCGAATATGTGGTCGAGCGCCTGTACCGTGATGTCCGCGTGACCACCATCTACGAGGGCACCTCCGAGATCCAGCGCATCGTGGTGGCAAGACAGCTACTCAAGTAGTCTGCGAGCCGAAGGAAAATCGGACCATGGGACCGGGCTGGCCTAAGCGCACCTGAAAATATTTTATAATCTAGGTTGATAAAGTAAACGTTGTATACATAATTAACCATGTTGATCAATGGAGGGCCCATGGGACCGACCGACCGGCGGGAACGTGAAAAAGAAAAGCTGAAGAAGCAGATCCTCGACGCGGCGCGCTACCTCTTCGCCCGGGATGGCTACGATTCCGTCACGATGCGGGCCATCGCCGACCGCATCGAGTACAGCCCCCGCACCATCTACCTCCACTTCCAGGACAAGGAGGACCTGATCCGGGAGCTTTGCCGCAATGACTTCAGCGAGTTCGGCAAGGGCTTCGCCAAGCTGGCGACGGTGAAGGACCCGATCCAACGCCTGAAAGCTCTGGGGCTGACTTACGCGCAGTTCGGCGAGGATTTCCCCAACCACTACCGCCTCATGTTCATGTCCGAAGCCCCTGATTTCGAGGGCAAGGGCGAGGAGGACTGGAAGGGCGATCCCGAAATGGACGCCTATGCTTTTTTATTGGGAACTGCGGCCGAAGCCATCGCCACGGGCCGCCTCCTCCCGGTCTACAAGGATCCGGAACTGCTGGCCCAGACCATGTGGGCGGGCATCCACGGCGTTCTCGCCCTCCACTTTTCCAAGTGCAACGACCCCTGGGTGAAGTGGCGGCCTTTGAAAAAACGCGTGAAGACCATGGTGGACCTGCAGGTGGACGGGCTTCTCGCAAAGCCCGCCGCTGCCCCGAAGCCGGCCGGAAAGAAGGGCGCCTGACATGGTTGATCTGGCCCTGAAGATCCTGCTCCACGACAAGCTGCGCTTCACCATCACCGTGGCGGGCGTCGCCTTCGCGGTGGCCCTGGTGCTGTCCCAGATGGGCCTCTTTTTCGGCCTGCTGAGCAACGCCACGTTGACCATCCGCCACGCCAGCGCTGATCTGTGGGTGACCTCCCGCAACACGCCCAACGTGGACTTCGCCCACCAATTTTCCGAGACCTACGTGAATCGTGTTCGCTCCGTTCCCGGCGTCGCCAGGGCCGACAACTTGATCGTCACCTTTATGAACATCTCGCTACCCAACGGGGCCGAAGAAGGCGGCATCTTCTATGCCCTTGATGGCTTCGGCGCCTGGAACCTGCCCTGGAGCGTGAAGGAGGGAAACATCCAGGACCTCCGCCGCGGTGAATTCATCTTCCTGGATGAGAGCGCCAAGCGCCGCCTGGGCGATTTCGCCACCGGCGATTTCCGGGAAGTGCAGCACAACCGCCTCCGCATCGCGGGCCAATCCCAGGAGGCCAAATCTTTCACCACCACGCCCGTCTCCTTCATCGATTTCCGCCGCGCCCAGGAAATGAATCCCGATCTTCTGAATGGCAACACCAGCTATGTGCTGGTGAAACTGGCGCCCGGCGCGGATGTGAAAACCGTTAAAGCGGAAATCCAGCACCGCCTGCCCTTCAACGATGTGTACACCTCCGAGGAATGGGCCACGAAATCCGAGGCCTACTGGATCAAGAACACGGGCATCGGCCTCAACGCCTTCCTCGCGGTATTCCTGGGCGTCCTGGTGGGTGTGGTCGTGGTGGCCCAGACCCTGTACACCTCCACCATGGAGCACATCAAGGAATTCGGCACCGTGAAGGCCATCGGCGGCAGCAACTCGGACATCTACCGCATCCTGGCGCGCCAGGCCACCATCGCCGCGGTGTTGGGTTTTGTGCTCGGTCTGGGACTGGCCTTCGCCCAGAAGCCCGCCATCGAGGCCATGGCACTGAAACTCATCATGCCCACCTCCACCATTCTCGTGGTGGCCGTCGGCACGCTTCTGCTCTGCCTCGCCTCCGCCATGGTCAGCTTCCGCAAGGTGGCCAATGTGGATCCGGGCCTCGTCTTCCGGAGTTAGGAATGTCCGTATTGGAAGCTCGTCACATCACCAAGACCTACCGGGAAGGCGCCCTGGAAACCACCGTGCTGCGGGACGTCTCCATGGATCTTCGGGCTGGTGAAGTCGTCACCCTTGAAGGGCCCTCGGGTTCCGGAAAAACAACCTTGCTGCAGATCCTCGGCTGCATCCTCTCGCCCAGCGGCGGAGAAGTGCACATTCATCAAAACCTCGTGGATGGCCATTCCAAACATCTGGCGGCCGTTCGCCGCCGCAACATCGGCTTCGTGTTCCAGCAGTTCAACCTCTTTCCCTCCCTGAACGCGCTGGAGAACGTGCAGTACGCCATCAACCTGAAAGGCGTGAGGGGACCCGCCGCCAAGCAGGAAGCCGGAGCCTTGCTTGATGCCGTGGGACTTTCGGACCGGGCGGGCTACCTGCCCCGGGATCTTTCCGGCGGCCAGAAACAGCGCGTGGCCATTGCCCGGGCCATGGCCTGCAAACCCAGCGTGCTCCTGGCGGATGAGCCCACCGCCAACCTCGACAGTGCCGTAGGCGGCCAGATCCTGGAGCTGTTCAGAGACCTGGCAAAGCGTGATAACCGCGCCCTTCTCATCGTCACCCATGATCCCAAGGTCCGGGGCATTGCAGACCGCGTGCTCCAGATCCACGACGGCCTCCTTCACTCTTGAAAGGGAACTCCATGAAAACCGGCACCGCCCTTAAAGTCATCCTGCCCATCACCGCTGCCGCGGCCCTCACCGCCATGGTGCTCATCCAGCGCGAGCCCGGCTCGAAGAATTCCCTCTCCACGTCCCCGTCGATGAATGGCGCATTCGACAATGGCGCTGGAAGCTCCGTGCGTTGCGAAGGCCGCGTGGCCGCCTATCCCGGCTTCGACGTGACGGTCGGCACGGATCTGGGTGGAACCATCGAGTTCCTGACCACCCACGAAAAAGACTCCGTGCGGAAAGGCCAGGTGCTGGCGCGAATCGATGACCGGGAGCAGCGGGCCTCCCTTGAAGCCGCAGAGGCCCGTGTCCGCGAACAGGGTGCCGAGATCGCCTTCCAGGAGCGGGATGTCGCCCGCAGGCGGCAGCTCTTCGGCGAGGGCGCCCTGGACCGCCGGAGCCTCGAAGATGCGGAGAACCAACTTCACCTCGCCCAGGCCCGCCAGGATGCGGCGAAGGCCTCCGTGGACCAGTTCCGGGCCCAGGTCTCCAAGCGCCAGATCCAGGCGCCGATCGATGGTGTGGTGATGGAGCGTTTCGCCAATGCGGGCGAAACCCTGGCACCGGGGGCCCGCCTCCTGCGCCTCACCAACCTGGGTCGCACGAGAATCGAGGCCGAGGTGGATGAATTCGATGTGTCGCGCCTGAAAGTCGGCAATGCGGTGGAAATCAGAACCGAAGGAACCAAGGATACCTGGCGTGGCCGGGTCGAAGAACTGCCGGATGGGGTCGGTCCCAGGCGCCTCAAACCCCAGGATCCCGCCCGCCCAACGGATATCCGGGTGCTGCTGGTCAAGGTGGCCTTGGATGAGGCAACCCCCCTGAAACTCGGCCAGAAGGTAGAGTTGCGGATACGCCAAGCGAAGTAATACCCGCACCCCCGTTGAGCGGTTCACGGCAGGCATTCACCGGCATTTTTCAACAGGTGATGAATCTTCCACTTGCCCTCAACACACGAGGACGGCATTCTGCTGGTTTGAGACCGCCTACGTCGTTCTTCGTTCGACCTAAGGGGCCTTGAAAGAACGACCAGAAAAGCACTGGTTATCCTAAACCTGACCCCTCGGCGGCCCGTAGGCCCCGAGAGCGTTCCCGGGCGCCAGTCTTGATGACCGTAGTTTGATCCATTCTGATTTTGCCGTTCAAGGAGTGACGATGTCCCGTTCCACCACGACCGCCTTCCGGGCCTTCCCCGCTCTCTTCATTGCATTCGGCCTGGTCGCCCAGGACAGCCCAGGCGCAGCGCCGGCTGTCCAGCGGGTCTCCCTACAAACTGCCATCCAGACCGCACTCAAGAACAATCTCCAGGTCGGCATCGCCGACCAGGTCAGGGAGGCCACCAAGGCCAATGTCCTAGTCAATGAGGGCGCCTTCGATTGGTCGCTGCAGAGCGGGCTTAGTTTCGGCCATACCAAGAGCGCCAGCATCCGGACCCAGAATCTCGGGGGTTCCATCAGCACCACGGATTCTGAGTTCACCACCACCACCCGGAACATCAACGCCACGGTGACCAAGCCATTCGAATGGGGCGGAAATTTCTCCATCGCCTACGGCTCCCAGTCTCCGCTCTACTCCTCGACAGACGTGTCGGGTAAAAGCACAGTGGTTTCCTCCACCGGCCAAGTAACCGGCCCTACAGCCTTCGGCCCCTACAGCGCCAACCCGTTCCCCTACACCAGCAGCCTCTCGGCCACCTATACCCAGAGCCTGTTGCGCAATGCAGGCCGCGATGCCGCCAGTGTCTCGCTCATCGTGGCGAAGAAGGGTTCCGTCCAAGCGGACTACGTCTTCCAACAAGCCATCATCGCTCTGGTGGCCGACACGGAATCCAAGTATTGGGACTTGGTTTTCGCCAAGCGTAATTTGGAAAACAAAAGGCAATCCCTGGCCCTGGCCGGAAAGCAGCTGAACGAAAACCAGATCCGGGTGCAGGTGGGGACCCTGGCTCCGATCGAAGTCACCAGCGCCGAAGCTTCAGTGGCCCAGCGGGAGCAGGACATCATCGCCGCCGAAGCGCAGCTGGATAATGCCAAGGACGCCCTGGCGCGGGCGCTTTACCCTGATGCAGCCCGGGCCGCGAACCTGGATGCCGAAGATGCGCCCAGCATCGAGCCCTTCCGGTTCGACGAAAGCACCGCAGAGAAGGCTGCCCTCGATAAACGGTTGGAGCTGAAAGTCGCCAAACTGGATCTAGAGTCCAAGCAAGCCCTGGAAACCTCCGCCAACAGCAAGCTCAAACCCCAGCTGGACTTGAATGTCGGTTACGTCGGCTCTTCGAACACCCGTGAAAATTTCAGCGGCGTCAATAGCGATCTGACAGGCTTCAAGTACCCCGGCTACAATCTTGGCCTCACCTTCTCGATTCCCTTTGCCAACCGTGCTGCAAAGGGCGGCTTGGCTCAAGCCAGGGCCAATCTTCGCCAGAGCGAGCTGAGCCTGAAAGACCAGGAGTTGGGCATCATCCTGCAAGTCCGCACTGCCTACCGGAATCTCGAAGCCGGGGCCAAGGGCGTTGCGGCCGCTGAAAAAACGCGCATCTTCCGGGAAAAGAATCTTGATGCGGAAAAAAAGAAATTCGACAACGGCATGAGCACCAACTTCTTTGTGCTGCAGCGCGCCGATGAACTGGACACCGCCCGTTCCGCGGAACTCCAGGCCCGCATCACCTACGCGAAGAATGTCACGACGCTGGAACAGTCGCTCGGTACGCTGCTGGAAGCGCGGAAGCTGGAAGTTAAATAGGCACCAGGCCTTGGGCTGTAGGCTGTTTGGAGCGGCCTGCGGCCGGTCTTCCCACGGCCTGATGCCTACCGCCTACGGCCTTTTATACCAAGTTGCATTCAAAGAAATAGAACCACCAAGACACAAAGGGCACAAAGAGACTCGTCATGTGCGAGCTTCGCAGCCGAAATTCAGGTGGCCCGGCGGCGGACTCACGCTTAGGTGTGATCCGCGCCGGGCTACCTGAATTTGCGGGCCTTCGGCCCGCAGGCGCTAC
>JANXQX010000021.1 GCA_025353305.1 Holophagaceae bacterium
GCGCTGAACCACCCGAACATCACGGGCATCTTCGACATCGGCCATGTGGATGACACCGTGTTTGCGGTGATGGAACTGCTCGAAGGTGAATCCCTCCGGGACCGCCTGCTCGAGGGACCCTTGACACCTCGCGTTGCTACCGAGCTGGCCATCCAGATGGCTCATGGCCTGGCAGCGGCCCACGACAAGGGCGTCATCCATCGGGATCTCAAGCCTGACAATTTGTGGATCACCACCGAGGGCAGGCTGAAAATCCTCGATTTCGGATTGACGAAGCAGGTCACGCCGATCGTCCGTGGCTCCCAGTCTTTCCTCGCCACCCAGGCTGTCGGTCCAGGCCAAGGGCTTCGCACCGAGGAGGGCATGATCCTCGGCACCATGGGCTACATGAGTCCCGAACAAGTGCGCAGCGAAGCGGTGGACGCCCGCAGCGACATCTTCAGTTTCGGCGTGGTGCTTTTTGAGATGCTCGCGGGCAAGAAGGCCTTCTCCCGCGATACCGCGGCCGACACCATGGCCGCGATCCTCAAGGAGGATCCTTCTGAAAGCGACGAGCCCGGCCGGCCAATCCCGCCAGCCCTGCGTCGTATCATCGACCATTGCCTGGAAAAGGTTCCAGCCCGCCGGTTCCAATCCGCCCATGATCTCGGCTTCGCCCTGGAGTCCGCTTCTGGCAGCTCCATATCCACCACGGCCTTGGCTGGAGCCGCGGCATTCGCTGGCGGGGGGCTCTCGCGGCGAAGCTGGCTGGGCGCCTTGTCGGGAACAGCAGCTCTGGCAGCCGGTGGCTGGGGGGCGTTCTTCTGGCAGCGTCGGGCCAGGGAGCAGAAGCGCCCCTTCCTTCGGCTCACCTTCCGGAAGGGAATGATCCTGGATGCGCGTCTCACTCCAGGCGGACAAGGAGCGATCTTCAGCGCCATTTCTGAAGACGACGGTTCTTCTCGTTCATTCCAACTGAGTTTCCGTCCTACCGAGAGCACAGCGCTGAGCTATCCTCCGGGGCAGGTCTTGGAAATCTCCAGGGATGGGGAAGTGGGCCTCCTTCTTTTGGATCAGACCAGCAGCACGCCGACTCCCGGGATCCTCATGAGCGACCCGGGGACCCTAGCAGTCGTAGCTCCCGGCACCACGGTTCCCCGCTCTTTGGATCGGAATGTCCAGGCCGCCACGCGTCATCCCTTGGATGGGACCTGGGCCCTGGTCCGTTCCAGCGGGGGTCCGAGGGCCGACGGGAGAGAAAAGGAACGCATCGAATGGCCCGCCGGAACGATCTTCTATCAAGGATCCGTCCCCCTGAGCCAACTCCGGTTTTCCCCTGATGGCAGCAAGCTGGCTTTTCTTGCCGCGGCGCCCGAAGGATACCGGGTCGGGGTCCTGGACCGGGAGGGCCGGCAACTCGCTATCTCTCAAGCCCATTCCCTCATCCGCGGAATGAGTTGGGCCCCCGATGGCCAGTCCGTTTGGTTCGGCGGATTCAAAAAAGATGAAGGCCCCTTCATGCGATTGAAAGGTCTCAGCATGGAGGGCGCGGAACGCGTGGTCCTCGAAGGCACCAGCGACTGCATTCCGCTCGACTCCGATGCCCAAGACCGGACCTTGGTGCTTGCGGGAAAAACGCACAGCCGGTGCCTGCTGTTCGCGAAAGCCGGAGGTTCGAGGGATCTCTCCTGGATGGATGGCGTCGTTCGAGCTTTTCCCTCCGCGAACGGCACCATGGTGCTATTCGAGGACGCCGGTGGAGGAGCGGGCAATCAGATCGCGGTATACGCTCGGCCCGCCAGCGGGGGCCCTGCCACCCTGCTGGCGAAAGGCTATGGCTCCTCGATATCCCCGGATGGGGCCTGGGCGCTGATCCGAAAGGCACCCGCTAAGCCTACAACCGACGGCTGGACCTGGGACACGCAGACCTTGGTTCCCCTGGGACCGGGTACGGAACGGCACATCCCAATGGCTCCTTTCAGCCGCATTTTCGGGACGGCCCTGCTGAACGACAACCGTCACTTCATCGCCATGGCGAACAAACCCGGAGAATCCCCGGGCATCCACCTCGTGGACGCCTTTGGCGAGGAACCGCCCCGCCTTCTCTTCGCCGGCAGAATGTCCATGCAGGGTTTTGTCGTTGGCACACGCTCACTGGTCCTTGCGAGCGAGGAAGGCCTGATCCGCGTTTTCCTGGATGGCTCGGTGAAGCCCATCCCGGGCACCCGGCCCAGCGATATCCCCGTCGCGATGTCGGACGAGAATGGATCGGTTTTCACACATCCGCACGGATCCGGATCTGTCCTTCCCATCGAGCGGTTGTCGCTCGATAGGGAGAAACGCGAACCCTGGATGACGTTGAAACCCCCTGACCCCCGGACAGTACGACATTTCCGATGGGTCCGTCTCACCGCCGACGGAAACCAAGCGGTCGCGTGCTTCGATGAAGTGGACATGGACCTGTACTTGGTCGAGGGCCTCCGTTGATCCCGCTCAACCCAGCGATTTTATCTGCTTCGGGCTGGCGCTGGCAGGAGTGGTCTCGGTATCCGAAGGATTCGAATGATGTTTTAGCTTCACACAACCCATGCTTGAATCCAGCCTCATGACCCTGTCCCCCAACATACGCCTCGGCCCCTACGAGATCGTGTCGCCCCTCGGCGCGGGCGGCATGGGCGAAGTCTACAAGGCCAAGGACACGCGGCTCGACCGCATGGTGGCGGTGAAGGTGCTCCCGGAAGACCTTGCGAAAAACCCAGAAGCGCTGGCACGTTTCGAACGTGAAGCCAAGGCCGTCGCGGCGTTGAACCACCCCAACATCACCGGCATTTTCGATATCGGGCGGGTGGGTGGCACGGCCTATGCGGTGATGGAACTGCTGGAAGGTGAAACCCTGGGTACACGGCTGCTGAAAGGCGCCTTGTCGCCACGCGTCGCCATCGAACTGGCCGCCCAGATGGCTCAAGGTTTGGCTGCGGCACACGACAAGGGTGTGATCCATCGCGATCTGAAACCCGAAAATCTCTGGATCACCACCGAAGGCCGACTCAAGATCCTCGACTTCGGATTGGCGAAGCAGATTGCTCCCACGGGCCGAGGCTCCCAGTCCTTCCTCGCCACCGAAGCGGTCAGTCCCGGCCATGTCCTCCACACCGAGGAAGGCATGATCATGGGCACCATGGGCTATATGAGCCCGGAGCAGGTGCGCGGCGAGACCGTGGACGCGCGCAGCGACATTTTCAGTTTCGGCGTGGTGCTCTTCGAGATGCTCACCGGCCAAAAAGCCTTCACCCGGGACACCCCCAGCGACACGATGGCCGCGATCCTGCGGGACGACCCACCGGAGAGCGACGAGTCCGGCAAAACGATGCCGCCTGCTCTGCGCCGAATCGTCGACCACTGCCTGGAAAAGATTCCGGCTCGACGTTTCCACGATGCGCAGGATCTCGCCTTCGCGTTGGAATCCGCGGCGGCGCCCTCTTCGACTTCCAATGCTCCTTCCGCTGCACCCTTCTCAACCCAGAACCGGAAGACCACCCGGACCTGGGCCGTTCTGGTCGCCTTGGCAATCCTGATCGCGGGCCTCGCGGGCTGGGCCCTGCGCGGCGGCCGCGCCGCCGAACCGGAGTTTCAGCAGCTCACCTTCCGCCGGGGCAACGTTCTGCGGGCCCGCTTCACCCCGGATGGCCAGAGCGTCTACTACAGCGCCACCTGGGACGGCGAGCCCGCTCGGATGTTCCGCATGAAGGCCGATGGCGGCGAGGCCACGCTCTTCGGCCCCCCAAAGGCAGACTTCCTCGCCGTGGGGAAAGACGGCCAGGTGCTCTTCCTGCAAAAGGCTGAGGGCTGGGGTTCGACCTCCACCCCGGGAACGCTATCGCTTCTGAGTTCGGAGGGTTCGGAACCCAGGGCCCTGGCGCCGGATTGCAGCAGTGCCGACATGGCCCCGGACGGCAGCATCGCCGCCGCCTTCTCCACCTCGGCGCGCGCATCTCATCTTGAATGGCCGCTTGGCACCAAGGTCCTGGAACTCGCGGGACAAATCCGTGACGTCCACATCGCGCCGGACGGCCGCCGTGTGGCCTTCTGGGTTGTCGAGAACCGGGGCTACACCGCGATGGTGCTGGACCGCCAATCCAAGGCAAAGGTCCTGGCCACCTTCGTGGGGGCGGACGGCCTCTGCTGGTCTCCCGACAGCCGATCGCTGCTGGCCTGTCTGCCCAACTATCCCGGCGCTCAGACCAACGGCCTGGTGGCCATCGGCCTGAACGGGTCTACCAGTCTCCTCCGCACCGAGTCCTCCCTCGCGGTGCTTCATGAGGCGAGGCCCGACGGCGCCCTGCTTTGGGAGCGGGAGATGTGGGGAAACGAGGTCCAGACCGGCGGCCCCGGACGGCAATCCCGCCGGATCGCCTTGAGCAAGGGCACCACGGCCGCGGCGCTTTCCCGTGATGGGAGGAAGATTTTGCTCGACAACACCCTCGGGCTTGGGGCGAGGGAGACGACGAATACCCTGGTCTGGGACGAGACGGGCACCGCCCCTTTGAACCTGGGACAAGTCGCTGGGGCCGACATCTCGCCGGATTCGGCCTGGATCCTCGCGTGGGATTTCCAGAAGCGGCAGCTCTCCAAAGTTCCCCTGGGCATGGGGCTGCCCAAAGTCATCCCCCTTCCCTGGAAGGATCCAAACCTGCTGTCGATCAGGTTCGGAGCCGATGCTGACCAGATCATCGCCCTATCCAAAGAAGGGCCCGCCACCGCCACCCTCGAATCGTTGGACCTTCGCTCTGGGACGACGAAACTACTCATGAAGGCCGAGGACGTCGCACGGATCAAGAACCAGGTCCGGCATCCCACGGATTCCGGACTCATGCTGGTCGCGCGGGAGGACGGCACGCTCTTCACCCTGGACCTCCGCACGGGCCAGACGAAGCCCCTTGCGCCGAAGCTGGGCGAGGGGGACACGCTCACAGGCTGGACGACAGATGGCGGCCTCATCCTGCGCCGGCCGGGGACCTTCGAGATTCCGCTGGAGCAGATGGATCCAGAGAGCGGCGTGCGCCGGCCGTGGATGGTCCTCAAGCCGACGGACACGACGGGCCTCATCCGCATCGACAATCTCTTCGTGAGCAAGAACCAGCAGACCATGGTCTTCAACTACGTCCGGGTCACGGAATCCAACCTTTTCGTCGTGAAAGGGGTGCGATGAACTTCACACCCTGCTGATCCGCCAGGTCTAAGTGAAACGAACCGTTCCGGCCCCTTGGCCTTTCAATCCCCTTCATCAGGTGAACCCTATGCGCACGCTTCTTTTTGCCGCTGTTATTTGTTGCGCCGCCTCGTCCCAGACCCCCGACAAGATCAAGCAGGGCCACTCGCATGTCAGCGATGTATTCGATACCGGTCCTCGGGAGAAACCCTGGGTGATGCAGGGGATCGGCCAGGTCCATTTCCCAATCACCACCAAGAATCCGGAGGTCCAGAAGTGGTTCGACCAGGGCCTCACCCATGCCCACAATTTTTGGTGGTATGAAGCCGAGCGATCTTTCCGCTGGTGCTGGAAACTCGACCCCGACAATCCCATGGTCTGGTGGGGGCTTTCGCTGAGCGCCGAGCGCGGCGGCAACTCCGGCACCCGCAAGCTGGATGCAATCAAGGAGGCCTACAAACGCCGCAGCAGCGCCACTCCCCGCGAGCAGCTCTGGATCGAGGCCTACTATGCACGTATCGTTCCTGATCCCCTTGAAAAGACCAACGACGAAGAGGCGTTGCAACGCCGCTTCAAAGACAAGATGGAAACGCTCATCATCCACTTCCCGGACGACATGGAAGCGAGAGCCTTCCTTGCCCTGTCGATGATGGGCGAGGATCGGATGGGTGCCGACCGTCTCCTGCAGGATGTTCTGGCCAAGCAGCCTGACCATCCGGGTGGCCATCACTACCGCATCCACAACTGGAATTACCACGAGCCGGAATTCGCCCTGGACTCCTGCCGCCGCTACGGCGAGATCGCTTGGGACACCGGCCACTCCCTGCACATGCCCGGCCACATCTACTCCACCATCGGCATGTGGCAGGAGGCCGCCATCTCCATGGACGCGGCCACCCGCTCGGAAGCGCGCTACATGCGCGACCGCATGATCTTTCCCTTCAATACCTGGAACTACCCGCACAACAAGAACTATCTCTCGCGGATCCAGGAACAGCTCGGCATGGCCGATGCGGCCCTGGACGGGGCGCGGCAACTGCTCGATACGCCCGGCTCCGATGCCAAGGATGAGTTCGTCTATACGCAAGGGATCACTTCGCTCACCCGCACACTTTTGAAGTTCGAGCGCTGGCAGCAGGTTCTCGACGGGAAGACCCTTCCCTGGAGCAGCGAATCGTCCCAGGCGAAAGGGTTGCGCCATTACGTGGAGGCCCGCGCATGGTTCGTGAAAGGCGATCTGGAAAAGGCCCAGAAGAGCATGGAGGAACTCGCCAAGCTTGAAAAGGATCTGCCGAAGGAGGGCTTCCAATCGGCCATCTACAAATCCCGCGTGAAGGAGCTGAAGGCGCGGCAGATGCTTGCCCGCGGAGAGACCCTGCCAGGCCTCGGCTTGATGGCCGAAGCCGCGGCGCAGCAGTTCTCCAACCGGGAGCCAAGCGAAATCGAATTGCTCTACCACACCGATGTCATCTGGATCAGCCTCGGCAATCTTTATCTCGAACACCGCAGCCCCGCTCTGGCGGTCATGGCTTTTGAAAAAGCGTTGGATGTCACCCGCAACGACGGCTTCGCCCTCGCTGGGCTTGTCCGCGCCCACACCGCGCTGGGAGAGGCGGAGAAGGCCCGCGATGCGATGGCACGGCTCCTCTACGTGTGGTCCGATGCCGACAAGGGACTGCGGCCTTTTGAACTCGCCCTCGCAACCGGCGTGAAAGCTGAGCCCAGGGCAGTTGTGGCCTTTCCGGAGCGCAATTATGCGAAGCTCTCTCTTGCCAAATTCGGCCCGAACCGCTGGACGCCCTACCCCGCGCCAGCGCTCGAAGCGGTCGACACGGACAACAAGCGCGTCAGCCTCAATGACTACAAAGGCAAGAATGTGCTGCTGGTCTTCTACCTCGGCGACGAGTGCACGCACTGTATGATCCAGCTCAACGATCTTGGGAAGCGAAAGAAGGATTTCGAACGCGAAGAAACGGTGATCCTGGCCATCAGCAAGAAAACACCGCAGGAAAACAAGAAGTCGCTGAAACTCGGTGAAGTCCCCTTCCGCCTGCTGTCCGACGTCAAGCTGGAAAACGCGAAACGCTGGAAGAGCTACGATGACTTCGAGGGGATCGAGATCCACTCGACCATCCTGGTGGACAAACAAGGCCGTGTGGACTGGGCACGCAGCGGTGGCGATCCATTCACCGATTTCGATTTCCTGATGAAAGAGGTCCACCGCCTGAACGCTACTGATGCACCTGTGGCGGCCCAGCGGCAACCAGCCTCGACCAGCTCGAATCCCTCCACCACTCCTTGAGGAATTCCCAATCCATGATCCGACCCACACTCCTTGCCCTGGTCCTGCCCTGCATCCTCGCGGGCCAGACCGACCCCGCGCTGCTCCATGCACGGAAGCTGCTGCAATCCACCATCCTCGTCGACGGTCATAACGATCTGCCCTGGATGATCCGCGAGGATCCCAAGGCCCCCAGGGATGTTGAGGCCTATGACCTGCGAAGGAAGACCACCGGTGAGACGGATCTTGCGCGGCTTAAGCAAGGCTTGGTCGGCGCCCAGTTCTGGTCCGTGTTTGTACCTGGAGAGACGAAGGAGGGTTTCGCGAAGGTCCAGCTGGAGCAGTTGGATATTGCCAGACGCGTCATCGCCAAGTACCCGGAAGCCATGGAACTGGCCCTCTCCACGTCGGACATCCGCCGCATCCGTGCCAAGGGCAAGGTCGCCTCACTCATTGGCATGGAGGGCGGCCACGTGATCGAGAACTCCCTCGGAGCTCTGCGCGCCTATTACGATCTGGGCGCCCGCTACCTGACCCTCACCCACAACGTGACCCTCGACTGGGCGGATGCGGCCCTGGACGCCCCGAAACACGGTGGCCTCACGCCCTTCGGCCGAGAGGTCGTTCGCGAGATGAACCGCCTCGGCATGCTGGTCGACATCAGCCACGTGAGTCCCGAGGTGATGCGGGATGTCCTCAACGAAAGCAAGGCGCCGGTCATCTTCTCCCACAGTTGCGCCCGCGCCCTGGTGGACCATCCGCGCAATGTCCCCGACGACATCCTGAAACGCATGGCGGCCAGCGGCGGTGTAGTGATGGTCACCTTCATTCCGTCTTTCGTGAACAAGAATGTGAAGACCTGGAGCGAAGGCCTGGAGAAGGCCGCGAAGGGTGTCGGCTTCGACGCGGAATTCAAGCGGCTGGAGACCGAGTACATCAAAGTCCATGGGCCGTCCCCGAAAGCATCCCTGAAGGATGTCGCGGATCACATCGACTACATTGCAAAGACCGCCGGCCACGACCACGTTGGCATCGCTAGTGATTTCTGGGGCGGCGAAACGCCCGTGGGCCTGGAGGATGTTTCCAAATATCCCGACCTCTTCGTCGAACTCATCCGCCGCGGCTGGAACGATGGCGATCTCCGGAAGCTCGCAGGGGAGAACCTGCTGCGGACCTTCGCAAAAGCCGAAGCTGTCGCGAAGCAGCTGAAAAAAGAGCGCCCGCCAAGCACCGCCACCATCGAGGCCCTGGACAAGAAGAAGTAGCAAGGGACACCACCCCGCGTCACAGAGCTTGGCCTATGATTGAGTAATCCAAAAAAGGAACCATGGCCCTCAAACAAGGCTTCCGTCTAGGCCCCTATGAGATCCTCTCCCCGCTCGGCGCGGGCGGCATGGGCGAAGTCTACAAGGCCAAGGACACGCGGCTGGATCGCTATGTGGCCGTGAAAGTGCTGCCCGAGGATTTCTCGAAGAACCCTGATGCGCTCGGACGTTTCGAGCGCGAGGCCAAAGCTGTCGCGGCGCTGAATCATCCGAACATCACGGGCATCTTCGACATCGGCCGAACGGACGACACCGTTTATGCGGTGATGGAGTTGCTGGAAGGCGAATCCCTCGGCACGCGGCTTAAGCAGGGCGCGCTGTCGCCCCGCGTGGCCATCGAGTTGGCCTCCCAGATGGCTCGCGGCCTGGCGGCGGCCCACGACAAGGGCGTCATCCACCGCGATCTCAAGCCGGAAAACTTTTGGGTGACCAGGGATGGCCGCCTCAAAATTCTTGATTTCGGTCTGGCGAAACAGGTGTCTTTCGTCGGCCAGGGCTCCCAGTCCCACTTCGACACGCAAGCCGTCAGTCCCGGCCACGTCGTTCGCACCGAGGAGGGCATGATCCTCGGCAGCGTGGGCTACATGAGCCCCGAGCAGGTGCGCGGCGAGGCCGTGGACGCGCGCAGTGACATCTTCAGCTTCGGCGCGGTGCTCTTTGAGATGCTCACGGGGCGAAGAGCCTTCGCGAGGGATACCGCCAGCGACACCCTGGCGGCGATCCTGCGGGATGATCCCCCCGAGGTGGAGAACACCAGCGGACGAATCATTTCCATGAACCTGCGCCGCATTGTCGATCACTGCCTGGAAAAAGCTCCAGCCCGGCGTTTCCACGATGCGGAGGATCTGGCCTTCGCGCTGGAGAATTTCTCCACCGCCTCGGATAGCTCCGCCCCCTTTTCGGCACCCTTCGCACCGCAGAACCGGCAGACGTCGAGAAAATGGGCCGCCGTGGCCGCCGGTCTCCTCATCGCGGCGGGCCTTGGGGGTTGGGCCCTCCGGGGTGGGCCGCATCCGCCACCCGCCTTCCAACGGCTCACTTTTGTGCCCGGAACCATCGAATCCGCCCGCTTCGGACCTGATGGCAAGACGGTCTATTTCTCAGAACGGGTGGCGGGGGCAAAGCCTGAGCTCTTCGTTCTGGATCCGCGCAGCCCCGAGCCCAAGGCCCTGGGCATCCAGGACGCCCTGCTGCTGGGGGTGTCCACAACCAATGAACTGGCCTTTCTCCGCACCCCCCGTTTGATCGCTGGTTTCACCTACCGCGGCCTCTTGACCCAAGCCCCCGGTGGCGGGGGAGCTCAGCGCGAGCTTCAGGAAGATATAGTCGAAGCGGCATGGGACGGTGCGGGTTTGCCCAAGCTCGGCTTGGATTCCCACTCCCAACTCCGCCTGGAATTCCCCGCCGGCAAGCTCCTCCTCGTTTGCAACGCCAACACTCGGACCCTCAGCCATCTCAGTCTGTCCAGGGACGGCAGCCGCATGGCCCTGGTGGATGGGGACTATGCCAAGGCCGCCACCGAGATCGTCGTCTACGACCGGGAGGGCCGCCGCCGGGTTCTATTCACCAAGGAGGGGGATGGCTCCGGCGCCACCATTTCGGGTTTGGCCTGGGGACCCAGCGGGGAACTATGGGTCTCGGAACTGCAGGGGGACCAGACAGCCCTGTGGGCCTTGTCCCTGAAGGGGGACCAGCGCCCCCTTTGGCGGAGCCAGGGCGCCCTCCAACTCCTCGACGTCTCCACGGAGGGCCGCATCCTCCTGGCCCAGCAACACGTCCGCCGAGGCGTGCTGGCCAAGCGTATCGACGAAGCCCTGCCCCGGGACCTCTCTATCCTGGGCAGCACCCAGGCTGAAGGGCTCAGCGCCGACGGGCGCCAGCTGCTGCTGGTGGAATCCCCGGTCATGGATGGAGGCACCGCCCAGGACAGGGCTTACCTGCGCCCCTTGGAGGGCGGCCCCGCCCTGACCTTGGGCCATGGCTTTCCCAAATCAATCTCAGCGGACGGCCGTTGGGTGTTCATGGACACGGGAGCCCAGGAGGCCAAGGATCTGGACCCCGCCTGGGCCTTGGCCTATCAAGAGGCGGGTTTGGCCCCGCGGGACCTGGGCGACCCCAAGGCCCGTGGGCGCTTCATCCTATTCGTACCGGCGGGACTGGGCCGACCCTTCGCATTGGCCCTGCCCAAGGGTTTTGAATCCACGGGCAACATCGCCCACCTGCTCCCGGATGGCCAGCGGATGGTGGCCAATCTCGCCATGGAGGGAAAGGAAGCCTGGGTCCTGTTGGACCGCCGAGGAGGCAAGCCCAAGATCCTCACGCACGAGGGCCTAGGCATTGCCTTCGCAAGCATCTCCCCACTCTCCCCGGACGGCACGAAATTCATCGTCGGCAACGCTTTGGAATGGTTCATCCAGCCCCTCACCGGGGGCGAGGCCCAACCCATCCATGGAATGCGGCCCGGCGAACGGCTCCTGGGCTGGAGCGCCGATGGGGGCGCGGTTTTCGTGCGGCCCGAACTTTCCGTCCTGCCGGTGACCATCACCCGCCTTGACCTGAAGAGCAGCGTCCGAAACCAGATCCTGGCGTTCACGCCCCCCGATCCCGCGGGCCACATCCAGACACGGGGGGTCTTCATGACCCCAGACGCCCGGGCCTTCGCTTTCACCTGCGAGAAGCAGCTCAGCGAGCTGTATCTGGTGGAAGGCCTGAAATGAATCTTGTCGCCGGCACCAAGCTTGGTCCCTACGAAATTGTCTCGCCCCTCGGCGTGGGCGGCATGGGCGAAGTGTGGAAGGCGCACGATACGCGTTTGGATCGCTTCGTCGCGGTGAAAGTGCTGCCCCAAGAATGGGCGACGAACGCCGAAGCCCTTTCCCGCTTCGAGCGCGAAGCCAAGGCGGTGGCGGCGCTGAACCATCCGAACATCCTGGGCATTTTCGATATCGGGCAAGCGGAAGGAACGACCTATGCGGTGATGGAATTGCTTGAGGGCGAATCGCTGCGCACCCGGCTCGACCTGGGCCCCGTGCCGCTCCGCACGGCCCTGGAATTGGGCAGGCAGATGGCCGTCGGCATGGCTGCCGCCCACGACAAGGGCTTCATCCATCGCGACATCAAGCCCGGAAACATCTGGATCACCAAGGATGGCCGCCTGAAGATCCTCGACTTCGGCTTGGCCAAGCAGGTGACGCGTTCGGAAAGCGTTTCCCAGTCCTTCCTCGCCACCCAAGCCGTCGGCCAGAGCCAGGAATCCCACACCAAGGCAGGCATGATCCTTGGCACGATGGGGTACATGAGCCCCGAGCAAGTGCGCGGCGAAGCTGTCGACGCCCGCAGCGACATCTTCAGCTTCGGGGCCGTGCTCTTCGAGATGCTCACGGGCAAGCGCGCTTTCGCCCGAAACACAGCCAGC
The DNA here is from genome assembly GCA_025353305.1 of Holophagaceae bacterium. The sequence goes on from JANXQX010000021.1 coordinate 12,210, forward strand.
GATACCTTGGCCGCGATCCTGAGGGATGATTTCGCCGACCCGGAAGGCACCAGCCGCTTGATTCCGGCCGGGCTCCTGAGGATTCTCCATCACTGCATCGAAAAAAACCCGGAACAGCGGTTCCAATCGGCCCACGACGTGGCCTTCGCCCTGGAGAATTTCTCCGCCACCTCACAAAGTTTCTCTCCGTTCTGGGCTCCCATCGCCGCGCAGAACAGGTCCACCTCAAGAAAATGGGCCGCCCTGGTGGCCGGTCTGCTTATTTGCGCGGGTCTCGCGGGTTGGGTTCTTCGGGGCAGGTCCGCGCAGGCTCCCAGCTTCAAACAGATCACCTTCCGGCGCGGCAATGTCCTGAGGGCCCGCTTCACGCCCGATGGCCAGAACGTCGTCTATTCGGCGACCTGGGATGGCCATCCGAGCGAGATCTTCATGTCCCGACTGGATGGTTCAGGCGTGCGCGCCGTCGGGCTGCCCAGGGCCGATCTGATGGCGGTGAATGCGCAGGGGGAGCTGCTGCTGCTTTTGAAATCCAGCCAATGGACGGGGACCTCCGCGGGCTTCGGCACCCTGGCTCTGTCCTCGTTGGATGGCGGAACGCCGCGCGAAGTCCTGGGCGGCGTGAAAGGGGCCGATTTCGCCTCGGATGGAAAGGCCCTGGCGGTGATCTATCAAGAGCAGGAGGGTGGCCCTCAGCATCTGGACTATCCCTTGGGCACCCGCATCATGACTTCCAACAGCGAACTTCTCGGGGCGCCGCGCATCTCTCCGCAGGGCGACAAGGTGGCCTTTGTCCATTCGTCCACGGCGCTGGGCGCCATCGGCACCGAAGGCGGAAGCAGTGCACAGAGGGGCATTGCGGTGGTGGATCGCGCTGGAAAAAGGTTGGACCTCAAGATGGAGGGGGCGGTCTGGGATGAATATCTGGCCTGGTCCAGGGATGGCCGGGAAATTTTTTTCGCCACGCGGGTGGGCCTGAGGGCGGTGGACCTGGATGGCCACGTGCGCCCGGTGTCGGTGGACGCCACGCCCTCGCTCATCCACGACATCTCGCCTCAGGGGCAGATGCTGCTGGAGCGGGAACTCTACACGACCTCGTCCATGGTCTGTTCAAATGGGCATGACCTGGATTTGGGGTGGCAGGAAAACACCTATATCTCTGGGTTTTCCCGCGACGGATCCCTGGCCCTGCTGTTCGAGACGGGAGGGATCGAAGCCAACAGATACCGCCCCCTGCTCCGGCGCTTCGACCACTCGCCACCCAAGGTCCTGGCTCCGGGGATTCCTCAGGATTTGAGTCCAGACGGCGATTTCGCCCTGGTGTTCATCCCCGGAGACCACCCGAAACTCCAGATGGTTCCCACCGGCTTGGGCGTACCCCGGGATCTGGGATTGGAAGGATGGGTTCTGACAGGCGGACGGTTCTCAAAAAATGGGACCCATGTGTACGCGACCGCACGGCAAGGCACTGGCCACTTAAGAATCCTGAAACTGCCGATGGATGGGAGCCGGGGCACCCTGCTTCCGGAATCCATCCAGAACATCAAAGCCTATTCGCCGGACGGGAAACAATTGCTGTGCATCGACGCAAAAGGCCATCCGAGCATCACGAGCGATGAGGGAGGAACACCCAGAGCCCTTCCCTGGACTCTGGAGCCCGGCGAATCCATCATCGAATGGATCGCACCGGACGAAGCACTGGTGATGCATCCCGAAGATGCCCTCCATCTGCGCCTGGACCGCGTGGAGCTTTCCTCCGGACGGCGCACTGTTTCACAGCGGCTGGTTCCACCCGATCCAGCCAGCGTCACCCGCCTCTACAACGTGCGTGTGAGCGGAGATGGCAAGACGGTGGGCTTCACCTATACCCGGATTCCGGTCTCGGATCTGCTGGTGGCCGAGGGGTTGAAATGAGCCTGGCACCAGGCTCGGCGTTTACGAGATCCTTTCTCCCCTCGGCACGGGAGGCATGGGCGAGGTCTACAGGGCCAGGGACCCCAAATTGGATCGCATGGTGGCCATCAAGGTGCTGCCCGAGCATCTCGCAAAGGACGCTGATGCGCTGGCGCGCTTTGAGCGCGAAGCCAAGGCACTGGCGTCTCTTCAGCACCCCAACGTGCTGGGCATTTTCGATTTCGGAATCGAAAGCGACATTGCCTATGCAGTGATGGAACTGCTGGAAGGCGCAACCTTGCGGGTCCTGATTTCCTCAGGATCCCTGCTTCCACGCCGAGCATCGGATATCGCTGTCCAGATCGCCCACGGCCTTTCCGCCGCCCATGGAAAGGGCATCGTCCACCGGGATCTGAAGCCCGAAAACATCATCGTGATGAAGGATGGCAGGGTCAGGATCCTGGATTTCGGTCTGGCGAAACAGCTGAAACCCGTGGATGCCAATTCGCCGACCAGGGCCCTCGGAACAAACGGGAGCACAGAGAAGGGAATGATTCTCGGCACGATAGGCTACATGAGTCCCGAGCAGGTGCGCGGCGAGGCCGTGGATGCCCGCAGCGAAATCTTCAGCTTTGGTGCCGTGCTGTTTGAGCTCTATACGGGTCAACGGGCCTTCGCCCGTAATTCCGCCGCCGACACGCTGGCGGCGATCCTGAAGGAGGAGCCTCCGGGAATTGAAGCTTCTGGGAAGCAACTGCCCGGGCCAATCCAACGGATACTCATCCACTGCCTGGAAAAAGATCCGGGCCGCCGATTCCAGGATGTCCAGGATCTTGCTTTCGCGCTTGATACCAAGTTGCATTCAAAGAAATAGAACCGCCAAGACACAAAGGGCACAAAGAGACTCGTCATGTGCGAGCTTCGCAGCCGAAATTCAGGTGGCCCGGCGGCGGACTCACGCTTAGGTGTGATCCGCGCCGGGCTACCTGAATTTGCGGGCCTTCGGCCCGCAGGCGCTAC
>JANXQX010000093.1 GCA_025353305.1 Holophagaceae bacterium
CCTCAAAGGTTGGGGGTAGCTTTGGGCTATCCAGAGGATTCGATTTTTTCTGCTTTCACACGAAGGATGAAGCAAAAAGTAAATGGTGGGGATAGTCCTCTCCGCGAGTGCCGGGATGGGACCATCTGCGCAGCCTTCAGGGCCTCGGCCTTTCCCAACCAATCAAGTACCGGCATCGCGCACTTTCAGCATGGACAGTCGCTCCACCTTACCGGAATCGCGCGGTATCACGGATCAAGTGGCTTCGTCCCCGTCCACCGCCTTGGGTGCGGGATCGATGCGCCAGCGGGGGTTTCGGATTCCGTCACAGGTATTTTGTGAAGGCGTTGCTGTCGTGCCGCAGCAGGTTCAGCAGCTTGGGATGGACGAAAAGTTTCTCCCGGCCCACGGGGATTTCTTCCAGGATTCCGATGCCGATCAATTGCTTCAGGTAGCGCGATGCGGCCTGTCTTCCGGCGATGCCCGCCTCGGTCAGGTTCTGGATGCGGCAGTAGGGCCGCTCGAAGATCATCTCCACCAGCTCATGACTGTAGATCTTCGGCAGGCGCTGTCGGACGTGTTCTGAGGTGTGGCTGGAAAGTTGGCGGATGGCCTCGATCTTCTCCCGGGTCCAGATCGCAGTTTCCTCGATGCCTTGAATCAGGAAAAGCACCCAGGGCTCCCAAGCGGCCTGATCCCCATGTCGTGTCACATTCAGCAACAGGCTGTAGTAGTCCTCTTTGTGTCCGATGATGTATCGGCTCAGGTACAAGATCGGCAAGGTCAGCAGGTTTTCCTGGATCAGGAAGAGGCTGTTCAGCACACGGCCCGTGCGACCGTTCCCGTCAGTGAAAGGGTGGATGGCCTCGAACTGATAGTGCGCCACGGCCAGGCGGATCAGCGGGTCGAGCGCCGTGGCGTCGTGTAGAAAGCGCTCCCAATTCGCCAGCAGGTCGCGCAGCAAAGTCTCGCCCACGGGTGGCGTGTAGATGATCTCTCCGGTCCCCTCGATGGCCAGCGCGGTGCCCGGTACCCGGCGAACCTGCATCTCCACACCCTTGATCTGGCTGCACACCTGTTCCGCGGTGGTGGTGTTCAAGGGCCGCTTTTGAATGGCCTGGAACCCTTGAAGCAATGCATGGCTGTAGCGCAGGGCCTCCTTGGTGGCTGAGTCTGCCCTTTCATCCAATTGCTGGAAGCGAAATAGCTTGTCTGTGGTGGTGACGATGTTCTCGATTTCGGAACTGGACCTCGCTTCCAGCAAGGGCAGGGCATTGATCAACATGCCCTGGTTGGGTATCAACTCCGCCGCCTGTTTCAACTCCGCCAGCGCGGCCCGCGCCGTGATGCAGCGTTTGAGGATGGCGATGCTCTCCAGATCCACAAGTGGTGGCAGGAGTGGCAGTCCGTCGTAAGGCCTATCCGGCCGCCAGGGGGGGCGGCTCGTGGTGGCATTTCCCGGCTTGGAGGACACATCGGGAGCTTAGGTCGCTCCCGGCGACAGGTCAAGGAAACATGTTGCTGTTTTTCGATTATTGCGACATATCCACTACACCTGTCGTTCCTGGGGCCAGGTTCCTCAACCTTCCAATCGTCAGCGAAGGTGCGATGAAGGCGGGATTGTTTGAGTTTATTCAGGGTGGCGCCCGACACGGGCATGCACGCATCAAGTAGGAGCGCTATCCCGAGGGGGCGATTCCTGCCGCCTCGACATCAGAAAAAAGCTGTAGGAAAACCGGGGATCGTTCTCTCCGCAAGTCCCGGGATGGGGCCATCTGCCCTTCCGTGCTGGCTGCGCACGGCGCTTAATGCTGCGATCGCTGCGCGCTCTCCGCTACGCCTACCAGGGTTCCCGACTCCGCGAAGGCGCAGCCTGAGTGGGAGCGCGCATGCGCGCGTTAGGCGGGAGCGCCATCCCGAGGGCTCAACGCCCTCCACCACCACCAAAACAAAAAAGCAAACAGGAAAACTAGGGATAGTTCTCTCCGGGTGTACCGGGATGGGGCCATCTGCCCTTCCGTGCTGGCTGCGGGCGCCGCTGATCCCTGCGCGCGCGGACGCGCTCCGGGGCGGCTACCCCCGCGCCATCCCGAGGGCTCAATTCCCTCCACCGCCACCAAAAAAAAGCTCCGCCAAGCGGAGCTTTTTTTGTTTTGGTGGAGGTGGAGGGAATTGAACCCTCGTCCAAGAAACGTCGAATGGTGGCTCTTCACAGGCTTGTTCCGCTGTCGTGACCTCTGGGGGTTTGCGCGGACGACCCACATCGAGGACTTTCCCCCTGATCTCGGCCCGGCTGCGGGGGCGTTTCGCGGGGCCCATTCTGTTCCTTCCGCCGGCAGACCGGAGTCACCCTTTGGAAGGTTTTACGAGCCCGTTACCAGAAGATCGCGGGGACTCGCTCGTTGCTTAAAGAAATTAAGCGGCGAGGGCCAGTTCGAAGTTATCGTTGGCAGTTTTGTTTGGGCGGATTGTTAAGGGGGCCATCCGTCCAACCCCCGCCTGCACCATGCACCCGAGTCATAACCTGTCGAAACCGGTCACCCCCGTTTGATGTGCTTGCTCGCCCCTCCCGCAGGAGTGAGCATTGCAAGGATTTCAAGTATGAGGCTCGCGCGGAGGCTTTGCTACACTCGGTTTCCTGGAGGACCGCGATGCCCATCTTTGAATACCGCTGCGAGGGCTGCGGCGAGATTCTTGAAGTGCTGGTGCGGGGAGCAGAAGCTGAGCCTGGGCTGTGCGAGGCCTGCGGGGGGAAGTTGGCCCGTCTGGTGTCGGTGCCGGCGGACCTGAAACGCCTGGGCGGCTTCTTCCACAAAGAGAAATTCAGCGATGCGGAGATCGCGTCGAAGGGCCTCACCAAGTACGTGAACCGGGGCGACGGCACGTATGAGAAGGCGGCGGGGTCGGGGCCGAGCATCATCGACCGGGACAAGCTGCCGGGGTGACGATACACCCGGATCCGGCCTAGGTTCTCAGGACGGGAACCAGCTCAGCCGCAGGAACACGATGGTGTTCAGTGACTTCCAGCTCGCTGCCGTCATCCAGAACCAGGATGGTCTGACCTTTCTCAATGCGGGCCTCCACGACCATGTGGTTCACATAGCGGTTCTTGGGGTCCCGGTGCCAGGCGATGCCGGTGGCGCAGGTCTCCAGGTAAGCCTCGACCAGCGGTTCCATGAAACGGCCCAGGTTTTCCAGGGTGCGCTTGAAGGCGTGCTCAAAACCCTCCGGCATGAATTCAGGCAGCCCCGCGGCGCGGAGGAAATCCCTGGCCCCCTGGGTGGCCGCGAACTCCCGGCCCTGTTCACTCCACTTACCGGCAGGTAGCCAGGGGGACCAACGCATCCCGCCGGTTCCGGAAAAGGTCATGCGGCTGAGTACCACAGCCGTTGCGCGATTCTCGCCCAGGTACAGGAACTCACCCAGGTAGGGCGCATCCAGCGGATTGCCCACGAAATCCAGTCGGCTCTCGGGATCATCGTGAAGGATGACGGCTCTTAATGGGAGCTTTCCAAAAAGCAGAGCCATGAGCTCATCGCTGGGACTTGGATTGGGGTGCTGAAGCCGGGTGGCCCAGTCCCCAAGACTCATCCTCAGCGTGGCCAGGCTGGTTACACCGGCCGGGACGCCCGCGGGCCCGTATGGGAGAGGAACATGGTGCCATTGGATGGCAAGGTCGGGCAGCACTTGCTGGAAAAGAATGAGCGCAGGATCCCAGTCCCAATGCTGCTCGGGCCTGTAGCCTAATTGGTGGCAAAGGGCGAACCATTCCTTGGAGAGGGAAGGATCGCCCCATTCAAAAATTTCCACGCCATCCAGGAAGACGCGGAACTCCGGGTAGTGCTCCTTCCGGTGCCAGTCCCCGGCGAGATGCACCGCCACTTCGTGGGAACCGATCCTCCCTCGGGCGCTCTCCAGGTACGGATGGTCCTCTGATTCGAGAAGGACCAGGGGTTTGTTAAGGATCCAATGCGTATTCATGCCACACCTGCACTTGGGAATCGCACTAGCATGGTGGGTTCCGGAGTGGGGAAGTCAAGGCTGGTCAACCGAGCTTTGGCGAGCTGATCCAGGGACTGCCGGCCACGGCGTAGCGTCGCTGGGCTTGCTGATCATCTTGGGCGGCAAAGGCGATGCCAACCCGAGGCCCCCTGAGGATCGCCTGCGGGGGCGGGCCCTCCCGCAGTTCCAGATCGCCCTTGCGGAAGAGGGCTTCTCCGTTGAAGACCTTATCCAGGTTCAAGCCTTGGGCTATGCGGCCGGGCCCCGCCAGCAGCGCGGGTTTCACGGCGGTCATCATCCGGCGGGCCAGAAGGGTGTCAATTCCAGCCAGCGGTTCGCAGGCGCGGATGAGCACGGCGGCGCCTTGGCCCTCGTCGCCTGTAACAACATTCAGCATCCAGTGGAGGCCATAGCATAGGTACAGGTAGGCGTGGCCACCCTTTCCCCACATGATGGTGTTGCGGTCGGTGCGGCCGTGGCGGACATGGCTGGCGCTGTCTTCGGGCCCACCGTAGGCCTCGACTTCAGTGATGCAAAGGATCACCTCATCGCGCATCAGGAATTGGCCGAGAAGTTCACGCGCCACGACATCCACGTCGCGCCGGTAGAAGGACTGGGGGATCAACTTACCTGGGCGAAGCATGGTTTCCCGCGAACAAAGGTGGCCTTCACCATGCGAGGATCCGCGCGGTAGATGAGCCGTGACAAGACGCGGTCAGCAGCATCTTCAATGCGCGCTGCCGGGTCTGTCAGGCGCGGATCCACCACAATGAAATCTGCGTCCAGGCCCTTGTCCAGGCTGCCGATGCGATCCCTCAGGCCCAATCCCACCGCGGCTGCTTTGGTCGCAAGATGGAAGGCCTCGACCGGTTTCACGGTCGCGTTTGCCTCATGCAACAGGGCAAAGCGCAATTTTGAAACCGTGCAGGACATGGCCATTTCGGTCCACATGGAGAGCGTCGGCCCGCCCGCCACGTCGGTGCCCAGGCCGATGGAGAGGCCCTCGTTCCACCAGCGTCGCAGAGGCATGACGCCACTTTCCAGGAACGCGTTGGAGCTGGGGCAATGGACGATGGTGGCACCAGATGTGCGGATCATGGCGCGTTCGGAGTCATCGAGATGGATGCCGTGGCCCAGCAGTGTGCGGGCATTCAGCATTCCATGGTGGCGATAAATATCGGTGTAATTCGCGCATTCGGGGAAGAGCTTTTTCACCCATGCGATCTCGTCCAGGTTCTCAGCCAGATGGGTCTGGATGTAAGCGCCTGTTTTTTCTGATAGTTTTCCAACTCCGCGCATGAGGGCTGGCGTGCACATGGGCGCAAATCGCGGCGCAAGGGCGTACATCAAGCGCCCATCGGCCTTTCCGTGCCACTGCTGGATGAGCTCATTGCTTTGTTGAAGCGATGCTTCCGTGTCTTCGGACAGTGCTTCTGGGGCATTCTGGTCCATCATCATCTTGCCGATGGCCGCGCGGACGCCGCAGTTTTCAGCTTCATTAAAGGCTGCATCCGTGGCTTTCTGGTGGATCGTGGAATAGACCACCGCCGTAGTGGTGCCAAGTGCAAGCAGGTCACCGAAGAAACGCCGTGCGGCCTTTGCCGCCAGCTCTGCATCCGCGAACCGCGCTTCCGCAGGGAAGATGTGGGTGTTGAGCCATGGCAGCAGTTCAAGACCGTCCATGGCCACGGATTCGTATTGCGGAAGGTGGATGTGGAGATCAATGAGGCCCGGCAGGATCCAGTGGGGGCGAAGGTCCCGGACCTCCGTGCCCGCATGTCGCGGGGCGAGAGCCGGGAATACCCCGGCATCCACGATCCGGCCTGAATCATCCACCACCAGCGCGCCGTCTGGAATGGAACGCAGGCGGCCCGGTTCGGGTGCATCCAGGAGATGTGCGCGGTAGAGGATCACACTTCATCAAAGAAGAACGGCTTCAACACCTGGATGCGCGCTTCCCAATCGGTGGGGTGGATGAATCGCAGGGCAGCGGCCAGGCTCGAGAGCAGGCTGTTGCCGTCCTGGGGCGTGAAGCAGAAGCCCACGAGTCGATGCTCGTTGGGCATGGTGAGGGTGCTCAGAGGAATCACGGTCTGGTTGAGAATGCGACCGAAATGGCCCTGATCCCGGCCAAAAGAAAAAACGGTGTTGGCATCCTTTTTTTCCGTGACAGCGATGCGGTCGTTGCCCTTGATCTTTGCCGTGAGGGCCTCGAGATTCGTCGGGCGCTTCATACGGAGGTCGAACCAGAGGCTGTGCATGTACTGCGTGTTGAGCTTCACGGCGGAAGAGAACAGATTCAAGTCGAGGCCCTTGGTCTGGAAAAGATGGTACGCATCCCGGGCGTGGTGGGTGCCGAAGCGGCCATCCTTGTGCGTTCCCACCTGGGGGCCGGGACAGAAATCCTTCACCTGGCTGATGTCGTTGGAGCGGCGCATGCAGACGAAGGAGGCTTCAGTCAGATTGTCCTTGCCCTCGGCGAGCACCAGCGTTTCCAGCAGGCAGCTCAGGTTGTGGGTATTGCAGCTCACCACGTGGATGTACTTGTCGTCGGGGGTGATGATCTCGTCGTTGATGCCCCGGGCGTACATCTTGCCGAAGCCGAATTCGCTGCCCTGCGCGATGAAGCCCAAGGTGTTGTGCTCATATTTTTTATAGAACTTCTCCTTCATCTCTAGCCCCTGGGGCGAGCAGTCGATCACCACCGAGGCCTGTTCCAGGGCCTGCTCGTGGGTCAGTTCCGGGTTCATGCCCGCGGCCTTGAAGGCCTCCATTTTCTCGGCATCCACCGCCAGCTTGGCGCCACGGCTGACAAGGGCTTTCACCTTAGGGCGGTCGCTGAGGCTGTGCTTATGGAAGGTCACCTCATCCAGGCCGAGCTCCTTCTGGTAATGGATCATCAACCCGATCAGCGGTTCCCCGATGGTGCCGGTGCCAACCACATGGATGATGTTTTTCGACATGCAGACTCCGTGACAGATCGGATTGTTCTGGGACGCCCCGCCGATCCAAACAGTCTACTTTCTCAGGGCGGGAATGTAGCGCCAATCAAAAAGGGCAGTGGGCTGTAGGCGTTAGGCTGTAGGCGATTTGGCGCGGCCTAAGGCCGCATCCTTATTGAATCCACCGCCCACAGCCTACTGCCCACAGCCTAAATCACTCACCAGCCGCGCATCACGTTGGCTTTGTAGACCCGATCGAGGGCCAGCACGAAGGCGCCGGTGCGGTAGGTGCAGCCGTGCTTGACCACCATGGCGTGAACATCTTGGAAGGCTTGGATCATGATTTTTTCTTCTTTCTGGAAAACCTCAGCCTCCTCCCAGAAAAACTGCTGGAGGTTCTGGACCCATTCAAAGTAGGAAACGGTCACCCCGCCTGCATTGGCGAGGATGTCCGGGATCACGGTCACGCCCTTGTCCCGGAGGATGTGATCCGCGCCGGTGGTGGTGGGGGCGTTGGCGCCTTCGACGATGAGCCTGGCTTTCACGTCCGGCGCGGTTTCCTTGTTGATGACGCCCCCCAGGGCGGCGGGGATCAGGATGTCGCAGTCCTGGGCGAAGACCGTGCTGGCATCAAAGGCATCGCCCCCGGTGAATCCACCCACCCCCTTGTGCTCCTTGACGTAGGCCATGAGCGCTCGCACATCCAGGCCCTCGGATAAACGCACGGCGCCCGTGTGGTCCGCCACGGCCACGATCTTCGCGCCCATTTCGTCCAGGAATTTCGCAGTGTAGGAACCCACATTGCCAAAGCCTTGCAACACCACCCGAGCGCCTTCCAGGGTCAGCCCAAGCGCCCCGCAGGCTTCGCGGGTGATGATGGCCACGCCCTTGCCGGTGGCGGCTTCGCGGCCCTGGCTGCCACCCAGTTCGATGGGCTTTCCGGTGACGCAGGCGGGCTGGTAGCCAGCCTTGCGGCCGTACTCGTCCATGACCCAGGCCATGGTCTGGGCGTTGGTGTTCACGTCGGGCGCGGGGATGTCGCGGGTGGGCCCGAGCACCATGCTGATCTTGGCGATGTAGCGGCGGGTCAGGCTCTCCAATTCATGGAGGCTCATCTTGGAAGGGTCGCATTGCACACCGCCCTTGGCGCCGCCGAAGGGGATGTTCACCACGGCGGTCTTCCAGGTCATCAGGCTGGCCAGGGCGCGCACATCGTCCAGGTCGACCTCGGGGTGGTACCGGATGCCGCCTTTCTGGGGGCCACGGACGCCGTTATGTTGGACCCGGAATCCGTGAAAGACCTTCATGCTGCCGTCATCCATGCGGATGGGCAGGGCCACGGATACTTCCCGGTAGGGCGTTTTCAAAATGTCCCGGAATTCCGCAGGCATTTCAAGAATGTCTGCAGCCTCATCAAACTGCCGGTTGACGTTCTCGAACAGATTGATGTGCTCGGTCATGGTTCCCCCGTGAGGGATCCAGCCTATCTGCTTCTGGAAAACACAAAAGAAATTCTCAAGCGGGGAAAGCGCTTGTTTCAGGCCATTGGGGATTTTTTCGGTTGGATTGGCGGATTACTTGATGGTTCCCGGCCACATCAGGTACTGGATGTTGCCCACGCCGTAGAATTCTCCGCCGCCGCCGGCATCAACCTTTTTAATGCAGCTAACCCGGATCATCTGGCGATTGTTGTAGGAAAGGGTCACATCCATGACCTTCGGGCTTGAGGGGTTCATGCGGACTTCAGAGACCTTCATGTCGGCCCAGACATGTACCGGAAGACCCTTGATCAGGCGGTAGATGCCAGCATTGAAAGCCATTCGCGCATCTTCAATGCCATAGCCTTCTTCAGGGGCGCGGGGCAGGTCGTCCAGGCGGGTTGCGAGGTGGGCGATTCCGAGGGTCTTCATTTCCTCAGGGGTCAGGGAAATTTTGAGATCCTTGGATTCTTTGTGGAACCACCAGGCGGAAGGGAAAACAACATCAGGGCTGATGGGCGCGATGAGGATCAGGTGTTTAAAGTTCTTCCAGGCCGCCAGATATTGAAGATGGGGCAGGATCGCGCCGGGAGTCTGAGCGGCGGTGGGTGGGACATTTGGAATAGGGCCTTCCTTATTCTCACAACCCAGGGAGAACACCAGCGCAGTCAGCACCCCAAACCCTGTGATGTTTCGTCCGATCCTTGCCATATGGCCTCCGATGACCGTTTACTCTGGAATCTTCCCGTGGTTTTACAACTACTTCCAAACTTATTCTAATCTTTGCTGAAAAATGCTTAAGAAGGTGACTAATGTCATATCCTTTCCGGCTCTATGTTTTCGGCCGACCCAAGCTGGCCTGTGCACGGGAATGGGAAGCCCATTACCTTGCCATGTTGAAACCCCACGCCCGGCTGGACCTGGTGGAGCTGGCCGAAGGCCGTGGCAATCCTGCCCAGCAATTAAAGGACGAAGCCGCCCGCCTCTTGCCCAAGTTGGCGGCCCATCAATGTCCGGTGCTGCTCACTCCCGAGGCCCCGGCGCAAAGCTCCGAGGTCTTTGCAGACTGGCTGGGCAAAGCCATGGACCAGGGGCTGAGCCTGGGTTTCGCCATCGGCAGCAGCCACGGCTTTGATGCGGGCGTTAAGACCGCCATCACTGAAAAACGTTCACTCGGCCCCATGACCTTTCCGCATGATTTGACCCGCGTGATGTTCCTGGAGCAGCTCTATCGTGCCTTTGCGATCCTGAAGGGCTCGCCGTACCACAAGTGAGTCCTGTGTCCCGGGTCCTGGGATAGCAACGATGCACGCTTAAACCCCAGGACTCAAGACCCAGGACCCAGGACCTGTTCAACGGCAGCGTAGGGATCGAGTTTCCGCTTGGCGATGGCTGTGATGAGTTCCTGGATGCGCTTCCCGGCCCTGGTTCTGGCGCGACGGGAGGCTTCCTCGGCCAAAAGGGAATCAAAACGGAGCTTGGCCCGTTCCTGGGCCTTGCGCTCGAGGCCACCACTGCCGCGCAACCAGGCTCCGTGCTCGTGGACCCGCTCCAACAATTCCTGAATGCCCATGCCTTGCGTGGCGATGACCCGGCAGGCGGGCGGGTCCCAGTCCTTGGGCGGGCTCAGGCTCTTCATGGCCTCGATTTCCTGCTCCACCTGCTCGACGCCGTCACGGTCAGCCTTGTTGATGACGAAGAGATCCGCAACTTCCATGATGCCGGCCTTGATGGCCTGGATTTCGTCTCCCAGGCCCGGCACCAGCAGCACGGCGCAGGTATGAACGCAACTCACCACGTCCACTTCGTCTTGCCCCACGCCCACGGTTTCCACGATCACCGTGTCGAAGCCCGCGGCATCCAGCAGATCAATGGCGTCCTGGGTGGCCCGTGCCAGCCCGCCCAAGGCACCGCGTGTGGCCATGCTCCGGATGAAGATTCCAGGATCCTGCGCGATGCGGCCCATGCGGATCCGGTCCCCCAGGATGGCGCCGCCACTGAAAGGCGAGGTGGGATCCACCGCGAGGATCCCGACTTTCTGGCCCTTCTCAAGCAGGGCCCGGGCGAGCTGATCGGTCAGGGTGGATTTACCCGATCCCGGGGCCCCCGTGAGCCCCAGAACCGTGGCTTTGCCGAGATGGGGCCAGACCCTGGCCATGAGCGGCCTGGCCTGCGTGTGGCCATTCTCCATCCAACTGATGGCCCGGGCCAAGGCCCGCGCATTGCCTTTCAAGAGGGGCCCCAACAGATCGTCAGCGGTCTTCATGTGCTAAGTATGCCTGTCAATCTTCGTGCTCGATCGAATCCGGTCGAAATGTTAGACTTTCCTTTTGCCCAGAAGGGATGTTCGAACATTTGATGGCTGCCAAAGGTTCCCCCCCCTCCGGACCGGCTGGTCCGAGCCCAGAAGACTCCGGGGTCATCCGCCTGCAGAAGCCAGCTCCGCGAACTGATGTGCCAACGCTGCGTGAGAAGACATGCGCCACTTGTGGCTCAGGCTTTACGGTCACACCGGATCAAAAATTTTTTCTCTGCCCCAAATGCTATTCCAAGGAATTCCACCGGACTTCTAAATCACGAAGCGCGGGAACCCAAGTGCTCACTCACATCACTTGTGTGGAGTGCGGAACCTCCGAGTACCTGAGCTTTGTTCCGCAAGATGCTTCCCTGGCGCTGTGCAAGGCCTGTTTTGGCCGCCGCAAGCGGGAACAAAATGCCGACCCCCGTCACTAACTTTCACACCTAGGAGTTTTACATGCGTTTGATGAACGTGCTGCCCTTCAGTCTTACCGCCATCCTGGCCGCCCAGACCGCGTTGACCCCAGCTCCCCAGGCCACTAAGCCACCGGAAAAGGCAAATAATGCCACTGGTGCCGCTGGTGCGGCCATAGAAGCCCCCAAGGCCAATCCCCAGGAAACCAAGTTCGCCAAGGACACCCTTTCGTCGGTCCTGGATGCAGTCAACAACGCCTGGTTCGGTCAGCCTTACCAGAACATCACTGCCGTTAAGATGGATGGTTCCGTAAGGGTGATCCTCTCCGCCTCTGCCATCAACGCGAAGGTCGCTGCGGACACCGCCGGCCAGATCAAGGGTGGGGCCACCAAAAGCGGCAATGCCAACGTGAACATCAAGACCACCTACTTCGCCAACGGCGACTTCAAGACTGATTTCACCGGCGATCTCGGCAATGGCATCTGGACCCGCGTGGGCAACAAGGGCTTCCTGTACAGCAAGGAATTGAACGCCTACACGACCCGCGTGGATCCCGGTCCGGCGGACGCCCCGCTTTCCTACATGGGCTGGTTCCGCGAAGTGATCATCGACATCCGCAAGGTCTACTCAGAATCCACTGCTTTCACCGCGACTATGGGCAAGGAAGAGACTGCGGGCGGCGAGACGCTTCAGACGCTCACTTTCAACGCGCCCACTGGCGCCTACGACCCGAAAAAGCGGGAGCAGAACCTTAGCGAAACCCTGGGCTTCTGGAAACGCGGCCGCATGGACCTGACTTTCGAAAAGACTTCCAAGCTGCCCAGCAAGCTCAACTACACCAACGAAGCCAACGGCATCCGCACAAGTTTCGATTTCAGCTACAACAAGGGCAAGCTCCAGAACATTGCCATCAGCAATCACAGCAAAGGCTTCGACGGCCCAGGCTCCCTGCGCATTTCCTATGACGCCAACGGCCTGATGAAGACCGTCGCCGGTGAGCTCAACAGCCAGCAGAAAAAGGTCGCCTTTGATCTGAACCTGAGCTGGGCCAAGGATCTCAAGTCTTCATCGATCGCGGCCCTGCCCCCCGCAGGCGCCAAGAAAATGGGTGGCGACGAACAGGAAACCCTCATGCTCGTCGGCGTCGCCGGCAACGTGATGGACCTGCAGCGCGCCGGCTGGAACATCATGGCCCCCAAAGTCTCCGCCAACTCCCCATCCAAATAACCCGTTAGACTAAAGACATTCGGGGCGTGGCGCAGCCTGGTAGCGCATCTGCTTTGGGAGCAGAGGGTCGGAGGTTCGAATCCTCTCGCCCCGACCAATTAGAACCTAGCACTTACAAGCAAAACGTAGCCGGGGAAACCCGGCTTTTTTCTTTTGGGTCATCACTGGGTCATCATCTGGATTGATTTCAGGTGATGGATCAGACGGAGGATTCATTCTGATGGGGAAGGGTGGGGACCGTGTCTATCCGATTCTTAGAGGGGAGATCAAGCAGACTGAATACACCTCGCCCACAAACGGACGGAGCTTTTCTTCCGGGGGGGGAGTACCTTTTCGACAGCAAGGTGGGAGGGGTGGATCAGGATTCTATATACCCACACGCCTGGTTTTGAAGCGATGGGCAACCCTTGAAGGTCTTTCGAAATTCAATCGCTTCGAGGCTGAGGTTTTCAACCATCCCTGTTGGAACTCACTCTCAAGGACAGAAGTTCTCCAAGAAATCTTCGGCGGGTGAACGGGGATTATTTTGTTTTCCAGTGTTTGTAGATTCAATTCATGGACGACCAGTTGTAGGGCCGGGAGATATCCTTCCTCTCATGTGCGGTCGTGTAGTGGTCAAGAATCTTGGTTCCCTGGCATTGAGTCGGGGACTGCCGATAGGCGATGCCGTGCGGAACTACTTAGAGTCCGACCGCTTCAACGTCTCCCCCGGCATGCATGAGCTGCACAATCGCTGGCCAGTGGCACTCCCAACGGCGGGGCAGGAAGCGTGGCTGGACCGCACAATAAAGGCCATGGATCTCCTCTCCCTATTGGTGCCCACACAGGATGAAGAGGTTGAAGCTTACGAGGTGGGCACCATCAGAGGCGATGGACTGAGCCTCACCAAGCCTTTAATCCACTAAGATAAGGTGCTTAATAACACCTATTGCCTTCAGAACGCCAATAAACGATCCGCCCGCCTTGATCAGTTTCAATGTATATATTGCACCAAAAAGTGGTTGTCCCACCTCCGTAAACTTGCCCTCCGGTTGTTGTTGCGGTTGCACCACCAAAATAATTTGGCGTCACTGTGGTTTGTATTGGAGTCCTGTATGTGGGATTTTGCGCAGTGGCAGATTGTTGAAAAATATATACTATGTTCCCGTTTGGAAGGTGATTTGAACTAGTTGAATATCCGTTTTTTCTCATGTAATCGTTGATATCGCTTCCACGCCAAGAATCCATTGTCCTTTGGAAGTTTTCACGACGTTTTTCCAAGCTTGGCCCAAGGCATCCTGTGAGGCTAATGAGCAGCAAAATTGATAGAACTTTTAGCTTCATTTGATCCTCCAACTAGGAATCTAACCCGTATATGTTAGCAAGTGGTAGGTGACAAGCCGTTTACTTAACAAAGTCAACTGGCCCACTTGGGAACTGGATATAAGAAGCGCGACAAAAGCAATCCAGCCTAGCAGAAATCTCCGAGACCAGAGAAATCCTTAGCAATGCGGAAGGGGCTGTTCTCGCCATTCAGAACTCACATAAATGACCAGTCGATGCCCACGGATCGTCTGCGTGGTTTAGCTACGTATCCACCCAAAGGTAGATGCAAATGCCCTCGCCTGTCT
The DNA here is from genome assembly GCA_025353305.1 of Holophagaceae bacterium. The sequence continues at coordinate 13,952 of JANXQX010000093.1, forward strand.
CCTCCGTTCTTTTGCTGCTGGCCAAGTCTGGCTTCGATACTGGAGCCGATGGCAACACCGGCACTCGATAGGAAAGCCACGGCCCTCCCAGAAGATACCGTTCCCAAGCGAATAGAGCTTCCTGGACCGCTTCCCGCAACTTGGGCAAAGAATGAACCATTGGGTCCGGTGATAGACCAAGACAATTTCGTGGTGCTCATCCAGTCCCACCCCTCCGAAAGGCCCCTTGAGGCACAGTCGGCTTCGATCCATCCAGAACCCCACACGCCGCTCCGTGCCTTTGGTCTTATTCCCTTGGAACATCCATCCTTGAACCTGGGGATGTTCTCGAAGCAATTTCTCAGGCTTGAGGACCCCAAAATCGAGACAAACACACCTCTCAATCAGAGTCTTGGCTGCGTGGCCCTCCCATTGTTTTCCGATGTCAAAACGTGCCATGGTTCTTCCTCTTTCGATGACAGGGATACAAGGCCAGGCCCTTGGCGGCTCAATTTGATGGAGAGGATCGAAGATCTTAGGCCGCAGGCCCCGTCCCTGATTCTCACTTTCCTGAACCCGGACCTTTCACCACCTTCAGAGTCAATTCAGTCTGTTGGGGTGATTTCGCGGCTTCAGAGTTCCTCTTGGCCTGTCGGGCGCGTTTCTCAATGCGCTTGTTGACGTAGGCGGCCCTTGCTTTGCGGCCAATATGCATCGCTTTATGTTCTTTGTGATCCATAGGATTCCTCGATTGGGTCATGGCAGGGAATGGGGGTTCTTGGGATTCGGTGGAGGTCCACGCCTTCGGCGGTCATCTGGTGAGTGGCGAGGCGTTGCCTGCCTGGAATCCCAGTCGAATGGAGCAAACCTCCGAACAATTTTGGAGAGATCGTCTTGCCGATCAGGTGCTCACAAAGCCGCCGGAGATCATCGGCAAGGCACCAAGACCCAGGCACCATAGCGGTTTGGAGAACCACGGCCAGAAAGTCCTGAATCCTACCTTTTAGCGTCAGTCGTTCTAAGGCCTGGATGCCTAATTCGGGAGCATTATCCAAGGCTTCTTCACAGGCTCGACGGAGTTCAGCATCGCTCCAAGGTGGTTTGCATCGGTCATTCCAACTAGCGACTCCGTGGCCAGGATGGGTCAGCCAATAGAAAGCCAAACCAGGATCCGCACCAAACCAGCCGACCAAGTTCCCAGCCACTCGATGGAGCTGGTTACCTCCACGAGAATGTTCGATGGAAACGCCTACGTACCTGAGGTATGCACACGCTGCCATCGCCCGGGCCTTTGAGGTTCCCTGGTGGGTAAGGAAGGGTTTATGGTCCCGCTCTAGCTTTATCTCTGGCAGAAATACATTCGGATGGACGACCGGAGGACTCAGCCAGTCGGATTCAGGTGAATAGCATCGACCATCTCGAATGGTTCCAGCGCCCACCGCATGAGATCTTGGGCCGAAAATGAAATCGGCCTCATAGGTTTCGCCATCAGCGTTCTTTGGATGACCGACGTGGTTTTTTGTGGAGACTCCGGGCGGGAGTTTCATCCAGAGATGCAAACCCAAGCTAGGTGTCCTGTCCCGTGGAGGGAACCAGCCGCCATCAATCAAAATCTCGGTGGCTTGCCTTTCAGCAACCGGGGAGTCGAGGTCCAGACACCACAACCCGCCACGTGGGAGCACACCAACCCCACTCCCACGCCTGAACCATCGTTCAGCGAGATCGAACCTTGATCGGCCTCGTTCCCAGTGGAGTTTTTCGAAGTAGTCCCATGGTCGGCGCGTGTGCTTCTTCCCTGGAAGCAACTCGACCAACACCGATTCTGGAAACGACTCGACCAATCCCTCCAGGAACGCTAAACCTTCTTTTTGAGCTGCGAGCATGGCGCACCATCCTTGATCGGATCAAAACCTGGGAGTGCCGTTTGCAGAGCCTCCAAGCCACAAATAAGCCCTGGAAGGTCCACAAGGCAAATGCTCATGCCTTGGCCCTTTTCGGAAATCCATGGACCCCCTAACGTGCGAGTGAACCATGGCTGAACGCGGAGGTAGGCCCGGCCATTCCATGAGGTGAGAGTCCAGCGAATCCGCTTTCCGTCCCGGTTATGTTCGAAAAAACACCAACCGGATTCCATTGGGATGGGAGTCAGTCTCGCCGCTAGTTGTAGCTCCTCAAGTGGTAGGAGCATCGGTGCTAAACTTGAATCTCGGAAGCGGATGGGGGGCTTGGTTCGGTGCATGATCCAGGCCCCTTTCACTTGGAGGTGTTGGAATCGAGCCACGCCTTGACGTGGTCGAGATCGTAGGCAACCTTCCGGCCCAATTTGATCCACGTGGGTCCAGGGTTTGGCAAGCCTGCCGAAGTGATCCACCTCCACTTCCTCAGTGTTTTGATGGAGAGCGGAACAAGCTCCGAGAGTTGCGTTTCAGTTACAAGAGTTGGCATCGGGGTTCCTTTGATTACCGGGATCGCCCGGTAGCCCCAACATGCTTTCCCTGCCCTTTTACTGCCCCCGGCGAATTAGCCTTGATATTCGATCAGGCCTCAACAAATTCTTCGGAGAATGGCTCCCCGCCTGTTTCTCCCGTTAGGCGATTTGATGGAATGACTCTTAATTGCGATGGATTATCTAGGCTGAACCGCGCAATATTTCGACTCTCTCGCAAAGATAACGATGCATATGGAAGGCATGATCTTGGACCAAGGTTCCAAAGGATGGGAGCGTTGGAGAATGCTTCATTCTTCGCATTGACCTTTTCGCACTATATGATGCCGCTCCCCAAGCAAAACTTAGGAACTTCTGAAAGTCTGAATGATTCGAACTAACCGAAACACCCCGTCCCGGTTTTTGCATTTCAGGCAACCCTTGAACCGCGAACCAAAGTATCCAAAGCCACTCACAAAAACTCATTTCCGGCGTGCGCTCAATTCCAAGTTCTGAAAATGGTCCGATGGTGGAAGCCCCAGCTCCAGTTTTGGATGGGTTGGCTTCTGAAGCTTTCTTTACAGCTTCAAGACACCTCACAAGAAGGACAGGAATCCTGGGGATCTCACTGGATTTTGGATGCTGTTTAAATAGTTCACTCATTCCCGGTGTTCCAATTTCAAGATCGAACAATGTCCAATCTTTGATCATCCGTTCGAGAATCTCAGCACCTTTATCTAAATGATCTCTGACTCCCTTCCCAGAGGTTATTTGTTTATTCTTGCCATAGTTATTTACTTCTTTTTTAATCCAGCTTGTTGCCTCCGCTCGATTTTTCGGAAGTGCTAGGCAAGTGATAGGAACCCAATCTGATCTTGGGATTGATTCCGGTTCCCAGCCCTTTGGCCAGAGCGTAGCCAGCGCCTTACTGATGGAATCATCGGGTTCAATCGGGGGGGTGGGTGGCCTATTCACATTCCCACCAGCTTGGCCAAAGTCTCTCCAACTGTGTTCGCGGCTTGCCTGACTGGATCCTCTGGCGCGTGGGTATAGCGCTTTTCCGTGGTGCTTGGGTCTGAATGCCCTGCCAGTGTTGCCATCCAGCGGATAGGAACCCCGGCTGCAACGCCATAGCTCACGAAGGCATGACGAAGGTCGTGAATGTGAATATCTGTAAGATCAGCGGAAGGTGCTTTCCCGCGCTTCCCTGCCTGTTTGTGGGCCTTCTGGCGTTCTTCTGTGATGATCTCCCCGGCCCTCTCACGAACCGCCTGCCATGCTTTCTGGACACCTATGAGCGCTGCGGGGGTTGGTTTGGTTTCATCGGCCTTTTTGCGAGGGCTCCCAGGGAATACGAAGTCATTTCCTAAGAATTTGGGAAGGGCTTTGAGGAAAGCGAGGCTGTGGGTTGAGAGTTGAAGAACCTTCGGTTTTTGGGTTTGGCGCGAGGTTTTGTGGTCGGTCCAGGTAGCGGTCCCTTTCTCGTAATCAATGGCGGTCCATTTCAAACTCATCCCCTCACCGAGTCGGCAACCCGTTAGCACCAGGAACCGGAACAGGTTGAGGATGGCGGGGCTTCGTTTGTTCTCACTCGCGATGCGACCTGATTCTAGGTTAGCCATGGCATCCCAAAGGCCCTTGAGTTCTTCTTCCGTGATCAGTCGTTCGCGCCTGGTTTCGTCAAACCTCTCAATTCCACGGGCCGGATTCTCTACCTTCTTGGGGACCTTGCCCTTTTTCTGTCCCCATGAATAGAGAGCACGCAGGGTGTTGATGACCCTGTTAGCCGTGGTCACGTGGTCAGAGAGCGCCTCGTGGATCCTCTCCACTTCTTCGGAGGTCACTTTGGACACGCGCAGATTCCCGATTTCTGGGAGCACGTGCTTTTCCATCCAAAAGCGATAGTTCTCGACTGTGCGCGGCTTACGGGGACCCTTCTTCTTAGCTTTGTCCCCAGATTCAAGGGATTTCAGCCATTCCTCTGTAAGTTCCCTCACAGAGAGTTCGGCGCGATCAGCCTTCGCTTCAACCCTCGGGTCCTTTTCTTCGTTCTTGATGGCATGAAGGGTATCCAGGGCCTTCTTTTTTGCTGCCTCAGGCTGGAGCACTGGAAAGCTACCAATGGCTTTCTGTGCAAGCCTTCGACCATCCCGCCATCGGACCACAAAAGACACAGTGCCGTTTGGGTAGGCAATGGCACCCCATCCCTTGAGTTCTTTGTCCCAAACCCATTCGCGGTTTCCGGATTTGATGGCTCGTTTTTTAAGGACAAGCACGTTTCGCTTGTTGATCTTGTCTAGGTAGTTCTGTTGGGCCTCTCCGGGTTTATTTACTTTAGTGTTCCTGGTCATCTCTGCCTCCCCTTGTTGTTAAATCCGGGTCATCAGCTTGGGTCATCACTGGGTCATAATCAGTGATCAAAATCAGGCTAAGTCCGGAGACAAGGGAAAACAAGGGTCATTGACTTAATTGGTGTTAAAAAAGATCCATGGAGAAATTCGCAACAGATGGGAGTTCTAAAACCATCTGCTTTGGGAGCAGAGGGTCGGAGGTTCGAATCCTCTCGCCCCGACCAATAAGAAATGAAACGGCACTCCACTCTGAGGGTGCCGTTTCCATTGTAGGAGGAAGGATTCGAACCTCCGATCGGCAATGGCGCGGGAGTAGGAAAAGGCTGAGACGCGAGAGCGTCGAAACCGGTTCGCGCAGCGAATTTCCGCCCGCAGCCATGCCGCGGGGGATGGGTGGTGCTGAGCGGCATGTTGGAGGGTGCGCTCAACCCGGATTCCGCAGTTGAACCCGACCGAAAGAGGTTGCACCGATTGGAGCGATTGATTTTCCTGTAGTTGCGAAACAAACGGGAGGATCAGATGGCGGACCAATCGGTGCAGCCCAAGTTTACCGCTTCGGGTGGGGGTGA
>JANXQX010000122.1 GCA_025353305.1 Holophagaceae bacterium
ATAGCCTCAAAAAAGGCATTCAATTCCGCGGTTTGGTATTTCAGCTCCTGGTAGAACTTGTCCAGCTTTTCATAGGCTCGCCGGAGTTCCTCTTCTTTCCTTTTATGCTCGGTGATGTCTGTGTAAATAGCGACGGCGCCCACCACCTCCCCATTCTCCATGAGGGGCGCGGCGGCGGACCGGACGTGCAGGTCGCCCCCCGAATTAGGGAGCGTGGCGAGGTGTTCCTCGATGGCGGTTTCCCCCTGCAGCGCACGGACGAGAGGGAATTCTCCCTCGGTCAGGGGCGTTCCATTCGGCCAGCGGAGCGAGAAGTAAGAACTCCGATTGGGGTAGTCCCGCAGTTCCTCAAGGGATTTGACGCCCAACATCCGCAAGGCGGAGGAGTTGCAAAGGATTACTCCTTCCTTCGTCCCAATGAAGACCGCATCGGGCATTGATTCGATAATCGCGTGGATCTGAGCTGCCTGGAAACGGTTAATTTCCCTGATCTGCGCAAGCTCCAAAGTGCGGACATGCTCCTTGGCTTCCAGTGTGGACTGGTGTTTCTGCAAGTCCTGCACAATGGGTCTCAGCTTCTCCTTTACTTCCAGAAGCTGATCAGGAGTGAGGGGCGTTTCACCGTTGGGTTCAGTTCCGGACGGAAGACTCCCTGGTCCATCAGTCTTGTTATCCTCAAGTTCGGATTGAAGGTGTAATAACAATGACCGCAGCTTCTTCATTGGCTTCCTAAGCGTTGCGAACGCAGCGGGGATTATTGCACAAAACCGCAGTGCTTAAATGGTTCAAATACCTACTCTTTGAACAGAGCCCAGCAAGGGAGCACCGCCATAAAATAATTGGTAAGCGTGCAGGCCTCCAGATCGGGACCTGGTTGTTCGGTTTCGTCAGGGCGGCAGCCATTTCTCCACAAAAGCCAGCTTATCATCAGAAGTATGGATGTGCTTTCTATTTTATCTCTTTTTTGCTAGGTCTATACTGCTAGGTAGAGCGTCCATACCGGAACCGAAACAAGCAGGTTTGAGCTCCCCATGGCAACGGAAATCCGTCGAATTTGGCAATTCCGCGCTTTACCGCCGGGGAAAAGGCTTGAGCACATGCCCCATCTGGGGCTGTGAAGCTCTCTCCGGATCCCCCACAAAGGCCTTCCACAAAGGCTTCCATCACTGGCGAGCCTATCCCTGCCGACCCCATTTTGGACTTGGCATGACCTTTGAAGTGATGAACCGCGAGCAGGACCTCGGAAAGGAGAGTCATTCGGTTGGGTGGCTCTTCCCTTAAGAGACCATTTATTCACCTTTCTTACAGTGGAGGAATCAACATGAGCCAAGAACCTTCAGTGAACCAAGGCAGCACCTTCTTAACGTTCTTAGCAGGGGCGGCTCTGGGCGGTGTTGTCGTTGCCTTGACCACGCCCAAGCGGGGTTCGGACCTTCGCAAGGACATAAGTCGCCTTAGTGGGAAAGCGAAGGACCAAATAGATGATTGGGTAGACTCCGCATCCGGTGCCGTAGAGGGAATCAAAACATCCTGGAAGGAAAATGGCGAAACAGCTATCCGGGAGGTGAAGGCAAAGGCAGGAGAAGTTGCGGGCAAGACTGAGGATGCCTGGAAGGACGTCAAGAGTGGCGCTTCGAGTGCGGGAAGTGACTTCAAGTCGGGTCTCAGTGCCGCGAGCAGGGACCTTCACACCTGAGCTCTTGGCAAGTCCATCTCTGCATTCAAGATCGAACTTGGTCAATCGGCGCCCAATTTCAAAATATTCCTGACCGGAGGGTTACATCGCACAGGGTTGGATGAAAAATCTGAGGGTTGGGTCTGGCGTGAGCCCTTGCACGTCCGGCCAGTCATGTATCCAGGAGTTCCGTGACTGACCAAAACAATTAGGACCCAAACGTTGGAATTACGACAGGAGAACTGAAAATGCTCCATTCAAGCAAATTCATCAAAGGATCCTTTCGAGGAGCTTTTGGCTGCCTAGGCATCCCGATCATAGCTGTTACCGCCCATGCTAACACTACAGCCTTACCTCCTCCGTCTCAGGCAAGCTTTGCACAGGCTCCGGGAACCGAAATGCCAGTGGTTCCGCCCGATAATTCAAAAAAGAACGTGCGGGATAAGAACAAAAAGAACCCAACTCCCATGGCCCAGGGCGGAAGTTCCCAGGACATAAAGATCACCAGGGATATTCGTAAAGAAATAAGCAATAAAAAAGAGATTTCAATCAACGGAAAAAATGTAAAAATCATCACGAAAAACAGCATGGTCACTCTCCGCGGTCCTGTCGCCAATGAGGAGGAAAAGCAGCTCATCTTCGACATCGCCAGCAAGGTCGCCGGGCCAACTCAAGTCAAAAATGAGTTGGAAGTTAAATAGTCAAAGCGTCCGATTCTTCTAACCAAAACCTTCTCACTTCTTTAGCTGAAAGGTAATTATATGTCTAACAAGGCTGTTTATTGTATCGCTACTTCTCATGTTCAAGCTAATCAGATCGTCGACTCTTTGAAAACAGCGGGGTTCTCCGCCACTGATATTTCCGTGCTTTTCCCGGACAAGAGCACGACCCGGGACTTTGCCCACGAAAAGAGTACCAAGGCCCCTGAAGGCGCGGTCACCGGTGCCGGCGCTGGCGGGTTGCTAGGTGGCGCTTTGGGGTGGATTGTGGGCATTGGCGCTTTGGCTATTCCGGGAGTCGGGCCTTTCATTGCGGCTGGCCCGATCCTGGCCGCCTTGAGCGGCGCAGCGGTGGGAGGAGCTATCGGCGGGATCACCGGGGCCTTGATCGGCATGGGTATTCCTGAGATAGAAGCCAAGCTCTATGAGGGCAAGGTGAAGGATGGCAACATCCTCATTTCGGTGCATACCGAGAATTCGGATGAGCTCGCCAAGGCCAAGGGAATCTTTGAGGCTCTGAACGCCAATGATATTTCATACTCGGGAGAACCCACCCCACCCAAGGGCGACAGGATGGCCGACGCCTACAAAAAAACGTACACCAATTGATCCTGTGGCTCCTCCACGGGCACCTTTGGCGGTCGCGTCAAGAACGGGAGTTACCAACGCCCGCCGTTCATTTAACTTATGGGTATCGGAGTTCTGTTGGGGCGCAGCCGACGCCGGCAACTGAATCGGGTCCCCATTCAAGAACCTGAATGTCAATTGGATCAAACGCTTGAAATACCGAATGCGTGTCTCCAACCCAAAATCGTGATACCACGATTTACTCGAAAGGATTGCCATGCTCTGGACTATTGCTGTTGTTCTCTTGATTGCCTGGGCGATTGGAATGGCAGGGGTTTACACCATAGGCGCCCTCGTCCATTTGTTCCTAGTCCTTGCCGTTGTTGCCGTCATCCTTCAGCTCATTCGGGGGAGAAGGGTCGCTTGAAGGCCTATCGCTTCCTGTAAGGGAATTCCTGAGGAACCATGTATACACCCTTTGAGATAACGCTCCTGATTTTACTGGCGGCCGCACTGGCAGGGGTAATCCCAGTACTCATTCAGATCCACCATGCCGCCCGGACGCTGAACACCTTTTTGGTATCTGCAGAAAAGCACCTGATACAGATGGGTGAGGATGTCCATACGACTCAGGCGAGCATCGAACGGGTCTCCAGCTCTCTCCGCAAACCGATTGAAGATCTATCAAAATTTGCGAATGTTGTGAAGGGGACTGGAGTCCTCATCCAGGAAACCGAATTTAAAATTCGAAAGATAGTACAAGTGGTGGCCTTTATCTCGGGGAATCCAATTGCAGTCCTGAAAACTTTCCTCGGGGTGTTCCGGAATAGCAAAAGGAAAAACTAATAAATAAATAGTCATCTACCACTCTTAGCAACCTTATCAGGGGTGGCTGCGGATTCGTTTACCTTGCGGATTTCCACCCCACCCCACCTCCCCCATATCCAACCCGGATAGAACAGGTGGAATCGCACGACCGTGGGCCGTTGGCCTGAATGGAAAGTACCACCTTTCCATTCAGGCTTTCCATTCAGTCCGAGCTTGCAGAGAAACCTCGTCAACCGGATTTGGAGTTGCACTTTTTGAAGTGATGTGGCATCAGTGATTGACATGAAGATCTGGCCAGGGAATCCCTATCCGCTCGGTGCCACCTATGATGGAGTGGGAGCGAATTTTTCTCTGTTTTCGGAAGTCGCCGACCGCGTTGAGCTATGTTTGTTCGATGAACAGGGCGGCGAAACCCGGACAGACCTACCGGAGGTCACTGGCCATTGTTGGCACGGATACTTTCCGGGCATTGAGCCAGGGCAGCGTTACGGTTTTCGCGTACATGGCCCATGGGCGCCT
>JANXQX010000332.1 GCA_025353305.1 Holophagaceae bacterium
TTGGGCCAGCACCGACAAGGGCCCGTACTGCTTTTCCGAAGGCTTTCCCATGAGTTTCTGGCCCACTTCGAGTTGGAACATCAGGACCATCCGTTCCCATGGGATGTCCTCCACCAGGAACCGCGTGAGGATGGCCGTGGCGGCATTGTAGGGCAGGTTTCCCACCACAGCCCAGGGACCGCTTTCCGGCAGGGATAGCTCGGTCGCGTCGCCCATGACCAGGTGGAAGTTTTCCACGGTTGCGAATCGTTCCCTCAGCACCAGGCCCGCTTCCTCGTCCAGTTCCACGGCATACAGCGGCCGGCCTTCCTGAAGCAACAGGCCGGTGATGGCGCCACCCCCGGGCCCGATCTCCAGCAATGCGGGTGCCAGGCAACGCAGCGCCTCCGCCACGATGGCCTTGATCGCGCCCTGCGCCACCAGGAAATGCTGGCCGAATTCTTTCTTGGCTCGAAGGCCGTGCGAGCTCGTCATGCAAAACCAGCTTCCCACAATAACAACGGGGCCCCAATGGGCCCCGTAAAACGGTAAAAGAACGTAATCAGTGAACCACGCGCCAGACACGCGGTTTGGGGAATCGGCCGCCCTGGTTGCCCGTGATGGTCTGAAGGGATACTACCGCCTTGGTCCCAGAAGGGCTTCCAGCAGGAACAGACATCCCACCCTGGAGGGCAACAATGTTGCTCTTGGCTGTGAAATCCGAGGCGACTCCAGTCCAGGTGAAGACGCTGCCGCTCGCACACACGGGGCTCACGGCCGATACCTTTGTGCTCGTGATGACCGGGAACAGGACGTTGCAAACACGCGTTGAGATGGTTTCTCCAGATCCCCCGGTGCAAGGATCTGAACTTTTAGGCGAAAAGTAGGAATAGAGCAGCACATAGGAGAGCACGATGGGCTGGGATATGCCCTTGGAAACGAAGGGTGCGGTTGCGGTCGGGAAATTGGCGAAATAGCCATACTTACCATTGGTGTCATTGAGATAGAACGCAGGGTCTCCTGGAGTAATGATGGGTGCGTTTTCGGTTCCCTGACTGCTCATGTCTTGGAGCTGGGTATCAGTGGTGCCACTACTGTCTAAACCCAGCTTGTTGCTGTCTTGCCGGTCGAAAACCACCGTGATCCGATGCTGAGTGGGTTTCAAATTAAGGGTGGTGTAATTCCGGTCCAAGGGATTGTTGCGGTCTCCGCTCTCGAGGGCGATTCCCACCGCGGCGGGGGCAACCTTGGGGTCTGACCCACGGGTAGCTGGGTAATTGCCGATCCTGAAGGGGGCGGGCAGTGTGGAGAGCAGGCCATTGTTACTGACAGCCGGACTCACGGCCTGCCTGTAGACAGGCCTTACTGCCAGGCTGGCGGGCTTCCGGGTCCCATCATCGGTCCACTGATCTAGCGCGCTGGAATCTGAGCGAAATTTGGCGAAGGTGCCGGTCAGCTGTTGCTGACTCCCGAGGGCCCACAGGCCGCCGAATAGATCACTGAAGTAAGCCCGCTGCGCCAATCCGGTATTCGCGAAGAATTCAAAAGGAATAACGCCCGCGGGAACCGGCCCCATGCCCGAGATGCCAGAAAGATCCCACATACCCATGATGCTTCCTTTGATGGCATCCAGAGCGATGACCGATCGGCCCAAGAGAGGAGGAGTCACGGCATTGAACGCTTTCTCCACATCGGGAGTGCTATAGCCGCCACCAAGGAAGATCGCATCCCGGAATACCTGGGGGCTGCCGAAGATGACACGGCCCACGGCCGGTATGCAGCTGGAGAACCCCATTTTGCCGATGATCGCCGTTACGGAGGCCGGTGTTGCGCCCGTCTCGATGCGTGCCGAATCGAAGGTCGCCGACTCATCCGGAACAAGCGCCCATCCCAGATTGGTCACGGCTGCATTGGTTCCATTGGGTCCAAGCTTGGGCACGAGGGGGTTGCTGATGTCCAGCGCGTAGTAGCTCCGCCCTCCTTTTCTTAACCCAAAGACCAGAACGGCTTTTTCACCATTGTTGACCTTACCATCCCCTGAGATGGCAGTACCTTGGGGAAGATCCAGGTGATAGACCAAGGGAGATCCGTCCACCGCGAAACGATGGGGATTTGTAAAAGTCAGGTAGTAATCAGCGTTCTGAAGGAAATCCGTGGGGTAGTAGGCCCACAGTTCATCGACCCAGCCGGTGGTCACTTTCGGAGAAGCAGGATTGGCTGGAATGCTGAGTTTGTTGATAGCCAGCTCGCCAAAGGCGTGTAAAAACCCAAGATTATCCCCAACAAAGATCACACGGAAATGCATATCTGGGCTGATGGGGCTGCCCAGCTTGCCACCCAAATAAGGGCTTGCGGTTTTCAAGGCCGCCACGAGCGAGGCATCGTTAAGATCATATTCTGCAACGGTGGGGGAGCTGTTGATGATATCCCGCATCACAGAATCGGCATTGGGAATGCTGGTCCGAGCCCCGCCAACACCCGATTTCGCTCCCAGAAGGGTCTGAAGCAAGGCCTGCTTCTGGGCATCCACTGTGGGTGGAGTGACGGCGGAGTTAAGACCGATGGCGAAGGAGGTTTTCACCGCGTCGAATAAAGTCCCAGTCGCATCCGTGAAGGGAATCAGACCAGGATTGGGGGCGGCCCCAGTACCCGGCAACCGAGTCCAGACATTCCTGTTATACCACTGGCGATTGGCACCTTTGACTGTGAAGATGTCCGAGGCATTCCACTGGGAATTGGTGGCATCAGGTGTGCTGATGGCCGTCAGGCTTGAATCCACTAGGCTGGTGGAGGAGTCGGGATTTGTCTTGGTCGCATACATGCGCAAGTCGCCACCCCAAATCGGTCCCCCAGACGAAGGCGGAAGGAAGGTCCCCAGGTAGATCTGATTTGCGAGGCCCAGACCCACAAAAGGCGTGGTGGGTGTCGAGGTCTCATTCAAGTTCGAGATCGCGATCGCGCTTGCGAAGGCGATACCCAAGCCGGTGACGATCGCATCCGGGCTTCGCCCATCGAAATAGAAGACATTATTGACGCCCGGAATCGACCCATCAGTCGGATAGGGTTGCACCGTGGAGATATCCCAGGTAATCCTAAGCGGGTCCCCGGCGGTTGCTGATGCCAAGAGCCGGAACTTGGGCGCCGTCACATCCGTAGCAATTGGTTTGGACGGATTAGTGTAAGGATTAATTGGATTCGGTGATGGTGTCGCCCAATTTTCTCCAAGGTTGATGCCAACCGTCATGGTCTGGACGGGATGCCACGTCGTGAATTGATAATTGGACATGAAGACAGCAGGAAGAGTAGCAGGGGGAATTGGTATGTTCCTGAGCTTGCGGGAAAGAACAGCGAAAGGAGCATAATTGCTTGGATTACTGCCGGAATAAGCCGCGCCAGGAAGCGCCATACCGCCATTGGCTGTATCGCCGAGATGGGCCGCAGCCGCGGCTAGGGTCATCGTATTCCAATAACCACCCCCGGAATCCAGTTTGCTCAAATTCGGCACAACCAAGGCGTTGCCTGCGCTGGCGGAGGAAATATAAGGGAAGGCGGAAGGATAGGTTTCAACTGGAGAAGGGCTCTCATTGGGAACGCCATCCGTGAATAGGATGAAGAAATGTTTGGTGCACTCATACACCGCATTGGAGTTGTCCGCGCCAACCGCAGTGTTGTAAGTGGTCTCGACCCGGCTAAAGGGAATGCTGCCATCCTGAAATTGCATCAATTCAGTGGCAGTGGTAGTCGTCAACGGGGTTCCAGTCGTCGCGACGCATTTTGAGATGGCCTTGATGCCATTGTCGCTGTCGCCATTCAATAGATACCACGATTGATCCGAGGATGAATCGTTGGTCGTTCCTCCGTTAGGGTATGTGTCGCCATTGACATCGCTCGTGATCGCACCGCCTGGAATGGGGGTGGGCGCCGGGCTCGCCGAACTGGAGGTCAACTTATAACCCAAGATCCGGAAGGCCCAGAAAACCTTGTCCTGGTAATTGAGCCAGGTCTTGATCGCGGCGATCTTCACCGCTTGAATGCGGTTGGTGTTGGGGATGGTGTTGGTGAAGGGCCCTACCACAACGCCGCTTACAGGATTGGTCGGGTAGGCCGTAGCTGCGAGAGAACTTACAAGAGTGGTTGCTCCGAAGATGTCCTGAATCGCCCGATTGCCAGAGCTATTAACCCCGAAGTAGACCCATTCCAGATAGCGGGTACGAAAAAGCATTACATTCGAGCCCGTGTTGCCCACTCGACCCGTGGAAAATCCACCATCAGTGTTAGTGCTCCCAAGGACACCAAGCATTGTATTGCTTCCCGAGGCCCCCAAATAGGTCGTGTCAAAATCGTAAGTGACGGGGGTCGTGGGCTTCGTATCCTTGACGGTGAGCCTGGGGAGCGGATTGATCGGATACGTGGTTGGAAGAGGGGCGTTCGTCCCGTTCGGCAGTACCGCCCAATTGAGAGGGAGATCAATGACGCGCGTAATACCGCCAGGGCTCTTGCAGGAGAATCGGGCATGGGAGGCGGCCCGGATCCAGTTTCGGACGTCCTTGGACCCGTATGGCCTCCCAACTATGAACCCAGCTACCCCGGTGGGATCATTGGCGGTCAAAGGTGCCACCGAGGCCGCATCGGCATCCGCGGCTGTCACATATTGCCCATCAGGCCGGACCAACCCGAGACCCGTGAATGTGTACACTCCACCACCCTTCCCACTGCTTATGGTCAGCGTGAACGTAGTTCCAACAGCTATAGGGCTGGTCGTGTTTGTGTTGTCCAGCATCAGGCCAGTCAATGAATAAACACCAGCGGATTTGGAAATCTGGGCGACCACGTTCACATAGCTAGAATCGGTCCTGTTGCCATAAAGATCGTCATCTCCAGCCTGGTTCGGGTAACTCGCATGGAACATCATCCGGTTCATGGATCCGGAGAAGTCGAAAACAGTCCCAATTTCCGGTTTGGCGCTTAGGTTGGCGGACTTCTGAAAGAGATCCAGGAAATCCGTGGCCGTCACCTGGAGTTTTGGGTCCAACTGGGCAAAGGCGGGATGGGCCAAAGTCCCCAGAAAGAATACAGAAGCGAGCAGGCGCTGAATCATTCTGGATCGAGTCATGGCATCACCGTTCGGCAGATATGGGTTGGGTTTTAAGAGTTGGGCCCGGCAACAATTCGGCTGGACTCAGTTGTTGACTTGGGAAACGGGGGTGGTGACCCACATCTCCCGGCTGTGTTGAAAGGTCGGACCTGAGGGATAGTTGACTGCCGCATCGGACCGCACATTCCAGGCCAAAGGCCATAGGCTCTGATTCTGAACGCTGAATCCAGGGGGGCTCACTTGGCCCATCTGAGTGACCTGAAGCCCGAATTGTCGAGTTGCGCCGTTGGTGTTGGTGTAAATCATTTCACTGCCCGTAGCGGCCAGAACTTGTGGCTGCCCGACAAGAGTCGTATCCTTTTGAAGCTTGTCCAGAACCGCAAGAAAGGCATTGGCGCTGGCACTGGGAGACCCTCCTGAGGCGTTGGGCGGGTACATCCAGAACATGGCCCATTCCAGACCCGCGTCGGCAGTGTTCACAACCTCGGCCCCTTGGCGAACTGTTCCGGCGACCATGATTTCCCGTAGGCTATTGCGACTCATACCGATGGCAGCAACCGTAAGCAGTACGAGAAGGCTAAGGACCACCAGAATGGTGATGCCGCCGGCCTCTTTATGCGCCAGAGTTCGACGAGACCGTGCTGCTTGATGTAATTGTGTGGACATAAGGGTTCCTTCTTTCAGAACAATCAATTCTGAGTCAGGCCAAAATGGCGCGGGACCAAGACCAGGGTCCGGGTGGTGTCACGGAAGGATCGCCCATCCAGAACGGCACCGGTGTCGGACGGCTTGGTTTTCAGGTAAGCGCTCTGGTATTCCGTGCGGGCGGTGGTGGTCCTTGTGGTCAGGTCTATCCGGACTGCGACCGGGATGTCCCGAAACCAATTCAGATTCGCATTAGTGATCGACTGGTAGCCGGTTCGGCCCAGGCTGCCGCTGATCTGGGTGTTCAATGGGGCAATGATATCCGTGTCCCAGCTTGTTCCGGTTTTGCCATAGCCTGCCCAGATCTTGTCCATGGTCTGGGTGGTATCACTGGGATTCATGCTTAGGTAGACCTTGAAAGCCGATACATTTTCAGCGATAACGGATTCCAAGCTGGCATCCGGCACGAAGCCTGCGGTAGTGTATGTGCCTTGCTGGCGCACAAGACATGGAATCGTTTTGCCAGGGCTTGAGGGATCCCAGTTTTTCAGCTGGACGCTGTAGCGCACTTGCTGAGCGGGCAGGACGAGCACGACCTGCGCCCCGATCGCATGTTTATCGCGGGGGTAGTCGCTGGATGTGATGGTCACCGTGTTTCCAGTCGGAGACGCAGTGTCGACATTGAAGCTGTAGAAGTTGTCTTTGAAGATCGCTTTCATACCTGCTTTGACCTGGAGGGCCTGATCAGCATCCTTGAATTGAATATTGAAAGTGGTGGTGGTCAAAGCCGCCCCGCTGGCTACCAATTGGGTGCTGCCCGAAAGCGTAGTTTTGTTGGTTCCTTCAAAAGGAAGAGGCTGATCCATATAAAGCGTCAAAATGTCATAAGTGACTGTGTTTTGGGCAACCGGAACATTTGGATCCGTGATTCCCAAAGTGAGGGTCTGATTGGGTGTAATTGAAAACCCTGGATTCCCGGTGGAAAGTGTAGGACTTACGAACAGGTCCGTCAGGTACATTCCGGCAGAATTCAAGTCGTCGTAGATCATTTCCCCAGCCATGAGGTTCCGGCGACTGCTGGAAATGGATTCGCCTGCGGCATAAAAGGTGTTGAGGCTGGACTTGAAAACATTAGCCATTCCCGCCATCAGAATCGCGATGAAGACTAATGAGACCAGCAGTTCCACCAGAGAGAACCCCTGTGAATTGCGATGGAGGTTTGATGGTTCACGACCCATACATCACCGTTTTGCTGAGCACCACTGTGCGGGGGATGCTGATTGAACCTGGGCCTATCTCGGTGAAAGAGACGGTCACGGTGTAGTTGCGCAGAGAGCCCGAGCCTGCCACCGAGTGGAGAGCGGGGTCGGCGTGGGTTAGAACGGTGTAAAAAGCGGCCTTATCAACGAGATTCACAGCCGTGCTATCCGGGTAATGTCCCGTGAAGGTAAACGATTCGTTCACGTTCACGGGTGTTGCCGGTAGGGTGGGGAAATAATTGGGGGTGTAAACCGGCAGGGTGGCCGTGGAGTCACTGGTTATCACCAGCCATCGTTGGCGAGCCTGAGATTCGATATTTTCCAGAATGTGCCCGGCCACGGCCACGGCACCGTTGTATCCCTTCGAGCGGGTGCTGCCTTGAATAGCAATCGATTGAAGGGCTGTCAGCCCTAAAATGCCGATGGCTAAGATGAACGCAGCCATCAGCATCTCGATCATGCTGAAGCCCAACTCTCTTTCTCTATGCTTTGCCCCTTTCCCTTGAGGATTGGGCCTGCAACTGCTTAATATTCTGAGAATCACAAGCGCCTCCACGCGGTTTCGTCGGTACCTTTGAAGAATTTGTAAATACCGGTTCCGTTGTTGGGGACTACAAGCAATCCGACTGGAGCTCCAACATAGCTATTACCATTCCGAAGCCCAACAACCGCAACATAGAAGCCTCTGGTGAATCGTTTGGTGTTCCCATTGATGCTGACCAATGTATTGCTGGCACCGGTGAATAATCGGTGGTCGGCCTTCAATGCCGTGAAAAAAGGTTCGTCTTTGCCTGGTACCACTGTGTTGAGCTGACCAACAGAACCACCCAAGGCCGTTGTATACCAAACGTCGTCGGTGGCCACGCCGGCCATTTGATGGCTTCGGTGGGCTTCTGCGAAATGGGAGCGAAATGCCTCGCTGGTGAGTCCAGTGTTGTCTTGATAGGAAAGAAACAAGGCGGCGGCGCCAACACCTTCCCACGTGCCATTGGTGGTCAAGTTCACATCTCCCAGCCTTACCTGAGTATTCACTTGTGCCGCAGTAAGAGCACCTTCAAGTTCATCCATAATGTCCCTCACGGCACCGCTTTGCCTGTTTTGGACCATGGAAATCCCGGTGGCCGCGAGCACGCCGACTATGATCAGCACCAACAGAAGTTCGATCAGACTGTATCCCTTCTGGGGATCGGGTGGATGT
>JANXQX010000333.1 GCA_025353305.1 Holophagaceae bacterium
TTGGGCCAGCACCGACAAGGGCCCGTACTGCTTTTCCGAAGGCTTTCCCATGAGTTTCTGGCCCACTTCGAGTTGGAACATCAGGACCATCCGTTCCCATGGGATGTCCTCCACCAGGAACCGCGTGAGGATGGCCGTGGCAGCGTTGTAAGGCAGGTTTCCCACCACAGCCCAAGGTCCCGGACCCGGCATGGGCATCTCGGTCGCATCGCCCATGATCAGATGAAAATTTCCGGCGGCGGAGAATCGTTCCCGGAGCACCACACCGGCTTCATCATCAAGTTCCAGGGCGAATAGTGGTCGGCCATCATCTAGCAGAGAACCCGTGATGGCGCCACCTCCGGGCCCAATCTCCAGCAGCGAATGTCCAGGGCATGCAAGTGTTTCCGCCACAATGGCCCGGATAGCCCCTTTTGCCACGAGAAAATGCTGGCCGAATTCCTTTTTGGGACGGAAAGACTGTTTTGGGCTACCCAGAAAAACCCGATCCACGTTGTCAATCCTCACGATCGATGTACCACCCTTCAAGTGTCCGCCCGGTTCCATTAAAAGAGTCTGGATTTCAGTCATGGCTTTTTCGGCATCAGGCTCCCCCACCCGCGTTCGGAGGTAGCACCCGAACCCTTTCATTCAAACTTAGCCCCATGCCCATGGCCGTCTTCCTGGCTCGTTCCAATACCTCTTTCCATCGGGCGTGCCCGGTTCAAGACTTTCCTCATTCACCCAGGTTACGTGTGCACGGGCACTTTGAGAAGGATGCGAGAATTTCAGAGCCAAGAAAAAGGCACCGACAGATGCCGGTGCCTTGAAAAAAGAGTATGGATCTTGGTCAGTGAACTACGCGCCAGACCCGGGGTTTCGGGAATCGCCCGGACTGGTTACCAGTGATGGTCTGAATGGAAACCACCGTGGCGACACCACCACCAGGAGGCGGAGCCCCACTCGTGGGTAGATTTCCGCCTTGGAGCGCAGAGATATTATTCTTGGCAGTAAAGTCCGAGGCGACACCGTACCAGGAAACGGTTACACCACTCGTGCAGACATTACTGACCGCTGAAACATCGGCGGTACTCACCACTGGCAGCACTACATTGCAGACCCGATTGGAAATGGTCTCGCCGAGCGCGCCCACGCAAGGATCGAAGGCTGTGGGTGTGAAGTAGGAGAAGAGCATCACGTAGGAGAGTACGATGGGCTGCGAGATGCCCTTGGTCACGAAGGTTGGATCGCTGGCGGCGGGAAAATTGATGAAGTAGCCGACATTGTCGGTCGGGTTCTGGGCTTTCAAGTAGTAGGAGGTATTCGACGGCGTGATGATCGGAGCCCCTTCGGTGCTCTGGCCCGTCATATCCACCAACCTGGAATCGGTGATGCCAGCGGGATTCAGGCCCAATAGTTCGCTGTCCTGGCGGTCCCAGATGACCGTCAGACGATGCTGCGTTGGCTTGATGTTCACTCCCGTGTAGAACCTGTCCACGGGGTTGTATCGGTTGCCGCTTTCCAGCGCGATGCCAACCACGGCTGGGGTGACTTTGGGATCCTTATCCCGGGTAATTGGGAAATTCGCGGTGGTGAAGGGAGCCGGCAAAGTGCTCAGCAATCCGTTGTTTTTGCTTAAAGAGTAGATTTTCCGTACGGCAAGACCGGCAGGTTTCGAAGTGCCGTCATCCGTCCAATGGTCCAAGGCGCTGGAGTCTAGCCTGAACTTTCCAAAATCCGGCGCGGAGGTGCTGGCTTGGAGCTGAGCACTGCCAAGGGCCCAAAGCCCCCCATACAGATCATTGAAATAGGCCCGTTGCACCAGGCCGGAGTTGGGGAAGAATTCGAATGGAACAATGCCCGCGGCAACGGGGCCCATGCCTGTGCTGGTCAGATCCCAGAGCCCCAGGATATTGCCTGTCGTGACCTCAACTGCCCAAGCGGACCTGCCAAGCGGAGTTTGTTGGACGGCTGGCGGGGGGTAGACCGGGAAATTGTGTTCCACTTCAGGGGTGCTGTAGCCCCCTCCCAAAAAGACGACATCTCTGAGCTTGCGGCTACTCCCATAGACCACGCGGCCCACGGCGGGGATGGAAGAGGAGAAGCCCATCTTCCCCAGTACGGCCGAAACTGTCGCTACAGTTTGGCCAGTCTCGATGCGACTCCCCTGGAAAAAGGCTGCTTCATCGGGCACCAAGGCCCAACCTTTGTTCGAGGAAGAGGCATTGGTCCCATTGGGTCCCAATTTAGGCGTGAAGGGGTCACGAATGTCCAAGGCATAGTAACTGCGTCCACCCTTGCGGAGGCCAAAGACCACCAGGGCCTGTTCCCCCGTATCCACGCTGAAGTTGAGGTTGTTGACCTTCCCATCCCCGCTTATGGTCCCAGCCGCAGGGAGGTCCAGGTGATAGATAAAGGGCGAGCCATCCACAGTGAACCGATGCGAATTGGTCTTGGTGTTGTAGTAATCGGGATTTTGAAGAAAGTCAGTGGGATAGTAGGCCCAGAGCTCGTCTACCCATCCGGTGGTCACCTTTGGGGAACCGGGATCGAAAGGATTGCTCAGCTTGTTATGGGTGACCTCGCCAAAGGCATGCAGGAACCCGAGATTATCGCCCACGAACACGACCCGGAAACGGTAATCCGTAGGGAGGGGAATGGGCAGCTTGCCAAAGAGATAGGGGCTCGCGCTAGCTAAGCCACTGACGATGGTCAGATCGTTGAGATCGTATTCCGCCACGTTTGGCGTGCTATCCACAATATCGCCGAGCACCAGCGACAGATTCGGGATGGAGGTGCGAGGAGTGGTGATCGAGGAAGTATCGGCACCCAGCAACCTCTGGATCAAAGTCTGCTTGGCCGCATCGGTTAGGAGAGCCGGAGCAAAAGAGGCCTTCATAACGCTGAACACCGGGTCGGCGTCCGAAAAACGGATCAGACCCGGATTCGGGGCCACAAGGGTGGCCGGTAACCGAGTCCAGATGACACGGCTGTACCATTTACGGTTGGCACCAGAGCCATTGAAAATATTAGAGGCAGCCCACTGGGCATTGGTGGCCTTGGGATCGGTGATCTTCGCGAGGGTTGAATCCACAAGGTTTACGGACCCATCGGGATTCGTGGCGGTGGCGAACATCATGAGGTCCCCGGACCAGATGGGACCACCGGTGGAAGGTGGGTTGAAGGTCCCCAAATAGATTTGGTTGGACAGACCCAGCCCCACGAACGGAACGGTGGGTGCGGCGGCCACGGTCACCTGGGATTTGGCGACGGCGGTTGAGAACGCCCGGTCCAGGCCCACTAGCAGTTCGGTGGGATCAGATCCGTCGAAGAAGCTGACGGAGTTGGGGTCTACAGCAGATGTAAATGGATTTAAGGGATCCGTCAGCGTAAATGGAATGATCTTGGAGAAATCCCAGCTGAGGTCCGTGGGGGGGACCGGGTCGCCAGCAAGGTCTGTTCCAAGGTCCCCTTTGGCGTAACCTTTATCTGGATCGCCTAGGGCGGCGGTGGCCATGAGCCGGAACTTGGCAGAAGACTTATCCTGCCCCACCGGGATAGCGGGTGTCGCGTAGGGGTTGATGGGATGGGCTGGAGAGCCCAGCCAATTCACGCCCAGGCTCACACCCACGGTCATGGTTTCAATGGGGTGGGCGGGGGAAAAGTTGGCGAGGGTGGAGCCGGTCCCACGCTTTTTGATATAAAAGGGCGCGAACGCGCTGGCTGCCCCGGTGGAAGCTGGATAGGTGACGAGGCCTGGATCGACGCTGGCTGCAGCTCCCAGGCTGGTATTCCCCAAGTGCGCCGCCACCGCCGAAAGCGTCGGGCTGTTCCAGAAAGTGCTCCCTGAGTTGAGCCCGGTAAGGCTGCCCTTGATGATGGTATTGCCTGCCTTTGCGGTGGAGGTGTAGGGCGCTGACAAATTGATGTAAGGGAAATTCGATGCTAGGCCTTCACTTGGCATTGGACTTTCATTGGGTGCGCCATCTGTGAAAAGGATCATGAAATGCTTCATGCACTGAACAGGCCGATCATCCACACCGCCGCTGGGAATGTTGTTTACTTCCACCGCTGCCCAGGGATTCACGTTCTGCAGTTCGGAGTACATATCCGCGTGGGATTGGGTCAGGGGTGTGGCGCCGCTGGGTACCAGGGCCGCAAGACGTCCCATACCCGTGGCCGTGTTGCCATTCAGCAGGTACCAGGTCTGGTTGCCACTGGTGTTGTTATCCGTGGGTACCGGAATCGCACCCGAGGTGCCTGTGGTCTGATCCAAGGTGCCACCGGTGGCAGCCAAGCTACGGAAGGCCCAGAATACCGTGTCCTGGTATTTCAAAAAGGTTCTGACTGTTGCCTCCTTGATGGCCTGGATCCGGTTGCGGTTGGGCAGGCCATTGCCGAAAGCTTGTCGAAAATCGGTGATGTAGGTGAAGGCTCCCGCACCCTTGCCACCGGTCACTGAAAGAGGGTCAACTGCTTTAAGGGACTGGATCGCGTCAGGAATCCAGTAGGCGCCGCTGGCATCCTGGCCGTAGAACACCCATTCCAGGTAGCGGCTGCGGTAGAGCATCACGGTGCTCCCGGTGGTGTTGCCGATGGAGGCCACGGTGGCGGATCGCCGCTGGAGGGGGACATTGCCGGTCATAACATTTTTGTAATTGGTGTCAATGTCGTAGGAAATGCCGGTCTTTGGATCCTTCACGGTTTCCCTGGGAAGGGGAAAGGTGATGGGGTAGGTGGCGGTGCAGCGAACGTTGGATGGATCGGGGTATGCGGCCTTGGCAAGCGCGCCAGTCCAATTACAGAGAGGCAGGACCGCCCAGTTCAGGGGTAAATCCACATACCGGATTACACCACTAGGATTGCTGCACTTCACCCGGATATGGGAGGCGCAGCGTACCCAGTTCACAGCTTCCTTGGAGACCCCGCCTGAGTAGGGCCAGGTTCCCGAGTTGGAGGAATAGGGGATGAGGGGGTCGCCCACAGTGGCGCTCACATCGAGGAGAGTGACTGGGGTGCCATCGGGTTTGATCAATGTGTTGTAGGCCACACCGCCAGTGGTTCCCGGCGCTCCGCCGATGGTGTAGGGGACGCCGCTGATGGTGACTGACGTGGCGCCAGGGCTGGACTGACCTAAGGCCACGTTGGTTACGGCGGTACCCCCAGCGTCAATGGTCACGTAAATATCGAGATACCTGCTCTGGATGGAATCTGCATCTTCATCGGGCCACTCGTTGGGGTAGAGGGGGTGGAACATGAAGCGATTCATGGACCCCGAGAAGTCGTAGCAGGTGGCGATTTCTGGCTTGAGTGTCTTATTGGCGGTGCTCTGGAAAATGTCCAGGAAATCCGTCTCATTGGTCGCCTGCAGCATGGGGCTGAGCTGCGCCCAAGCTGGCAGCGCCAGGACACTGGCCAGAAGCAGAGCGGAAAAGGCGCGTCTCAAATTCTGGATGATCATCATGTCATCACCTCATCACGGAGTATTGGCTAGCAGAAAGATTAGTTGTTGCTGATGTTGGTGGTCGGTGTGGTGAGCCACATCTCCCGACTGTGCTGAAAAGGACCCACATTGGCATTGGACCTGACCGACCAGGCAAGCGGGTAGAAGGCTACGTTCTGCACACTGAATCCCGGCGGTTTCACCTTCCCCATCTGCGTAATCAGGAGGTCAAATCTATGGTTGGGGCCAGTGGGGTCCACGGTATTCATTTCGGCCCCCGTGGTGGGTACCGCGGTCGGGATCCCACCCTTGCTCGGATCATTGAGCTCTGCCAGCTTAGTTAAGAACAGGATCTGTCCGGCATCTACGGCTCCACCACCAGCCGAGTTGGGAGGATACATCCAGAAAAGGCTCCATTCCAAGCCCGCGTCCGCGGTATTCATGACCTCGGCCCCCTGGCGGACCGTACCGGCCAACATGATCTGGCGCAGACTGTTCCGGCTCATTCCCATGGCAGCAACGGTCAGCAAGACCAGGAGGGTGAAGGCCACCAAGATGGTGATGCCGCCAGATTCAGGATCAGCAAGGGTGCGGGAGCGCATGGGAAATCCTTCCGTGAAAGGGCAAATCAGTTGAGCGTCAGTCCGAAGTGGCGGGGTACCAAGACCAGCGTCTGGGTGGTATCCCTGAAGGCTCGGGCGTTGGCTTTTTTGGTGTTGAACTCAGTGCGGGCACTAGCGGTGCGGGTCGTCAGATCTATCCGCACCGCCACAGGGAGATCGCGGAACCAGTTGGGATTCACTGTATCGTCCACACTGGTGAACCCTTTGCGACCCACCACTACAAGCTGGGTGGTCAACACATCCTCGAACCCGGCCTTCCAATCGGTACCGGTATATCCGAAGCCCGCCCATACCTTATCGGGGGTCTGCACGATGTCACTTGGGATCATGCTCAAATAGACTTTAAAGCCGGTGACGTTCTCGGCAATCACGGACTCCAGTGAGTTATCAGGTGTGAATCCTGCCGAGTTGTAGGTTCCCTGTTGCCGAACCAGACAGGCAATTTTTTTGGCCGGATTGGATGGATCAAATGGTTTCAGCTGGACGGTGTAGCGAACCTGCTGTGCTTGCTGAACGAAAATTACATTTGCGGTGGCAATATGAGAAAATTCGGAGGTGGGACTGGTATTGGTCGGAGCCCCGGAAAGACCCTGGGAATTGTCCTTGGTCTTGATGAGAATAGATCCAGGCGTGGTGGGTGTGACTGTATCAATCTCGTAGGCATGCAAGCTGTCTTTGAACATTACGATCATCCCAGACTTGACCTGGTCGGTCTGGGCGACATCCTTCAGTTTAATCGTGAAGCTTGGGGGGTTTACCGCACTGCCTAACGCCAGCATCTGGGCATTGCTGCTGACTGCGGTTTGATTAATGCCCTCGAAAGGCAGCGGCTGGTCCTGGTAGAGGGTGAGCTCGTCATAGGTGACCGTATTTTGCGCTACTGGGATGTCAGCATCGGTGATTCCCAAAGCGAGGGTATGGTTCGGGGTGACCTGGAAGGCAGGATTACTGGCGGAAATGGCGGGAGGCGCCATGATGTCCACAAGGTACATACCGGCGGTATTCAGATCGTCGTAAATCATTTCCCCAGCCATCAGGTTCCGCCGATGGCTGGAGAGGGTTTCACCGGAGGCATAGAATGTGCCCAAACTGGATTGGAATACCTTGGCCATTCCTGCCATGAGGATCGCGACAAAGAGTACAGCCACCATGAGCTCCACCAAGGAGAAGCCCTTCATGCCGCGCCGAGGAGGGGAGCACTCATAAGCCATAGACCACCATCCTGCTGATTGCCACACTTCGTGGGATTTTGATGTTGCCCGGTCCGATTTCCGTGAAGGTGACGGTCACGGTGTAGTTCCGATAAGCGCTGGTGGTCGCGGCCACCGGGTGGACGGTCGCAGGTCCACTGGTGCTCACCTTAAAGAAGGTGTTCTGATCCACCACATTCACGGCAGCGGCATTCGGGTAATGCCCATTGAAGGTGAGGTTTTCATTGACGAGCACGGGCTGGGCAGGATCCGCACCGAAATAATCCGGAGTGTAGACCGGGAGGACAGCCAGAGGATCGTTGATCCGGGTGAGTGTACGCTGGCGTGCCTGGGATTCAATGTTCTCCAGAATGTATCCGGCCGCGTTCACAGCACCGTAGTACCCCTTGGCGCGGGTACTGGTGGTGAGGGCGGCGGATTGGAGAGCTGTCAGCCCTAATAAGCCGATGGAGAGGATGAACGCGGCCATCAGCATCTCGATCATGCTGAATCCAGCTTGGTGGTTGACATCGCTCTGAGCTTGCCGGGACAAGCGCCGCGCACGACCCTGGAAAAAAGGATTCACAGCCGCCTCCACGAAGTTTCATTCGTGCCTTTGAAGAACTTATAAATTCCGGTGCCGTTGGTGGGAACGACGAGTATTCCTACCGGGGCCCCCGCATAGCTGGATCCACTCCGAAGCCCCACCACCACCACGTGAAAACCACGATTGAACCGTTTGGTATTGCCATTGATCGTGACCGAAGTATTTAGGACACCCGAGAATAGTCGGTGGTCATTTATTGGTGTTGGATCAGATATAAGAGCCGTTAAAAAGGGTTCAGCATTACCCGGTACTACCGTGTCGAGCTTGGCCACCCCCCCCATAGCAGTGGTGTACGTTGCAACATCCGAGGCGATACCAGCCAGCTGGTGACTGCGATGAGCTTCGGCAAAATGGGAGCGGAAGGCCTCACTGGTCATTCCAGTGGCGTCTTGGTAGGAAAAGAACAAGGCGTTGGCACCGGTCCCCGTCCAGGTGCCTTTGGTAGTGATACTCACGTCTCCCAGCCTTACCTGGGTATTCGCCTGAGCGGCGGTAAGTGCACCTTCGAGTTCATCCATAATGTCCCTCACGGCACCGCTTTGCCTGTTTTGGACCATGGAAATCCCGGTGGCCGCGAGCACGCCGACTATGATCAGCACCAACAGAAGTTCGATCAGACTGTATCCCTTCTGGGGATCGGGTGGATGT
>JANXQX010000160.1 GCA_025353305.1 Holophagaceae bacterium
CCCCAGTTGGCGGCCTCGAACAACTTGAAATGCTCGAAGGGGGATTCCTTGCTGCGGCGGTAGGTGAGGATCTGATACGTGGCGATGGTGACAGGTTTGATCTCCTTCGAATCACCGGTGTAGAGGCCGACTTCATCCTCGGTGAGCGTGGTCTTGTCCAGCAATTCCTGTTTCCACTGCTTCACGGCTGTGCCGTTCGTCGTCAGAACGAGCGTATGGGTCTGCAGTTTGGACATGCAGCCGATGCCGATGACGGTCTTGCCCGCGCCGCACGGCAGCACCAGCACGCCCGCCCCGCCTTCGGGCCCGCCGCCTGCGTGGAAGACATCCATGGCGGCCTGCTGATAGGGCCGCAGACCGAAGGGCTTGCCATTTTGTTTCAGGGTTTCCGCCAACTGGAAGGGCAGGGGATCGCCAGGCTTGTAGCCGGCCATGTCCTGCACCGGATGGCCCAGCCGGATGAGCTGTAGCTTGACCTCGCCGCGCATCCCATCGTGCAGGAATACGCCGGTCTCATCAGGGTAGGGTTCGGCCAGCATCCCTTGCAGCGACTTCTGGTTCTCGATTTCCCAGAAAAGGCCGCGGTCGTCCATCTCCAAGGCAAGGCGGTCGCCCTTCTTGACCAGCCTGAGCTTGCCGTAGCGGGTGCCGTGGTCCTCGATCTCCTGCAGCAGGTTCTGCGGCACCGGATACTTGGACCACTTGTTCAGCGTTTCCAGCATCTCTTCGCAGGAAACGCCCGAGGCCGAGGCATTCCAGAGTGAGAGCGGCGTGATGCGGTAGGTGTGGATGTGTTCCGGGCTCTTCACCAGTTCCGCGAACCGCGCCAGTTCATCGCGGACCTGTTCAAAGGCCGGGTGCGCGACTTCCAGGAGCAAGGTCCTGTCGCTCTGGACGATCAAAGGGTTGTCGGGGCGGTGTGCGATCACGGCGGCTCGGGTGCTCCGGTTGGCTAAACCTTTGAGAATAGACGCCATGGAACACCTGGTCAACGTTGGATTCCAGGTGTGTGGCATGACCTGGGTAGTTCAAGAGAAAAACCTTCGACCAGGTAAAAATGCAACAACATTAAGAAACTGTCAGGGATCCCATCGGTGGCGAATCCTATACTGGTTAACAGAATTGTGATCCGCCTCCCGGAGGCGATCACAGCTTCTCGATCCAACCGGAGCCATCCATGTCTCTCTCTACTCCTTCTCGCATCGCGTCGTCCTTTCTGACTTGGATCATTGCCGGTTCCCTGGTCGCCGTTGGGCCGGTGCCTTCCGCATCGGCTCCCCAAAGCCAGGAACTTCCCAAGGCGCAGGCACCTGTGCAGGAGAAGGAACAGCAAAGCAACTACCAGAGCTTTCTCGGAAATCCCAAACAAAGGGCCCAGGAGGAGGAAACAGGGGCGAGAGAAGACGACGCCGCAGGCCGCATCGATTGGTGGCGAATGCGCATGGGCGGCGAGTTCACCACCGAATTCAAGCAACGGCTCATTTCCGAGGCTGAAAATGAGCGCGCCAAGTATCCGGGGATGTTCCTTGGTGACGTCAAAGCCGGCAACACCGTCAGCGCCTTCAACGCCCCGTTGCAGCCCCTGGCGGTGACTGGCACCAGCTGGACGCCCATTGGTCCCACTGCATCCAGCAAGACGCAGAATGGAATCACAATGACCGTAGTGGACTCAGGCCGGGCGCGCACCATCCTGCCCCATCCCACCGACGCCAACACGGTCTACTTCCTGACCTCCGGCGGAGGCCTCTGGAAAACCTCGAATTTCCTCTCCAACCCCCCTACCTGGGCTGCGCTCACGGACGGCATCGGCAGCACTTCGGGGGGCGCGGCGGCTTTCGGCGGCGCCCATCCCACCAATGTTCTTGATCCGAATGTCCTTTATGTTGGATTCGGCGATCCCTTCGATGGCGGCGTAGGGGGCATCATTGCCAAGACCAGCAACGGGGGCGGCACTTTCCCCGGGGCCACCAAGGCCGTACTGCCCGGTGTATCGATCATTTACGATGTGAAAGTGGATTTCAGCCAGTCTGCCGGTGACATCGTTCTGGTGGGCACCAACGCGGGGCTCTTCCGGTCCACGAACGGCGGCACGAGCTACGGCTCCGTGGCCACCCTCGGCAGCGGCAAGGTCTGGTCCATCGTGCAGACCAGCGCAGGCTGGTTGGCCTCTGTGGATACCAGCGGCACGACCAAGTTTTCACTCAGCACAGACCTCGGCGCCACCTGGAGCAGCACGGTGGGCGTGACAACTCCCGCCAGCATCGGCCGGACGACACTCGGCGTGGGTGTTCCTGGCGATGCGGTGGTCTACGCGTTTGCTACCACTACGAATGCATCGGCCCAGAAGGACCTGTACCGTTCGGCCAATGGCGGCGCCACCTGGACCGCCACCAGCACAAATAGTTCGACCGCGCCAACCAACACCAATGGAAATCAAAGCACCAACGACTACATGCACACCCAAGCCTTTTACAACCAGATGCTGCTGGTGGACCCGACTGACTCGGCTCGCAACACGGTGTACATCGGGGGGAACTACAGCTCAGCCATGACCACCACCGGCGGCTCCAGCTGGACCGTGATCACCAACTGGCTACCGGGTTATGCATCTGGAACCAGCACGCTGCCCTATGCCCATGCGGACTTCCACGCGGCGGCCTTTTTGGCAGGCAGTCCCAACCGGATCTATTTTGGATCTGACGGTGGCATCTTTGTTTCCACGGATGGTGGGACCACCTTTGACGACACCAAGAACAAGGGCCTGCAATCCCACTTGATATACGCCATGAGTTGTGGCTTCAACGGCGGCGCGGACAAGAACTCCGTGCTCGTCGGTCTCCAGGACAACGGGACGCGGCTCCGCAAGACCACCACCCTGGTTTATGACCAGACCAAGGGCGGGGATGGCTTTGGTGTGGGCTGGAGCCAGGCCAACAACGCCTGGACCATCGGGACCTATGTCTACAACGACATCGACCGCTGCATCACCAATCCCCCCGATGACCAGAGCAAGTGGAACACCTTCACCACTGGGTTGGGCCTTACCGGCGCCGGTAACCCCCCTGCTGCGTATGACAACGGCAATAGCTACTACTTCGTCACCCCCATCATCGGCGCCCCGGCCACGTCGGACCTGGCCAGCGCGCATCCCGGAAAGAATTTCTATACGTACGGGAACACCGGAACAGGCCCGAACTCGAAGAAGATCTTTTCCACGGCGACCGATGGGACCAGCTGGAGCGTCATCGGAACGGCTGGCGTCGGCGGCTTCGGCGCTGCCAACGCTGTGCGGGCCGTCAGCCACGGCATCGGCGTGAGCCCCGTGGACTTGAACCACATCGCAGCCGCCGGACTTAGCGGCGTAGTGCTCATAACCACCGATGGCGGCACGACATGGACCGAGCGCAATATCGCGTCCCTGGGTGTCCCCGCGTGGCCCCTAAGCAATGCGAACCTGGCCTGGGCGGATAATTCAAAACTTTACTTGTGCTCCGAGGCCACTACGGCGGGCGTATCCCGCGTCGCCAAGTCCTTGAACGGCGGTGCCAGCTGGACCAGCGCCGCATCTGGATTGCCTGATGTGCCAGTGGCGAAATTGGCCGTGGACCCAGGCGACGCCACAGGCGATACGGTCTATGCTGCCACCTGGCTGGGCCTCTACCGCACCACCAACGGGGGCACTTCTTGGGCTCCTTACGGAACAGGCCAGCCCCAGGGTTTTGTCTCTGACATCTACGTTGCGCCGGACAGCTCCTTCATGCGCATCGCTTTCTATGGCCGCGGCGTCTATGAAATGGTCGGCTCCGCCGCACTGGGCATCGGCATCACCAGCCCCGCCTCCACAGTGACCTTGGCGAAGGGCGGCACCCAGAGCTACACAGCGACCTTGACGAATTTCAGCAACGCCAATGTGAACTGGACCGTGGGCGCGGGCGGCGGGACTTTCTCCCCCACCAGCACCGCTTCCGGTTCCCCGACGGTCTTCACCGCGGGCAGCACCGCGAGCACCTACTCCATCACTGCCACCGCGGCCCAGGACGGCATCACGAATGCGACCCAGAGCGTGACGGTGGTGGATCCCACCTCCGTGACGGTCTCCGTAGCGCCATCGGCGCCTACGGTCGTCTCCGGCGCGGCCCAGGCTTTCACCGCCACGGTCACAGCCATCACCGACACCGCGGTCACCTGGGGCATCAGTCCCGCTGTGGGCAGCATCAATGCGTCGACGGGCCTTTATACGGCTCCGGCAACGCCACCTGCTTCACCGCAGTCCGTGACCGTGACCGCCACCAGCACCGGCGCGCCCACCCGCACCGGCACCGCCACCGTGACGGTCCCCGTGCTCACCATCAGCGTAAGTCCCACCCCGGTCAGCGTGCAGACGGGAAACCAGCAACAGTTCACTGCGACCGTGGCGGGCTCCACCAATACGGCAGTCACCTGGTCGATTTTCAGTGGCATCGGCAGCGTCAACGGTTCAGGCCTCTATACGGCACCGGGTTCCACTGGCGCTGCCGTTGTCCGCGCCACCAGCGTGGCAGATACCGGGAAGTTCGCTGATGCAGCCGTGACAGTCATTCCGCATCCGATCACCGTGACAGTCACTCCCAATCCCACCAGCGTCGTCACCAGCGCAACCAAGCAGTTCAGTGCCGCGGTGGCCAACGCCGCGGATACCACCGTGGCTTGGAGTGTCCAGGAAGGTGCTTCCGGAGGGACCATCAGCGGCACGGGCCTCTACACCGCACCCGCGACCACAGGCACCTTCCATATCGTCGCCACCAGCAACCAGGACCACTCCACCACCGGCACCGCGGCGGTCACCGTACAGAATCCTGTGACCATCAGCATCACGCCCACCGTCGCCTATGTTCAGCCCGGCGGCAGCGCGACCTTCACGGGCGTTCCCTCCACCGGCGGCACCAACTACACCGTGGTTGGAGGTGCTGCGAACGGATCCATCACTTCAGGCGGAGTCTACACGGCCCCGGCCACACTGGGCGACTACACCGTGGTGGCCACCGCCACCTCCGACAACACCAAGACCGCGAGCGCCACGGTTCATGTGCAGAATATCGCAGTCGTAGTGAGCCCGAACCCCGCCACATTGCAAACCAGCACTGACCAGCAATTCACCGCCACTGTCACCGCCAATTTCCCCCAGGGTGTCAATTGGTCGGTCGTGGAGGGGGCCCCAGGCGGGTCTATAACTGGGACAGGGCTCTACACTGCGCCAGGTTCAGCGGGGACCTACCATGTGCGTGCCACCAGCGTGGCGGATGGCTCCAAGTCCGATACGGCCACCGTCACGGTGCAATCCGCCGCGGTGCTCACCGTCGCTGTCTCGCCCTCAGCTGTGGCCGTTCCGTTCCTCGGGAATCAGACCTTCACAGCCACCGTCACCAATGGACCGGCCGGAGTCACGTGGACCGTTGAGGAAGCAGGCGGTGGAAACGTCTCCGCCGGAGGAGTCTATACAGCTCCGGCCACCCTGGGCATCTATCATGTCCGTGCCACCAGCACTTCTGATACCAGTAAATTAGGCCGCGCCACGGTTACCGTCATCTCACCGATCACGTCATTCACCATCTCGCCCACCCTCGCCACGATCCTTACTGGCGGCACGGTGGTTCTCAACGGCACAGTCAATACCGGCACCATCGATTGGATCACTTCAGGCGGTTCCTTGAATGCCGCCTCGGGTGCCTCGGTGACTTTCACCGCACCGGCCACCACCGGCGCCTTCATCATCACCGCTTCGGCTTCCGCCGACACCTCCCAGACCAGGATCGTGACGATCAATGTGAAGACCAGGGACCAGGATGCCAACGGAACCGTTGATGTCCTCGATCTGGCCTTCTTGGCCCGCTACTTCGGCACGAGCAATTTCGCTGCCGATCTGGATGGCCTGAACGGCGTGGATGACGCTGATATCACCATTTTCTTGAACGGTTTTTGAGGTGGATGCCATGAGAAAAATCAATTCCATGCCTACAACGGCCAGCATCAAGTGGACGATCTCAGGATTCGCTTTGGCCAGCCTTCTGGCCTGCAGCGGCGGCGGCAATACGCCGACGCCAACACCTAATCCGGCACCAGTCATCACCAGCTTTACCGCTGCCCAAGGAACCATCACAACGGGTGGTTCCACGACGCTTACGGGGGTGTTCACCAACGGAACGGGGTCAGTCAATGACGGCATCGGCAGTGTCCAGTCCGGAGTGGCCATTTCCACGGGGCCGCTACAGGCCACCACGACGTTTCTACTGACCGTCACCGGGGCCGGGGGCACAGTGAGTTCACCGACGACCGTCACTGTCGGTCCCAAAACCATCGCCGACCGGCTGGATTACACCAATCCAGCCAGCGGCACCTACACGCTGGTCAAAGACACAGTCAATTCCACCCCGGCCCATTTGGTGCTCAATCTCATGGGGCCTGTGGGAACCCTTGGCAGTGGTGTGGGGTTCTATCTGAGCGCCGACACCAGCAAGGTTGCCTGGGCGAAGGTGAGCCTCGGCGATGCGGAATTCGTCAAAAATGGAGTTTTCAATCTCGGATCGAGCCCCCAGCTCTTGAAATCCAAGGTCAACGGGGATCAGCTCCAGGCGGGCGTCTATCAAAAGGGCACCACCGTGTCGCCTTTCACCTTCACGGCCACGAGCGTCCTCGCCTCCGTGGCGCTGGACTTGAAGCCCAATGTTACGCCGCTGGGTGTCGTGACTTTCGGCGCGGTCAACGGCAAGGCTTTGCTCACCAATGGCAGCTCGGCCCCGACGCCCATTGTCATCAGTACCGGTACCATCACCGCGAATTGATCGATCCTTTTCAAGGAAAGGCCCGCCTCGCGGCGGGATGGATTGTCCTGAACCGCGTTCTGAGGGGCTGAACCCGGGCGGCCGCGTTACACTGGCAAAATCAATCTAGGCGGCGGGGGTTTCATGATTGGGGAGATGAAGGTCTTTTCGGGGACGAGCCATCAGGCTCTTGCCGGAGGAATCGCCGCGCACATCGGGATGCCTCTGGGCAAGGTGAAGTTCACACGCTTTTCCAACGAGAACATCAAGGTGAAGATTGATGAAAACGTCCGGGAAGCGGATGTTTTTGTGATCCAGACCAGCTGCCCGCCGGTGAGCGACAACATCATGGAGATGCTCATCCTCATCGACGCGCTGAAATACGCCTCGGCGGCGCGCATCACCGCAGTGCTCCCTTATTATCCGTACGCCCGCTCAGATAAAAAAGATGAAGCCCGCATCTCCATCACAGCCCGGCTGATGGCGGACCTGCTGAAAATGGCAGGCGCGGACCGCGTGCTCACCATGACCCTTCATGCCCCGCAGATCCTCGGCTTCTTCCATATCCCTGCGGATCAGATTTTCGCCACGCCCATCCAGGCCCAGCATTTCCGCCGCACGGACATTTCGAACAGCGTGGTGGTCGCCACCGACGCCGGCGCGGCGAAATTCGCGGGCCATTTCGCCAAGCGGCTCGGCCTCCCCTTGGCCCTGATCGACAAGCGCCGTTCGGACGATAGCGAGAAGGCGCAAAGCGTGGCTCTCATCGGCGATGTGCAGGGCATGGA
>JANXQX010000180.1 GCA_025353305.1 Holophagaceae bacterium
CCAGCGGGCTAATAGCCCGCAAATTCAGGCGACCCGGCACGGATCACACCAGAGCGTGAGGCCGTCGCCGGGTCGCCTGAATTTCCCCCGCGAAGCTGGCGCATGATGGCTTTCTTGGCGCTCTTGGCGTCTTGGCGGTGAATCCATTTCTGTTTTATTGAACGCGACTTGGTATGAGATCGCATTGACTAGCTGAACGATGGCCTTGCCCTAGATCCGTTCATGTGCGGCTTGGTATACGAGATCGTGGTCCCGCTTGCCCACCGCGATGACCATCACCACCATCCGACCGTTGGATACCTGGTACACCAGCCGGTAGCCTACGCTGCGTAGTTTGATTTTGTAGCAATCAGGCATTCCTGACAGTCGGGCGGACTCGATACGCGGGTTCTCAAGTCGTTCGGCCAGTCTTTTCTTGAGGTGCGCGCGGATGCTGGCACCCAGCTTCCACCACTCCTTCAAAGCCGATTCTTTGAATTCAAGGTCATAGGTCATGGATACTGACGGGGACAGAAGCCTCGTCCTGTCTCTCCTTCACAATCCGGGCAAGGTCGGCATCATCGAGCCGATCCATGATTGCCTCGAAGACCCTGGCAGCGACCAGGTAGGCCGTGGGCCGATTGTGGTTGAGGATCGCCACAGCCTCACCGGAGGATTCCAGGATCACTCCGCTTGGATTCTTTTTCAGATCGCTGATGCTGACGGACTTGCGCGCACGGATGTGTTCCATTTGGGGTCTCCAACCAATTATGACCTAATTATAGTACTTTTTTTAGGTCATGCAATAAGTAACCCCGTGGTGCTTTTCACTTGCCCAGCAACCGGATGATCTCCTCCGCCAGGGGTCGCAGCCTTTCGGGATCGGCGAGGTAGGCGCCACGGGCGGCCACCAGGCGCGACGAGGTAGTGCCCAGGTGGCAGATTTCCACAAGGCCATGGGCCTTCAGCGTGCCGCCGGTCTGGACGAGATCCACGATGGCATCGGCCAAGCCGAGGATGGGCGCCAGTTCCACGCTGCTTTGCAAAGGGACCAATTCTGCGGTCAGGCCTTCCCGCTTCAGCCAGGCGGCCGTGGCCTTCAGGAATTTGGTTGCGAGACGCAAGTGGGGCTTCTGTTTCAGCGCATCGAGGGTGAGGCCTTCGGTGCCGCAAAGGGAAAGCCGGCAGGCGCCGAATTTGAGATCCGCGAGTTCCAGAAGATCCACGTCCACTTCATCCAAAGTGTCCGAACCGACGATGCCCAGTGAGGCCACACCAGCCGCCACATACCGGGGCAGGTCGGTGCCTTTCAGCAGCAGCACCTGGACATGGGGGGTCGCGGTGGGAATGCGCAGAACGCGAGAGCTCAACGCCGCTTCATCCAAAGCCAAAGGCGTTCCCGTGAGTCTGGCGAGCAGTTCGTCGCCAAGGCGGCCCTTCGGAAAGGCGATGAGGATTGGTTCGCTGTTGAAGAGACTGCCTGGATGCGTCATTGGACCTCCGCTCCAAGTGAATGGAAGAGGTCCGGTCGCGTTTCCGCCAGATCCAGAAGCGGGGAAAGGCGCACACAGAAACCCGCCGCGAACCAGGGCTTGCCCAGCTCCGGATACAGGCGGTCATAGCGGCCCCCCGCGGCCAGTTCCTGCTGCGCGCCGGGCGCGTAAAGCCGCAATGTGGGACCCGTATAGAAATCCAGGCCCTGCACATCCGCCAGATCCAATCGCAAGCGCAGTCCTTCGGGGACGAACGGCGACAAGGCTTCCAACGTTTTCCTCAGATGCTCACGCTCGTCCTTCAGGAGTCCGGCATAGGGGCTGCGGTCCAGGGCCTGCAATCCAGCAATGCCGTCGGATTCCGACAGCAACGCTTCGACGTGGGCGAGCATGCGCGATGCAGCAGGATGATCACCGAGGGCTTCCTTCACGCGGTGGGGCGCACGGCGCAGCAATGCCCGCGTGATGTCCTCGGCCAGGGCTTTGGGGAACTGTTCCTGTTCCATGGGAGATCGAAGCAGCGCGGCGCTGCCGATCTGCAGGATCGCGGCGCGCAGTCCCAGGGTGGCGGGCACAGCCATAAGGAGCCGGGCCAGTTCCACGTCGGCTTCATCACGGCTGGGCTCGTCGGCATGGATCCGCTCGCACCCCACCTCGAAGCGCTCCACGGGTTCCCAGGGCTGGTTGGCCCGGCGGAACACCGCACCGGCGTAACTCACGCGTGGCGGCGGTTCCGCGAACCTTTTCGAAAGCATCCGGGCCAGGGCGGTGGTGTAATCCCAGCGCAACGCCAACAAGTGGTCACCATCGAAAAAACGCAGGGAAGCTTTCTCGTGGGGCTCGCGCATGACCAAGGAGGAGCGCAGTTCCTGATAGCCTGCGTTGGCTAGCAGGCCCATGAGCAGGCCTTCCCAGCGCCGCAGGCGCGCGGCGCCAGAAAAGAGCAGGTCGGGGAAATGCGGAGTGTGCGTGGCCATTATTTTCCGCTCCGGCCGAGGTGGCGGGCCTTCAACAAAGTGACCACATCATGGAGGCTCGCCCCGCGATCCACCAGCAACAGTTCCAGATGGAACAGCAGATCGGCCGCTTCACCGATGAAGTCCTCATGATTCTTGGCCGTCGCCTCGCGTTCATGGTTCTTGGCGGCAAGGATGACCTCGCCCGCTTCCTCCACGACTTTCTTCGCGATGCGGTCGGTACCGAGAGCGAAGAGCTTCCGGGAGTAGCTTCCCGTAAGCGAGGCGGTGGCCTTGCGGCTTTGCAGCAGTTTTTCAAGACGGTCCAACCAGGGCAGGGTGGTAGCCGTCGAGGCTTCAAGGGCTTTTACCGCGTCGGTGACTTCCGCGGCTTCATCATCAAAACAGCTGTCCGTGCCTCGGTGACAGGTTGGGCCCACGGGTTCGGCGATGATGAGCAGACAATCGCTGTCGCAATCGGTGCGGAGTTCCACGAGTTTCAGGCGATTGCCGCTGCCCTCGCCCTTGGTCCACAGCGTCTGGCGGGAGCGGCTCCAGAAAGTCACGAAGCCAGACTGGAGGGTCTTGTCCAGGGCTTCGCGGTTCAAGTAGCCAACCATGCGAACCTCGCCCGAGGGCGCCTGCACGACACCGGGAATAAGTCCCGTCTCGTCGAAATGCAGAACATTTAAATTGAACCGAGGCTCGTTCACCGCTTGCATGGTTCCTCCAGTCGCATGAGCTGGCCCCGCCCGCTCAGGAATCGCTTAAGCTGCGCGATCGGCAGCGTGGCTTCGTGGAATAGGGTGGCCGCAAGCACAGCGTCGGCGCCCGCTTCCAGGGCCTCCAGGAAATGCGTTTCCGTGCCCGCGCCCCCGGATGCGATGACCGGAATATCCAGCCTGGCGGCTTCGCGAAGCAGGTCCAGATCAAAGCCCTCCAGGGTGCCATCGCGGTCCATGGAAGTGAGCAGGATCTCGCCGGCACCGAGTTCCTGAAGCCGCCGGAGCCACGGCAGGGCCGAAAGGTTCGTGGCCTCTTTGCCACCTTTGATGAATACCCGCCAACCGCATTCGGGATCGCGTTTCACGTCCACGGCCGCCACGACGCATTGGGACCCCACCAGGGCCGCGGCTTCCTGAACCAGCTCTGGATTCCCCACCGCAGCGGTGTTCACGGCCACCTTGTCGGCGCCATTCCGCAGCAGTCGAGTGAAGTCTTCGGGCCTTGTAACACCGCCGCCCACCGCAAAGGGAATGGTGAGTTCCCGGGACACCTGGCGCACCCAGGTCTCCTGCGTGGAACGGCCTTCATCGCTGGCGCTGATGTCCAGGAAGACCACTTCGTCAGCGCCCTCGGAATCGTAGCGCCGGGCCAATTCCACGGGACTTCCAAGGTCCCGGAGGTTCTGGAACTGGATGCCCTTCACCACGCGGCCATCCTTCACATCCAGGCAGGGAATGACACGCTTGGCGGGCATCAAGCACCTCCCGCTGACGCGGCTTCGGCCTTGGGGCCGACACCTCCAACAAGTGCCGCGCGGGTCCGGGGATCATCCAACGCGATGCGGCCTTCGAGCAGGGCCTTGCCGCTGATGGCGCCTTCAACGCCCGGGATCGCTTCCAGGGCGGTCAGGTCCTCCAGGCTGCGGAGGCCACCGGATGCCTGTACCGAAAATCCCTCCTTCGCGATCCAGGCGGTGGCCTCAAGACCCGGCCCCTGCAAGGATCCATCCCGGCTCACATCGGTCACCAGCGCGCGGGTGAACCCCAGCGTGAGCAGGCTTTCGAAGACATCCGTGGAGTCGCAGGAACTTGTCGCCTGCCATCCTTTTGTGACCACGCGGTCGCCGCGCAGATCCAAGGCGGCGATCACGCGATCGACGGGCAGGCCCGCCAACTCCCGCGGTTGCTCCACAGCCAGGGTTCCCACCACCGCATCGAAGCCGCGCTCCAGGGCCTGCTCGATGCTCGCGCGGCTGCGCAGGCCGCCGCCCAGTTGGAAGCGAACCCGCGGGAAAAGCTTGGGGAAAGTGTGGAAGTCCGGCTGGCGAGCCAGACCGAAGGCGCCGTCCAGATCCACCAGATGGATGCGCGTGGCGCCAGCCGCCACCAACTTCTCGATCCATTCTCCCGGCTTCAGATCGTAGTGGGTGACCTGGTTGAAGTCGCCGTGCAGCAGGCGCACCACACCGCCGCCCAGCAGATCCAGGGATGGGATGAGCTGGATCATGCTTTCACCTGTGGAATTTCGCCGAGCCAGCGCAGGGACTGGTCGAGCAGGTTCCGGCCGAAGGTCCCGGATTTTTCGGGGTGGGGCTGGAAGGCCAGCGTCCTGCCCCTCGCCGCCACGGCGGTAAAAAGCCGGCCGTGTTCGGCCGAGAGAATTGTGCAATCCCCCACATCCAAGGCGTAGCTGTGGACGAAATACAGCCAGCCTGTGGCGTTTTCTGAAAAAGCAGGATGGACGTCCGCCCGCGAGGTCATGGCCCAGCCCATGTGGGGCACTTTCACACCCGGCCCGAGGCGGCGCACGACTCCCGGGAACAGACCCAGGCCCGGGGCTTCGGGGGCCTCCTCGCTGCCTTCGGCCAATAACTGGAGGCCCACGCAGATGCCCAGCAACGGCCGGTCCTGGCGGATCCTGGAGTGCAGGGCGGTCCACCATCCGCTGGCCTGGAGGCTGCTCTGGGCCGCCCGATAGTGGCCGTCCCCGGGCAGCAGCCAAAGGCTTTCGGCCACAGCGCTGGCGGGGTTTTCGGCGCGCTCAAAGGCATAGCCCAGGGCTTCCAACGCCCCTTCCAGGGAGGTCAGATTTCCCGCGCCGTAATCCAGGAGCGTGATCATAGAGCGGCCGGCATGGTCATAGTGTCAGGGTTCCTTTGGTGCTGGGAAGGTCGTCGCCTTGCACGCTGACCGCCTGTTTCAGGGCGCGGGCAAGACCCTTGAACAGCCCTTCAACTTTATGATGGGTGTTCTCGCCGTAAAGCACCGCCGCGTGAAGATTGAACGCCCCCCGGGCGCTGAAGGCATGGAAGAATTCCCGCACCATTTCCACCTGGAACCCATTCCCGAGAATGAGCTTCGGGAGTTCCGCCTGGAAAACGCAGTAGGGCCGTCCACTGAGATCCACCACCACGCGCGTCAGGGCCTCATCCATGGGCACGTGGGCCTCGCCCCACCTGGCGATGCCTTTGCGATCGCCCAGGGCCTCGCGCAGGGCGTCTCCCAGGCACAGGCCCACGTCTTCCACAAGATGATGGCTGTCCACGTGCAGATCCCCCTTGGCTTCGATCTCCAGGCCGAGCCCGCCATGCCGGGCCAGCTGCATGAGCATGTGATCGAAGTAGCCGAGACCCGTGGAAATGTCGGCGGCGCCGCCATCCAGGCAAAGGTTCAGGGTGATGTCCGTTTCGTTGGTGGCGCGCTGCAGTGTGCTGGTTCTCATGGCTGCTCCTGGAGCAAGGGAAGAAGGTCGAGAAGCGTGGGCGCGGACAGATCGCTCTGGCCGGTGATGAGATCACGATCGACCCCCACCGCCGCAAAACGCCAGGTGAGATCCGGCCGGATGTCGCGCGCCGAACGAAGACAGGCCGCGTCATCGCGGGTGTCCCCGACGAAAGTGATGGACTCGGCGCGGAAGGCGTCGGCGAGCTGCAGGAGCCCGCTGGGCGAGGGCTTCCGAAGATGGGGCGCGGCATCGGCGATGGCGGGCAGCTGCCAGCCCAGCACTTCGAAGGCCATGAGCAATTCCTCGGGCGGGCGGCCCGTGAGGATGGCCAGGTCACATCCAAGAGAGCGCAGGGCCTGCAGCTCGATCAGGGGGCTTTCCAGTTTGCACGTGTCGGCATAGTGCCTCTGGACCACGATCTGGGATGCCGATTCACGCTGCTGGATCTCGTTCTCCAGATCCGGGAATCCAATGCCGCCGGCCGTCCATAGCCGCTCCATGGCGCCGTGTTCAGCCAGCACCCAGGCAGCGGAGCAGAGGCGGAAGTCGTTGTTGAAACCGCCCACGCGCTTGAAGGCGCGGAAATGCTCATCGGTCCAGGCAAGGTCGGGCACAACCTCGGCCAATGCGCGGCTCACAGCTTCCATGAAGCTTCGATCGGCCTCGATGAGGACACCATCCACATCGAGCACGAGCAATTCGCGACGGGTTCGCGGTGTGGCCTTGGCGAGGGTTGCCTCCATGGCCAGGGCTGTGCGTTGGACAATCGCTTCCGTGCCGATCCCCACCCGGGCAGTGTTGGTTCCGGGCAAGGCTCGCACCAGTAATCCGGCGTTTTTCAGCGCGGGGGCCGGGTCCGGCGCGATGTGCAGGAAATTGGCGGCGCTCGGCGCAATGTCGTGATTCGGCAGCGAGCCTCTCAAACGCTCCCTCAGATCACTTGTGGTGCGGATCTGCGTATCAAATTCAGAGGCGAAATCCAGGGCCACGTCCAGAGCCTCCAGGCTGGCGGCTGGAATCGAATAGGGCAATTGCAGTGCGGCCAGCTTGCGGATCAACGCCGGGTCCCCCAGCAGATAGCCCAGGCGCCAACTCGCCGAGGCCAAGGCCTTGCTGAAGGTGCGCAGCAGCAGCAGGTTCGGGTAGCGGTCCACGGCGAGCCTGTGAGTGAGTGAAGCAAATTCTGCGTAGGCTTCGTCCAACACCAGCAGCGGCGGTTCAGGTTGGGCAGCGGCAGCCCGCAGCAGGGGTTCCAGCTCATCGGGCGAAAGCCACGCACCGGTCGGGTTGTTGGGCAGGGTGATCCAGAGTTGCCGACAGTCCAGGGCCTTGAACCAGGGTTCCAACGGAAAGCCCGTGCCCACATTCAGGGGACGAACCAGGCCCTGGTGGCGCCGCACCAGCATGGGGTACAGGCTGAAGCCCGGTGCCGGAATGGCCACGGTGTCGCCCGGGCGGAGGCCTGCGAGTGCCACGTGATCCAACAGGTTGCCACTCGACGGTCCCAGCAGCAGGCCGCCTTCGGGCGCACCCAGGCGCAGCCGCAAGCGTTCCGTGAGCTCGGCCTGGCGTTCGGGATACTGCTGGAAGGGCAGATCGCAAAGTCTCGCCAGAAGAGCTGCCTTGGCGGATTTCGGCCAGTCCATGGCGGCCTCGTTCATGTGCAGGCGCACCAGGCCAACGGGTTCTTCGGGCCGTGTGTAGGCCGGTGTTGCTTCAAGATCGGGTCGAAGAAAGGACATGTTGGAATCCGTCAGCGGATGAATGGAATGCAAGTGAATGGTCTGTAGCGCCTTGGCCACCGGGCATCGAGAATCTTCAATGTCCTCGATGCTCCGCGCTCCTCGCGTGATGGTAAAGCCCTTCTGCTTCGGCCAGGCGCTGGACCCAAGGAGCCATGGAGGCCGCATCCGCCGGACTCAGCTGGATCAGGCTCTGACGTTTCAGATAAGTCGCTACCCCCAGCGGGCTGGAATACCGGGCGGTGCGGCTGGTCGGAAGCACGTGGTTGGGGCCTGCCCCGTAATCGCCGAAAGCTTCCCCGCTGCTGGATCCAAGGAACAGTGCGCCTGCGGTGGTCAGGAAGGGCACCCAGGTTTCTGGATCGCCGACCACCAATTCCAGGTGCTCCGGCGCCCATTCCTGGGCAAAGGCGATGGCTTGTTCCCGGGTGGCGCAGATAAGCAGGCCGTGGGCGGAGAGGCTCTGTTCCAGGATGGCGCGGCGGGGCGACGCCGCCACGCGAGCCTCCAGTTCCAGCGCCACCCGATCGAGCAGGTCCTGGTCCTCGGAAACCAGCACCGCGGCTGCGTCTGGATCATGCTCGGCCTGGGCCAACATGTCCTCGGCAACGACCGCGGCATCCGCGTGGCCATCGGCAATGATCAGCAGCTCAGTCGGGCCGGCCACTGAATCAATGCCACAGCGGCCCTGGAGTTGGCGTTTGGCTTCAGCGACAAAACGATTGCCGGGTCCGGTGATGAGATCCACCGCAGGTTCCCCGAACGCCAGCCAGGCCACGGCCTGAGCGCCGCCAAGCGTGTAGATCTCGTCCAGCCCTAGTAGGGCCGCCGTGGCAAGCACAAGCG
The DNA here is from genome assembly GCA_025353305.1 of Holophagaceae bacterium. Next base: position 8,467 of record JANXQX010000180.1, read on the forward strand.
GGTCCGGCCCTTCGGCCTTGGGCGGCGTCACCGCTACGATGCGGCCAACTCCTGCGACCTGGGCCGGGATCACGGCCATGGCCAGGGTGGAGGGATAGAAGGCGCGGCCCCCCGGCACATACAGCCCCACACGGGAAAGCGGTACCCAACGCTCTCCCACGGTGCCGCCGCCGGGCAGGCCCAGGCTCAGGTCCGAGATGCAGTGGCGCTGGCCTTCGGCGAAGCGGCGCACGTTGCCGATGAGGGATTCCAGAGCGAAAATAAGTTCAGGATCCGAGGCCCGAAGCTCCGCCAATGCTTGGCTCAATTCGTTTGTGGGAACCCGCAACCTGGAAGGATCCAGCTTCAGGCCATCAAAGGCTTCGGTGTATCTGAGTACGGCGTCCAACCCTTCCAGGCGCACATCCGCCAGGATCCTTGCAACCCGTTCCTGGGTGTCCCGCTCGATCTCTGCATCCCTGCTGAGTCTTGCCACCAGGTCGGAAAATCCGCCGGGCAGCTCGGCCCGGTCAATCAGTCGGATGGAGGAGATGAAGTAACACCTGTGAACCTCGTGGGGAAAAAAGAATGGTCGCAGGCGAACGGGCTTGCATCAAGGAGAATTAAGAAACGTTCTAAGCGGTGCCCGCAAACGCCGGCGAGAAGCGTGGTTCCGGCCGCTTCCTGGAGCCATCCACTTCAGGCAGTTCAGCCCAGACCCAAGCCTGGGGTTGATCAAGAATCGCCTTGGCCAGGGCCACGTGCAGAGCGTGCCCCGCGGCATGGGCTTCCACGAGGCCTACCAAGGGCGCGCCCAGCAATGCCAAGTCGCCAATCAGATCGAGCATCTTGTGGCGCACGGCTTCGTCCTCGAAGCGCAACACATCGTTCAGCGGGCCTTCGGGGCCAAAGACCAGGGCATTCTCCAGACTCCCACCCAGGGCCAGGCCCCGGGCGCGCATGAAGTCAATTTCTTCCTCCAGGCAAAAGGTGCGGGCAGTGCCGATGTCCCGGCGATATTTATCTGGCGTAAGACTGAACTCCCGGCTCTGACGACCGATAGCGGGGTGGTCGAAATCAATGGTGTAGCGTATTCGCAGGCCAAAACCGTTCGAGGGAGAGACCCGGACCCATTTCTCTTCTTGGCGCACTTCCAGGGGCTGGTTGATCTTGATGAAACGGCGTTGGCCGTTGAGCGTTTGAACTCCGGCCTGAAGGATGGCCGAAACCCAGGGTTCAGCACTGCCATCCAGGATCGGCAATTCTTCAGCGTCGAGTTCAATGAGCAGGTGCTCAACTTCCAGACCCATGAGGGCAGAGAGCAGATGCTCGACGGTTTGAAGGCGGATGCCGTCCTTCACCAGGGTGGTGGCCCGGGTCAGATCACCTGTATGCTCCGCTCCCACGGGAATATCGGTGCCGGAAGGCAGATGGTGGAAGATCAACCCCGTGGCGCGGTCGACGGGCACCAAGCGGACCGTGCAGGGCAGATTGCCGTGGAGTCCATTGCCCTTCACGCTTACAGGCATCGCCAAGGTCTGGGGGCGAGGGTTGCGGTTCCAAATCGTCATGATAAGCTCTTAAGCCATTTTCGTGCCAAGCTGTAATTGCTTATTTATTTTGTCTTAAATTGATTGAAATCAGGTAGCGCCGTGGCTTCAACGCCTACACTCTGTGGCCCGATTCCAATCATCAGGGGTGGTTATTTTCAAGTTGGAAGCCGGGGAAGGCACAAGTAGAACCCGCAATCCCAGAGCTTCCAGCAAGGCCACATCGTCGGTGGCTTCGAAGCCCGTTTTCGCGGCCCAGGCAAAAGCCCGCCGCCAAGTGCCCAGCCTGGCTGCCTGAGGGGTCTGGGCGCGGAAAATGGCTTCCCTCGGGACCGTCTCCAATACCCGACCCTGGCCGTCCACCCGTTTGAGCGTGTCCGTGGAGGCTTCGCCAAGCACTGCGCCGCCCCACGATTCCAGCGCATGGATGGCCGCCAGGACCGGTTCGGCAGGTGGGAAGGGACGTACGGCATCATGGATGAGAACGGTGGACCCGGGTTCGTCCGGAAGTGCGGAAAGGGCCGCCAGGACCGAGGCTTGGCGGGAGATGCCGCCCTGGACTACCCAGGTCGGCAGATCGAAGTCCCAGCTCTGGACCTCATCCATGCGATCAACGGGAACCGCCAGCGAAACGCCAGCAATCGCTGGCATCCCGGGCCGCAGAAAAGCCTCGATGGTGGCCTTCAATAATGGTCTGCCCTCAAAGTCGAGGAATTGCTTAGGCACGCTCCCGCCCATGCGCTTCCCTTGGCCGCCTGCGGGGATGACCAGATAGACCTTAGCGCTGGCGGGTGATGAAGGGCTCGACACCACGGTCCTTAAAGAACTTGGCAAGTTTATCCGCGGCCTGTTCCGCATCATTCAGCTTAAGGTAGTTGCCGGCGCGCACCCGCTTCACGGAGCGACCGTCCCGGGCGATGCCATCCAAAAGGCTCACCGGTCCGAATGAACCCTCTTCCAGCTCCCGGCTAAGGCGCTCGATATTGGCTTTCTCGGCCAAGGCGGCAACCTGGATGGTGTAGGGGTTCAGCTGGTCCAGCGCGGGGTCCAGTGCCTTCGGGGAACCGGAAACATCAACACTTCGGATGGCTACCTGGGTAAACCCATCGGCCAGGAATCCAAGATCCACGGCGGCCCGCTTTGACAGATCGAGGATCCGGCCTTTTGCAAAGGGACCCCGGTCGTTCACTTTCACCACCACCCGTTTTCCATTGTCGAGGTTCTCAACCTCAAGATAGGTGCCAAGCGGCAAAGTCCGATGGGCACAGGTCAGTTCCTTGGGGTTGAAGAGCTCGCCACTGGCCGTAGGCTTTCCGGAAAACCCATCGCCATTGCCACCGTACCAACTGGCTTCACCGGTTTCCTCGTAACCCCGGGAGGTGGACGTCACCGAATTCGGGATGTGGCCACTGCGGCGCACGGAATGGGAAACTTCCACACGGCTGCAATGCAAGGTGAAGAGCAGGCCCAGGGCAGCCGCCGACGAGGGGGTGAAGCGCCGAACCTTGCCCAGAAGACCACCATTTTGGGAGCGAGGAGCCCCCTTGAGCAGACGGATCTCCACCTGGCGAGTCCAGATCAGACCCGTAGAATTTCCGTTCATGGCCATGGGGTAGGTCATGCATCTCCGGAGAACTGGAACCGTCGCCACGGTCTATCTAGCCAGTTTACCGGAATGCCTTGCAAAGTAAAGGAAAAATGCCCAAATAAAACCCATTTAAGGGTGCGTGCACAGCTTGTCCTCATTGCTTTTCAGGTATATCTGATACTAGATAAGGCCGGGGCTTGCTGCCCCCGGTAAGGAACATTGGCGGCAGGTTTTTCACATGGGCTTCGGCTGCTTCCCGGTCTTTGAAGGATCCGCTGAAAATTTGTGTGCAATATTTGCCATCATTCATCTTGATGGGCAGCATGTAACAGGGGGTGCCAGCAGCATCCAGCACTTTGGCGGCGTTAGTGACAGTGTCCTTCAGGCAGGCGATTTCAATGCGGAGGGTCCAGGAACCCTTGGGCAGGGTGGCCTTGTGAGCTAGGCCCTGTGTATAAAATTTAGCCAAGCCCGCATCCTGAGTGGCGAGAGCTGGGATGGGTGGTGCCGGGATGGCTTTGGGGACAGGGGACGGCTGAAGTTCCGCAGCAGGCGGAGGTGCCTTTGCGGGTTTTTCAAGGTTGGGTGCGGGTGCATTGATGGGAACTGCCGTTGGAGTGGCTACGGGGGCAGCCGGCACGGCCAGCGGTTTCGGAGTTGCATCCCCGCTTTTGCTGCCACCTTTGCTGTCGGCGGAGGGAACGACTAGGTCATGGGGTGGCAGGTTGGGGGTTTTGTTCTGAGTCCACCAATAGCCCGCAAAGATCCCCGTTCCAACCAAAATGCCTAATCCAAGGATGAGCCCCCATCTCGTTCCGCTCGGGGCGGATCCTGTTCGAGGTTCGCCGAAGGAAGGATTGGGAATTGCTTCATGTTCAGGCGGAAGTCGCAGCAGGGGAACCCCCAGGCCCGGTGCGGGCATGACAGCCTGTCCCGATTCCACCGTGTATGGAATGGGAACCTGGTCTCTGGTTGCCGGTGGCGGCAGGGCCTGGTCATCCTCGTCTTCCTCGCCTGGAAACCCAGGATCCAGTGGGACTTCGGATGCTTTTGACCCATCGGAATTCCATGACTCCTTGATGCGGTCCAAGGCTGAAGACAAATGATCCATGTTATGGGTTGGCGAGGATGCAGCCCGGATGCTGTGGAAGAGCGGCGGCGTGGGGCCCGGGAGCGCATCGGGCTCTGGAGGGGGTGCCGGTAGCTCAGACAGGCTGATGATCGGTGGGATCAGGGCAGGGGTTTCTTCCGGCGGCGCTGGGAGTGAGGCGGGCGTTACCAGGGCGTCCTCATCGCCGAGAGGCAGATCCAGCAGGTCCTGGGTGGAGGGTTCCGGCTGGTCCTGCAGGTGCCCCCAACCCATCTCCCGCAGGAAGAGGACAAAAGCCCCCAGTCGCACTGGCTCCGCTGCGGCATCCCGGCTCAATTCCAGCAGGGTCCGGCGCCCGTTGAGAAGGCTCGGGACCCTTGCCAGGTCTGGTGGAAGCTCCAGGCTGTTGAGCCTCATCCGGTCCAGCACCATGACCTGCGAGAGGGGCCCCAGCAATTCCAGCAAGCGCTCCCGGTCCTTGAGATTCAAAAGGCCGCCCAGCAGCAGGGCCGGAGTATCCAGGCTCAGCCGGACCACGGTGGCATCCAGTTCCTTGGCCATGAAAACTGGGGCCACGTTGGCGGTCCCGATGGCGCCCCAGACGACCCGCTCCACTTGGAGTTTGGCCATGTCCAGCAGATCTCGCTGGGTTATGAAACCGAGCTGGATCAGGTTCTTTCCTACGCTCATTCCCGGTTGGAGATTGGACATGGCGTAGTCCATCTGATCCTGGGTAAGGCGACCCCTTTCCACCAGCAGGTGGGTCAACCGGTCCAGGGGATGGGTGCTTTGGGCGAAGACGATGCGTCCCTGGTCAAAAAAGATGTTCCGTTGGGGATCGCTGCCCAGGCGCCATTGTCCGGTGGCCCCTTCGCGGTAGCGCTGAAAGAGATCCTGAAGAGCCGAGAGGGGCATCATTTGACCACCCAACGCTGGAGCTTGAGCTTCCCGACCTTGACCAGCAGCTTCATGGCGGTCTTCAGGGCCAGCCGGAAGGAAGGATCCGAGATTTTTTCCCCATCCAGGCTCACGGCGCCTTGGGCGATGAGCCGTTCGGCTTCCTTTCGCGAAGAGGCAAGGCCCTGTTCCACCAGCAGGCGCGCCAACTGGATCTCCCCTTCAGTGGAATTCACGCTCACCTCTGGCGCGTCCGAGGTCTGGCGCTCGGAGAATCGCTTGATCCATCGTTCTTCGGCCTGAGCGGCTTCAGGAATGCCGTGGAATTGGCCGACAATCTCGGTGGCCAGGGCCTTTTTGGCGTCCATGGGGTGGCCGGCCTTCAGGGCTTCGATTTCAGCAGGCAGTTTGTCCGTGAGGAGCAGCCACCAGTCCCACATGGTGGTGTCGCTGATGCTCATGGTCTTGCCGAACTGCGCATCGGAATCCTCCATGAATCCGATGTAGTTGCCGAGGCTCTTCGACATCTTTTCCACGCCGTCCATTCCCAGGAGCAGGGGCACTGTCAGAACCACCTGGGGCGCCTGGCCCGATGCGTCCTGCAGATCCCGGCCCCGCATGAGATTGAAGAGCTGGTCATTGCCGCCCAGTTCCACATCGGCTTCCAGGGCCACACTGTCGTAGGCCTGCACCAGCGGATACAGCAGTTCATGAAAACTGATGGGCTGCTGTTCCGCCATGCGTTTCTGGAAATCATTGCGTTCGAGCAATTGGGCCAACGTGAATTTCGATGCCAGGCGGATCCAGTCCTCGCCTTTCAGCGCGCCCATCCATTCGCTGTTGAAGCGGATTTCCGTTTTTTCAGGATCCAGAACCTTGAAGACCTGGTGCTTGTAGGTCTCGGCATTGGCCAGCACTTCTTCCTGGGTGAGGGCAGGGCGCGTCGCCTTCTTGCCCGTGGGATCACCGATCAGCCCTGTGAAATCGCCGATGAGAAAAATGACGGTGTGGCCGAGCTTCTGGAACTGGGCCATCTTCCGCAACAGCACCCCATGGCCCAGGTGCAGGTCCGGCGCGGTGGGGTCGAAGCCTGCCTTCACCCGGAGTGGCGTGCCCATGGCGAGCTTGGCTTTCAGCAACTCCCGGGTATGGCAGGTCACCGTGCCCTTGAGCAGCAGTTCCAGAGCGTCCTGATTCAATGCGACAGCAGTCATCCTTGAATCTTCGCGTAAAACCCGTCCATCAGCTAGCGGACCGTGAACTCGGTGAGCTGATGGCTGCTCGGATCGCTCTTGGATTTGGGGCCATCCCAGGCCAAACGCACATGTTTGCCGTTGGGAAAGCGGTAACTCACCCAACCACCTCGAATACCCTGGGTATATTGCAGATCGCGGCTATCGAAATCGGGCATGGCCTCTGGAATGGGTTGCAGCTCCGACCGCCAGCCTTTGACAGCCTCCAGGAATTCAGCCTCCGAGGGATATTGTTGGATGAGTTTCGGGTTGGCGGCGTAAAAGGCCTTGGCGCCTTCATCGGTTCGGATCTGCTCGACGGCCCTGCGCAGGAAGGTCCAGTCATCCTGGATCTTCGCCTGCACAAATCCTTTGATCTGACGCTTGAATCCTTCAGGGTCCTTCTTGATCCTCTGCTGGAGATAGATCGATCCGCCCACGCATGTGCAGAGCACTATGAGCAGCGCAACCCCGCAACCCAAGCTGACTTTCAGCCAGGTCGGCATTCCGGTTTTTACTGGCCCACCGTCCTCCGGCATTATCCCAACTGGAATCCGCCATCAATTCACGCTGAGCATTTGAAGCCGCCCATTCTCCCAGCGGCTGGCGATGGCGGCCCCGCGCGTGTTCGTGTAGCCCAGCTCGACCTTGCGGAAGCCGCCGTTCACCTGGACGTTGTAGCTGATCTTCCCTGTGAAGACACTGGGCATCTCCGCAGGCAGCGGCTCGAGTTTCGGACGCCAGGTTCTTGCCTGCTGCAGGAAGTTTTCTTCAGAGGGATAGGCCTGCCAGAGATCGGGATTCGCCTGGTAGAGGGCTTTGGTGCCTTCGTCGCTTTGAAGTTGCTGCACGGCCGCTTTCAACTGGACCCACTCGCGGCCATCCATGGTCTTGCCGATGGCCCGGGCGCACGTGGTGCCCAAGACCACGCAACCCCCCAGGCCCAACAGGAAAATGATTCCACAGCCCATGGCCACCTTGGCCCAGATGGACATGCCCTGCTTGCGTTGCATTGGCTGACCATTATTGTCCCAACTTGAATCCGCCATGGCTCACTCCTTCACCAGCGTTCAGTTTAACGAAAGGGCCATCAAAGACCCGTTTTCCCATCGAGTGGCGATCCTTAATCCCTTCGAGTTTCGATAGGAGATCCAAGCCAGGCGGGCTTTCCCGTGATCCTGCAAGGTGCAGGATGCCCGGCCCCATAGGGCTCGCGGAACGTGGGAGGGGAGGGGCTCCAGCCTTGAACGGGTCCTGGCCAGCAGTCCCAGAAAATCACTTTCTGTGGGGCAGCCCTGAATCCGTTTTCCTGCCTGGGCGTAGAGCACTTTGGCGCCGTCGTCATTCTGCATCTGCTCCACCATCTGCTGGAGTTGGCGCCATTCCCTGTTTTCCACCGCCGCGGCGGAGGTCCGTTGCAAATCGAACAATCCGAGCAAGGCCAAGAAAAAAAATGCGACAAGAACCAGGCCCAGGGTTGCGAAGGTGAGTTTCCATTTCAATACCTTGAAGCTGGGCGGAAGCTTTGTCCGAAGCTCAGCAGGGATATCGTTCAAGGGTGATGGCATCGGAACATCAGAGCAGATTGCTGGCAAGCTCCGCCAATTTGCTGCGTTCGCCTTTGGTGAGGGTCACATGGCCGCTGATCTCCTGGCGCTTGAAGTGCTCCGCCAGAAAGCTCAGGCCGTTGGTGCTGGCGTCGACGTAGGGATTGTCGATCTGCTGCGGATCGCCCGTGAACACCACCTTGGTGCCTTCCCCCGCGCGGGTGAGGATCGTCTTCACTTCGTGGGGTGTCAGGTTCTGGGCCTCGTCGACGATCATGTACTGCTCGGGAATGGAGCGGCCCCGGATGTAGGTGAGCGGTTCGATGCTGAGGTAGCCGCCTTCTTCGAGCTGGCCTGCCGTGAGCGTGGAGCGCCGGCGCATGTCCATGTTCGCCGTCACGATGAAATCCAGGTTGTCGTAGATGGGCTGCATGTAGGGACGCAGCTTTTCATCCACGTCGCCAGGCAGGTAACCCAGGTCCCGGCCCATCGGCATGACTGGGCGGCTGACCAGCAGCTTGTGGTAGCGCTCATCATCCACAACCTGCACCAGGCCCGCGGCGATGGCCAATAACGTTTTGCCAGTGCCGGCCTTGCCCAACAGCGTGACCACCTGGACGGAATCATCCAGGAGCAGTTCCAGGGCGAACTGCTGTTCGCGGTTGCGGGGCTTGATGCCCCACGGGGGCTGCTCCAGACGCTTGATGGGACGGATGAGCCCATCGGATTGGTAGAAGCGGCCAAGGGCCGTATGGCTGGGGTTGGCCGTGTCCTGCAGTGTGACGAACTGGTTGGGATTGAGACGATGGTCGACCGGCGGGGTCATGCCCTTGTCGAAGAGCTGGTCGATCTGCGCGCCGTCCACGTCCATCGTGCAAGTGCCGCTGTAGAGTTCCTCCATCTCCACCATGTCGGTGGTGTAGTCCTCCGCCAGCAGGCCCGCCGCATCGGCCTTGATGCGCAAGTTCGAGTCCTTGGTGACCAGAACGACTTTTTCTTTGCGGGATTTCAGCAGGGACTGGGCGCAGGCCAGAATGTGGTTGTCCGCGTGATGCTTGTCCAGGCTGGGGATGCCCAGGTCCAGCGGATGCATGGCCACATCCACCTTCACGGTGCCGCCGCCCTCCATCTTCACGCCCAGGCTCAGGCTGCCCTTTTCCCGCAGGTGGTCAAGCTGGCGGGACACCGTGCGTGCGTTACGGCCGATTTCGGTCTGGTCCTTCTTGAAGTGATCGATCTCCTCGATCACCACGATGGGAATCACCACATCGTGTTCCTGGAAATGGAAAATGGCGTTGGGGTCATGCAACAAGACATTGGTGTCGAGAACGAAGATTTTCTTGCTGGATGCGGCCAACCTTGCCTCCGATTGTTTTGGGGAGCCTACCACTGACTTCCATTATGGTCACCCCGAATACCATCATCATGCGATGCTTAATATTCGCTTGGATTTTTAGGAGCCCAACTTGAGGATTCCCCTGATGACCCTGCTCGCCGCCACTGCGCTGATGGCCCAAGTGCCCCTGAAATATCCCGAAACCCGGCGGGATGCCGTGGTGGACGACTACTTCGGCACCAAGGTGGCGGATCCCTACCGTTGGCTGGAGGATGACAACGCGCCAGACACCAAGGCCTGGGTGGAAGCCCAGAACAAAGTGACTCGTGGCTACCTGGATGCCATCCCCGAGCGGGAGGCCATCAAGGCCCGGCTCACCAAGGTCTGGAACTACGAGCGCTTTGGCGTTCCCTTCAGGCGCGGCGGCAATTACTTCTACAACCGCAATGACGGCTTGCAGAACCAGGCCGTGCTCTTCGTGACCGAAAACCTGGAAGACAGCGGCCGCATCCTGCTGGACCCCAACACCCTGAGCAAGGATGGCACCATCGCCCTCAGCGATATTTCGGCCAGCGAAGACGGCAAACTGCTGGCCTACGGCATCTCCGTGGGCGGCAGCGACTGGGTCACCTGGAAAGTCCGGGACGTTGCCACGGGCAAGGATCTCGACGACGAGATCAAATGGTCCAAATTCAGCGGCGCTTCCTGGATGAAGGACAGCTCAGGCTTCTACTACAGCGCCTACGCGGAGCCCGCATCGGGCGAAGCGATGAAAGGCGTGAACAAGAACCAGAAAATCTATTTTCATAAAATCGGGACCCGGCAAGCCCGGGACACGCTCATTTATGAACGTCCGGACCATCCGGATTGGGGCCTCGGAGCCTTGGTCACCGAAGATGGCCGATGGTTGCTGATCCACCAGAGCGAAGGCACCGAAAACAAGAACCGGATCTTCCTGAAGGACCTCTCCAAGCCCGGCTCCGCCATCGAGCCTTTTCTCGACCACTTCGATGCGCACTACGGCGTGATCGGCAATGACGGAGATTTTTTTTACATCCACACCGATAAAGACGCCCCCCGGCACAGGGTGGTGGCCATTCGCCGGGACAAGCCCGAGAGCAAGGACTGGAAGACGCTGATCGCCCAGGGGGAAGATGTGCTCCAGGCCGTGGATCTCATCGCCAACCGGTTGGTCGTGGTCTGGATGCATGACGCCAACGAGAAAGTGGAACTCTTCAGTCTGGACGGCAGGAAACAGCGGGACATCGCGCTGCCGACCCTTGGTACTGTCGGCAGCTTCAGTGGCCAACGCAAATACAAGGAGGGCTTCTACGCGTTCACGTCGTTCACCTACCCGAGCACGGTCTATCGATTCGATTTCACCACCGGAAAATCCTCGGTCTTCAAGCGACCGTCGGTGGATTTCAAGCCGGACGCCTTCGAGACGGAACAAGTCTTCTTCAAGTCGAAGGACGGAACGAAGATCCCCATGTTCCTGGTCTTTAAAAAAGGACTCAAGCTGGATGGCCAGAACCCCACGCTGCTCTATGGCTACGGTGGTTTCGACATCTCGCTGACGCCAAACTTTGGCGTCCAGACCCTCACATGGCTTGAAATGGGAGGTGTCTACGCGTTGGCGAACCTTCGTGGCGGCGGCGAATACGGTTCCGATTGGCACAATGCCGGGCGCTTGAGGAACAAACAAAATGTTTTCGATGATTTCATCTCTGCGGCTGAATGGCTGATCAGAGAGAAATACACTTCCACCCCCAAACTCGCCATCCGCGGAGGCAGCAACGGCGGGCTTCTGGTGGGTGCGTGCATGACCCAGCGACCGGATCTTTTCGGTGCCTGCCTGGCGCATGTCGGTGTCATGGACATGCTGCGCTTCCACAAATTCACCATCGGCTGGGCCTGGAAGAGCGATTACGGCAGCAGCGAATCGAAGGCTGATTTTGAGACGCTCATCAAGTACAGCCCGCTGCAGAATCTGAAGCCTGGCGTGAAGTATCCACCCACGCTGGTCTTCACGGGCGACCACGATGACCGCGTGGTTCCCGCGCACAGCTTCAAGTTCGCGGCCCAACTCCAGGCGGACCAGTCGGGTCCCGCTCCCACCCTCATCCGGATCGAGACCAACGCCGGTCACGGCGCAGGCAAACCCACCACCAAACTCATTGACGAAGCTGCGGATGAATGGGCCTTTGCCGTCAAAAACCTGGGCCTGAAGATCAGCCTCAAGCCTTGATCCCACGCCCGTTTCAAGGCAGACTAACCCATTCGGCCGGTGTAGCTCAGCGGTAGAGCAGCTGATTCGTAATCAGCAGGTCGGGGGTTCAATTCCCTTCGCCGGCTCCAATAAAATCAACAACTTAGACCGCACCTCCAAGCGGTCTTTTTTGTTGGTGCAACGGTAGTGCAACGCCCAGGAGCCAAGTCGAGACCTGACATATGGGGTTACCTCTCTTGGATCGCTCCCCAAGTTGTTAGGCTGCGAGATATTCTTCCCCTCATG
>JANXQX010000244.1 GCA_025353305.1 Holophagaceae bacterium
GGGCGCGAAGGTCGCGGCACATCCCAATGTCCGTAGATCCGCCACCAGATCCGCACTGGAGACGTCCCTCGTAGTGGTACCGCCGGCGTAGAAAGCCTCCAGCATCCAGAGCTGATCCGTGGAAGCCAATTCCGCTGCGAACGTTTCCACCAGTTCGGCACGCAGGAAACGCAGGGGGCCGAAACCGTGGGGCTGGAAAACGGCCAGCACCCGGCCTACCCGCAGGTGCGCGGTACGCAAAGACGCGGCGATCTTTGCAGGGTTGTGACCGAAATCGTCAACCACCGTGATCCCTCTTGATTCACCCAGCACCTGGAAGCGTCGCCTGACACCCTTGAAATCGCGCAGGGCCGCGACCAGATCTCCCATGGGGACACCCAGAACCCGGCATACCGCGAAGGCGGCCAAAGCATTCTCCACGTTGTGAAGGCCGGGAACATTCAATTCAAACGAAAGGTCTTCCACGCTGAAGCGAGAGGAGCCTGGTCCGGCATCCACCTGTTCCGCCCGTATCTGGACCCCTTGTCCGAAGCCAAAAACAGTTGCCTCTTCGCGGAATTCCGAAAGATTTACAGCCTCGCCAAGCACCAAGGATTCACCGATGTTGTGTACGAACTCGCGAAACATCCCGGCCACCACAGCCTCATCCTTGTGGTCTTTCTGCAGGTTCAATACCACGCCGACCGCAGGGTGGTAGCGCACCACGCTCCCATCGCTTTCGTCCGCCTCGATGACAAGCACATCCGATGCGCCCGCCCATGCGTTGCCGATAAGGCCTTCGTTTTGCAGGATTCGCAGATCCCCGCCGGTGATAACGCTAGGGTTTCGGCCCGCACTCCGCAGCAGCTCGAAGATCATGGCGGTGGTGGTGGACTTGCCACTGGTGCCTGTGACCGCCACGGTGCGGTGGGTGGCCGTGAAGCGGGCCAGCAATTCAGAACGGTGCAAAATGGGCACGCCCAGGGCACGGGCCGTAGCCACGTCCGGCACCGTGTCCTCAACGGCGGTGGAGACGATAAGCGCAGCGCAGTCGCCCTTCAGCCCGCTTCCGTCTTGGGGATGGATTTTCACGCCCAGAGCTTCGAGTTTCCGTCGGGCATTCCCTTGTTGATTCCGGTCGAAGGCCCGATCGCTGCCGCTCGCCTGGCCGCCCTTCATCACAACGAACTGCGCCAGAGCGCTCATGCCGCTTCCCGCCACGCCAGCGAAATGCAGGCGGCCCAAACCAAGACCATCCGGCAGGTCCCGGTCCGCCACCACCAGCGCATCGCCTTCCCGGACCAGATCGAAGAGCTCCGTCACATCGCAATTCGACAGGCGGATGCAACCGTGCGAAACCGGCTGTCCCAGCAAATGCTCCTGATTCGTGCCGTGCAGGTAGATGAGGCGATCCAGTGAATCCACCCCCGGTCCTTTATTAATGCCTTCTTCCAATCCTTCCAGCGTGAGCACACGGGTGAGGATCAGATCCTCGTCTCGCGCTTCACCGCGCCACACATCGCCGGTGGGGACGCGGCTCCGGAATTGGGTGCCCGCCTCTGCTCTTAAGCCGATGCGTGCGTGGAACCTGTGCCAACCCACGGGTGTGCGAAAGGAGCCCTCTTCACAACCCAGCCCATTGGCCGCTGTCGAGATGGTAAACACGGCCTGCAGGGTGCTGTCCTTTAGAAAGCCCAAGCGCTGGCGGAATGGATCCACGACAACCAGAGCATTCGGCAATTCACTGAAAGGCGAAACCGGACGCTTCAGCGCCTCCAAAGCCAAGGCCCTGAATCGCGCGACCAGAACGGGATCGAAGGGGAGTATTCTCATTCTCCAATGATCCATTGAACCTGAAGATTCCGGTGCGGTCAGGGTGAGAACGGTTCGTGACGCAAGGCACACCAAACCCGACCCATCCTGGGATCACCCATTAGGGAGGTTGAGATGTCGGTGCCCCATGAAGCCCTCCTGCTGGATGCCCTTCGCAGCCTGCCGGCCGAACGGCAGGAAGCCTTGGCCAGGTCCTGCATCGAGTTGCTGACCCTCACCGCCCACCATGAAAACTGCCCCGGCATCGGGGTGGATGGATTCCCCTGCATGTACCCCCAGGACACTTGTGAGCACTGCCATGACCTGGTGACGACCTTCGTGGCGCTGGGCAAATAGATTCAGATTTCAGAGCTCGGAAATTCGGCGCAACCCCAAAGCTATGACAGCGTCGGCGATCAATGAATACGCCGTTGTGACTCCATGCACAGACCCAAGGTATGAACCTTGAGGGGTACCGGAGAACCGCCATGGCGACGACGACATCAACCCGACCCAAACCTTTTTTAGAGGCTGAGTATTGCAAGGGCTGCCTGCGTTGCATCGACGCCTGCGCCAAGGACTGCATCACCCAGGGGGACCAGGTCAACCCTGGCACCGGGATGGTTCCCGTCATCCTGGATCTGGAGAATTGCAATGGTTGCCAGCTTTGCATCCAGGCCTGCCCCGAACCCTATGGCCTGAGGCCCCAAGTGGCGCCGGAGGTTGACGGCGGGGATTTCGAGCTGGAAGATCCAGCCGCCCTCTTCGGACCCAGAGCCGATCATTTGGTAGCGCCCCTGGATCATCCAGCGACGGAAGTCCCCATCCCAGCCTGCGAACCCCTGATGTTGAAGGGCACATACGCATCGGCCATCGGGGCCCTGCTGGCGGGTTGCCGCCATGTCTTCGGCTATCCCATCACCCCTTCCACCGAAGGGGCCGAACTCATGTCCAAGATCCTGCCCAAGCTCGACGGCGCCTTCGTGCAGGCTGTCAGCGAGGTTGCCGCGGTGAACATGATGTACGGCTGTGGAGGGGCCGGATTGCCCTGCGCGACTTTCACCAGCAGCCCTGGCTTCAGTCTGATGCTGGAGGGCATCAGCTACATGATCGGCGCTGAAATTCCTGGCGTTTTTGTGAATATCATGCGGGGCGGCCCAGGACTCGGAAACATCGCGCCCGAGCAGGCCGACATCAAGCTGGCCTGCCGCGGCCTCGGCCATGGGAATACGCACGGCATCGTGCTGGCGCCTTCCACACCCCAGGAAATGCTCGATGTGACACGCCTCGCCTTTGAACTGAGTTTCCGCTACCGCAATCCGGTGGTGATCCTCGGGGACGGCTATCTGGGCCAAATGACCGGAGTGGTGCGCCTGCCCGATACTTTGACTCAGCCGGGCCTGCCCGCCTGGGCGGTCTGGGGCGACCTGGAACATCGCCGCAACCTCATCAGCTCGATCCTTATCACCGAGGTGGAGTTGGAGGCTCACAACATCCACTTGAATGAGAAGTACGCCGAAATCGAAGCGAAGGAACAACGGGCCGATCTTTATCGCTGTGACGATGCCGACATCATCCTGGTGGCCTGCAACACCCCGGCCCGCATGGCAAAGGGCGCCGTGGAAGTCATGCGTGAACAAGGCGTGAAAGCCGGACTGTTCCGCCCCATCACGCTGTGGCCCTTCCCCATCGATGCGTTCAAGCCGCTGCTGTCCCACGCGAAACGGATCATCGTGGTGGAGGCCAGCCCCGGCCAGCTCCAGGATGAGCTTCGACTCGCCCTCAGCAAGGCCGATCTGGATCATCCGCCCATTTCCTTTGTGCAGCGCTACGGTGGCAAGCTGCCGGAGCAGACTGAAATCGAGGCCCGGATCCTGAAGGAATTCCACCTCATCAAAGACGCCCGGATGATGGAAGAGGTGAAGGCATGAGCGTCATCTATGATCACTTCGAGCGCCACTCCCACGGCGAGGGACTGAAGGGCCGATCCACCCACTACTGCCCTGGCTGCGGCCATGGGCTGGTCCATCGCGATCTGGCCGAAGCCATTGAAGCCTTGGGAATCCAGGATCGGACCATTCTGGTAAGTCCGGTGGGCTGCTCGGTCTTCGCCTACTACTACTTCGATGTGGGCAACACCCAGGCCGCCCATGGACGGGCCCCGGCGGTGGCGATCGGCCACAAGCGCGCGAATCCCAACAGCATCGTCATCAGTTATCAGGGCGATGGCGATCTGGCCTCCATTGGCTTGGCTGAAACCATCTCCACGGCTCAGATGGGCATTCCCATCACGGTCATCTTCATCAACAACGCCATCTACGGCATGACCGGCGGGCAGCTTGCGCCCACCACGCTCATCGGCCAGAAGACCAGCACCAGCCCCGAAGGCCGCACGGCCGCCATGGGCCTGCCTATGCGGATGGCGGAACTGATCGCCCAGTTGGACGGCCCGGTCTATGTGGAGCGCGTGGCGCTCTACGATGCCAAGCATCGGATCAAGGCCCGGAAGGCCATCGAAAAAGCGCTGCGAATCCAGGCCGAGGGCAGAGGCTATGCCTTCATCGAAGTCCTTGCGGAGTGCCCCACGCATCTGAAAATGACCCCCGAGGAAACCGAGAAGTGGATCAAAGAATGCATGGAACCCGTGTTCCCCCTCGGAGTCAAAAAGGACAGCGTGGTGGAGCCTTGGTGGGACGCGGCCCAGACACCCAATTTCGACCCGGGTAAATTCCTGGCCCTCGTGGGCGCCAGCCAGGAAGCACCCACGCGACACGCCAAGGGTTTTCCGCACCACCTGGGTGGCCACGACATCAGTTTGAAGCTCGCGGGTTCCGGGGGCGATGGCGCGCAAACAGCCGCCATGCTGTT
Organism: Holophagaceae bacterium; assembly: GCA_025353305.1. The sequence goes on from JANXQX010000244.1 coordinate 4,660, forward strand.
GGCCCGCACCGCCATCGACGAGGGTTTCGACGCGACCAACATCCCGAGCTATGGCCCGGAAAGCCGCGGTGGAACATCCTACGCGGATGTCCACATCGCCGAGCACGAAGTCTTGAATCCGGCCGCACCGGATCCTCATGTGCTGGTGGCCTTCAATATGCCCAGCCTGACGAAATTCGCGCCCACCGTGCGTGCAGACGGCGTGATCATTTACGATTCCACGGTGATCACGGATCTTTCAGGCCTGCCGCCCCTGGCCCCGGGAATCAGGATGGTGGGCGTACCGCTCACCCAGTTGGCCCTTGGGCTAGAACGGCCCATGGTGAAGAACATCGTGGCGCTGGGTGCCATCCAGGCGGTGACTCAACTCTTCCCGCCGGAAACCTTCCTCTCCACCATCCGCATGGTGCTGAAAGACAAACAGGCCCTACTGCCGCTTAACGAGGCGGCTTTCGCCGCGGGCCTGCGACACGCATCCCTGACCCCCGCATGAATCCGGCGAGCACCAGCACAGGCTTCCTTCACGAGGGAGCCTGCTATGGCCTGCTGATCCGGGCGGGCTTGAAACCGCCGCGGCACGGGTGGCTGGGGGAACCCCTGCCTTTTGCACCTGGAGAAGCCGTGGTGGTGAAGGGAATCGCGGAAGACCTGTGGCACAAGAGCGAGTTGGGTGCAGTTAGATTCCTTCAATTTGACGGCGAAGCCGTGGGATCCGCCGCCAGAAATATGCAGGCCCGGGTTGAAGCCGATGGCTACCCCTGGATCGGCGCCCTGGTCTGCGAGTGCATCCAGATGGCCACATCACCGGGCCTTCCCGCGGAAGGCTTTGCGGCACTGACCAAAGGCGAGGGAGGTTGGACCTTGGTGCTCGGGCTCGGGGGCATGCAGGCGGATGCGCTTGGCGCGCTCGCACCACCATTGCGTTGGCCCATGAGTTTCGTGAAACCTGGCGTGGCCTTGCAAGAACTGGAAGTTCATCTATTGGGTCAGGTCTGGCTCGGGACCCTGCGTGGTACCAGGCCTCTTACCACGCGGCCGCAGCTTCTGGCCTTTCTGGAAGGCCTTTGGGCAACCGCCGAATTGGCGGAAGCCGAAGGTTTGAACCTGCTGGAGCTCAACCCTGTGGCCCTGGATCCCGAGGGTGACCCACGCCCCTTGGACGGCGTGGGCCGAAGCGCTTTGACCAGCCCCGAGCGGCCCGCACCGCCCTCGGGTTTTCTGCGAGCACTGAAAGCGCCCAAGCGCATTGCCGTGGCGGGTGTTTCCAGCAAACCCGATGGCGCGGGTCGCATCATCATCGAGAATTTGAGAAACGCCGATTTGCCTCAGGGCGGTCTTCTCATCATGCGTCCGGGCGAAACGCGATTCCTGGATCTCCCGTGTGTGCCTGATGTCGGGGCCTTGCTTCAGGCACCCGTCGATCTGCTGGTGCTCGCGTTGCCCGCGGCCGTCGCGTTGGCATCTGTCGAAACCTTGATCGAACAGGGTGGCGGAGCTTCGGTGGTGGCCCTCGTCGCCGGGGGGCTGGGCGATGGTGCGGACACCGGCGGATTGGGTGAACGACTCAAACGAATGCTGAATGAAGCCCGCCGCGCTGGCAAATGGACCCCTGCCTTGCTCGGACCCAACTTTCTGGGACACGTGGTCCCCTCGAATGGGATCAACACGACCTTCATCCCCGAAGACAAGTGGACGCCACCCAAGGGCGGTGGTTCCCTCGCGCTCCTGAGTCAAAGCGGAGCGTTTCTTTTAAGCCGGCTTTCCGGCAATCCTCACTTGCGTCTGGGTCTGGCCGTGGCCCTTGGTAATCAATTGGATCTGCGCCTGCCGGACCTGCTGAAGGAACTCGAACTTGATCCGGAAATCCGATCGGTGGCCGCTTATGTCGAAGGTTTCGCACCCGGTGATCTCGAAGCCACAGCCCTCATCGCCGCCCGCATGAAACAGTCAGGACGACCACTGATGATCTACCGGGCCGGCCGCACCGAAGTCGGGCAGGCGGCGGCTGCCAGCCACACCGGAGCCTTGGCGGGCGATCGCGATCTGGAAATTGCCCTGCTCACCCGGGCCGGCGTCAAGAGCGCCCTCACCATCGCCGCCTTCGATGCGGGGCTCGCCTGGCTCGGAGCATTTCCTGGCCTGGAACCCGGCCCCGTGGCTGTCCTCACCAACGCGGGCTTCGAAAGTGTGGCTGCGGGAGATCTGATGGGCGGCGCTTTTCCGCCCGCCCGCCTCAGTGAAAAAGAGATCGGCTCGCTTCGCGAGATCCTGCGGGCCCACGGGCTGGAAAACCTTGTGTCGGCACAACTGCCTTTGGATATCACGCCCATGGCCGATGAAGCTGCCTATCGCGCCATCCAAGAGCTGCTTCTCAATGGTGATGCCAAAGTGCTTCTGGTGGGCCTCGTGCCCTTCACGCGCAAACTGGACCTCGAAGTTATTGAACGGGCCACGGTCTTTGCCCGCGATCTGAAGTGCCTGGCGGAGCAGAGGGGAAAGGCCGCCGCCATCGTCGTGGACGCGGGTGCTTCCTACGAGCCCATGCGCAAAGCCCTGGCGACTGGCGGGCTGCCTGTTTTCACGCGGATGGAGGAAGCGCTGGAAGGGTTGAGGGTTTTTGGCTGGTAGCGCGGTGTTTGCGGGGCATTCCTACATTTGAAGATAGCGATGAAAAATGCGCTTTGCCGTGGCTGGTTCCAGCAGATCGTCAACAGCAGGCACGAAGCCGAATTCTTCTTTCTCCGCGTGTGAACAAAGCTCGGTCACGAAGACAGTCCCCTTGGCGTGTAAGGTTTCCCATTCGGTTTGGCTCAGGCCATCCGGAGGGCTCAAGGCCTTCTCCACCAGCGGCTTGAGTTCCTCGACCAGATCCAGAATGACCTGGTGGTCAGCCAGAAGGAGCTCGATCATGTCCGCACCGCCCTCCCGGGCATACAAAGGGAAGAGTTCCTGTTCCTCTATAGCGAAATGATTCGGAATCTCGGTGCGGAGAGCGCCTTTTAAATCGCTCATGACCCGCCGGGCTTCCGGGCCCTGCCAATCGGGCTGGTGATCCATGCGGTAGGACTGCATGAGTTTCTCCAGTCGGGCCAGGAGGGCCGTCACCTCCTGGTGTTCCCTGGAAAGACGCTTGCTGATTTCGAATTGGAAGTCCATGGAAGGCTCTAAGTTCAATTACCGGCGACCCATATTTTTCATTATTTGTGAGTTATTTTAAATAAATAAATCTTATGTAACTTAAACTCGCTGGGGCTCCAGATAAGTCATGAATTTAAGACGCCACGGCTCTGTTATTGGCACCGATCGCATGGTATCCAGCGAAACCATCACAACGGTGATTTTCTCGCGGAACCGTCTTTGGCCCTCACATTCCACGATGACATCCAAAACCATGGAACTGTTGCCGATGTGGGCCACCGAAAGCAGAAAATCCAGCATGTCGCCGTGGCGGCTGGGCGTGATGAAATTCACGTCAAGATGTACCGCTGGGATACCCAGGCGATGCTCCTCGTGGAGAGCCCAGAAGCTCACGCCGAGGCCTTGATTGAACCAATCCTCGACTGCCTCGACACACAATTCGATGTAACGCGGATAGAACACTATGCCCGCTGGATCGCAATGCGCGAAGCGGATCAGTTTCTGGCAACGGAAGATCATGCGAGCGCCTCCATCGGAATGCTTATGACGAATATCACATATTCACCTTTTTGACCATTAATCATCGATCCAGCGTTGACACTAAAAAGATAATGCGGTATTGTTCAACATAATAATTTTAGATTAACAATAAAACCTTATGATATAAATCATTTATTGAATTCACTTTCAGTTATAAGTTGTCGTTTCGATTTATATTTTGACTTCGGGTAGGCCCCGGATCCGATATTTAAATATGTGGAATAACTCGTACTTGGGAAATGGTAAAAGGAGACAGCCGTTGAGCAGCATAGTCGAGGCACCGCACCGCTGGATGATGGCCGCTCCGGGTGCGCCCCTCGCCAAAACCGGCTTTGACCCCTTTCCCCCAGCCGGGGGGGAAGTTGTGGTGCAGGTGGCCGGCTGCGGGGTGTGCCATACGGATCTGGGATTCTTTTATGACGGGGTGCGGGTCAACCATGAACTGCCCTTGACCCTTGGCCATGAGATCAGTGGGCGGGTGGTGGCCACTGGGGGAGGCGCCGAGGCCTGGCTTGGCAAGGCTGTGATCATCCCGGCCGTGATTCCTTGCGGGGAGTGCGAGTTATGCAAGTCTGGGCATGGCACCATCTGTCGCCGCCAAAAGATGCCGGGCAATGACATCCAGGGTGGCTTCGCTACGCATATTTGTGTGCCAGCCCACGGCCTTTGCCCGGTGGACGAAAGTCGGCTTGCGGCCGCAGGCCTGCGGTTAGCCGATGTTTCCGTGGTGGCCGACGCCGTGACCACGCCGTACCAGGCGGTACTGCAGGCTGGGGTTAGGCCAGGTGATTTTGCCGTCGTGGTGGGTGTGGGCGGCGTGGGGGGCTACGCGGTGCAGATCGCCCGCGCCTTCGGTGCCACCGTGGTGGCGCTCGATGTGGATCAGGCGAAGCTCGATCACATCGCCGGGCATGGAGCCGCCCAGGTCTTCAACGTTCGCAGCCTCCAGGGCCGCGAGCTGAAAAAAGCCATCCAGGAATTCGCCAAGAATAATGGTCTGCCCGACACGCAATGGAAGATTTTTGAATGTTCCGGGACCGCCGCCGGACAAGAAACGGCGTATGGCCTGCTCAACCACGGGGCAACCCTTTCCGTGGTGGGCTTCACCATGGACAAGGTCGAACTGCGCCTCTCCAACCTGATGGCGTTCCATGCCCGGGCCCTGGGCAATTGGGGGTGTCTGACCGAGTTGTATCCAGCAGCCCTTGATCTGGTACTGGATGGAAAGATTGCCTTAGCCCCCTTCATCGAACGCCACCCTTTGAGCGAAATCAACGATGTCTTTGCCGCTGCCCATGCGCACCAGTTGTCGGGACGCGCGATTCTCGTGCCTGGGGGGATGGCATGAGTGAAGGCCCCCTCAAGGTCTGGCTGGAGAAGGATGAAACCATGTTACGCCTTCGTCTGGCCCGCCCCAAGGCGAACATCGTGGATGCCGCCATGATCGGCGCGCTCCAAGGCGCCCTTGCCGAGCACCTGCCGAATCCCCATCTCCGCGCGGTGATCCTGGATGCCGAGGGGCCGCATTTCAGCTTTGGCGCCAGC
>JANXQX010000270.1 GCA_025353305.1 Holophagaceae bacterium
TGCCCCCACCGGCTGGGCTCAGTTTCGACAGTTGATTACTCGATTTATGTCGAGCGTTATCCCCCCGCCCCGATTTCCCCTTGGATTCCCTTTTGGGGATGATTCCCAGTGGGGTGGCAACGAAAGAGAAGTAAGACAGAACCCAGCCGGTGGGGGCAATGGAGAGCGGCCGAACGCCAACTGGATCGGCCCCTACCAGGCGCGCCAAGTGGGGGCAGCGGTGCCGGGCGGAAGATGAAAGAGTTGCTGCGGTGGCTACGCGGGGAGTAAATGAACGCCCGCTCACGGCAGCTGGGCGTGGCTGCAGGCAGGCTGGAGGGCTGGAAGGAATCCTTCCTTATTGCCGGACAACCGAATTTCCAAAGCGAGGAGAATCCCTTAGCCCGACTTCCACATTTTAGTCTCTAACTAGCTTTGTTTGCAATCATGGTCATTGATTTTTGTGACTATGAAACACCTTTTGGGACGGATTTAGATCCAGGTTCGGAAGGGGTTCATGGGCATAGGCGCTAACTTAACTTCCCACTAAATCGCACGCCTGAAGGCGGCGCTTTCTTGGTGGCTCAGGGAAGCGGGGACGCGCAAGACACCAGGAGTCGATGAGGTTTTGAATTGGGATGACGCCACGAATAGCCGGGACAAGGTGGGCCTGGAGCCAGACGACTTCACGCCACAGGCTGCGCTTGCCCCGACAAGGGGACTCCCCAGGGGGAAATGGCGCGGCACTTGGCCGCGATGGTTTCAATGAGCACGGCCGCGATCATCTTGGCCAACAAGTAAGCTCTGGCCAACAGGGGGTCCTTGGCGCGCAAGGCATCCAGGCCCAGCAATGATTGCAATCGCTTGAAGGCCAGTTCGATTTGCCAACGGACCCTGTAGAGTTCGGCCATGTCTTCATTTGAAGCCTGGACTTTCTCCACGGTTGTCAGGAGAAAGGTGAACGCGGCGGCCTTCAGGGTCCGTTCACTGGGCACATTGCCCTTGCGTTGCGCTTCGGTCCGCGCCTTCCGGCGTTCCCGATCCGCCGCCTCCCGTGACTTTCTAACCACGATGAGCCTCGCCTGACATGAGTCGCCCTTGATTCCTTTGATCAACACAGGCCGCGACTCCACCCGCATTGGGCGACCAGGACCGGAACGCAGGCGGAGCGCGAAGGCCAGAGGATCAACCTGTCCCCCTTCCGCGTTCCACATACGAATGGCTGAGTGCCCGATCCGCACCAGCACATGGGATCCCGCCTTTTGGATGGCCAGAATCCGCTCGGAGTGCGCGTAGCCACGAGCACCAATGATCAGTTCCCCGGGCATGATGTTGGCCCGCTCAAAATGCTCGCCGCCATGGACAGCCGTCAGTTCAACATGGTCGATGCGACCTTTTGCAGGATCGTATGTCGTATGTAGACGCCAGTCCGTACCCGTGCTACCGGGCTCGGAAACAGTAGTTGCATCGATCAGCCGGACTTTCAGGGGAAGGTCCATATTGACTGGTTCAGAAATCCGGCGATTCAGCATCTCAATGAGCAAAGCTTCGAGAAAGGGCGGTGCCGACCTCAACCTCTTAAGAACGGCCACATCAGACATCTGCCCGATCCCAGCGCCCGCCATCCAGGCCGAGACGGAACGCAGGGACAGGTCGAGCAGGGAATAGGCAAGTGCAAGACGCAGCATCTCCTGACCGCTGCGAACCGATCGCCGGCGTTTGATGGCACCAGAGGCGAGAAGGAGGATCTCTAGATTGGGGGGCAGCCAAGTCTGAACATCATCCCAATCCTTTTCCACCAGTTCTCGCGACGTCCGGGTCATGGCATCCCCCCGAAAAATAGAATGGAATGTCTAATTTTAACAGTCAACTATGTTAGCGCCTATGCCCTATCCCATTACCTCACGGAATACCGGAAGACCCGGATTTGTGCATGATCCAGGTTATTATCGTCCATATTTTGCGGTTGAACCCATTGGAGCGTAGTACTTCACTAGATCTCTCGAATTGATTGGCCAAGTCTCTCCGACCGTCAGTGCGCCACGGCTGCGTCCTCGGGCGCTTCCTCCCGCCCATACCTTTGGGTAATTACCTTTGTAAAGTGGACCCTGAACAACGATGGCGACATGTCCGTGAGAGGGACGATTTTCGAAAAAATCTTCTGATTTTAATCCTGCAATGACAAGAACGCCATTTTCAGCAATTTGGACGGCTACAGCTCCACTACGGACTTCCTCCCAGTTGCCGCTGTTTTCCAGATACACGATGATGCCATCTGCCTGAACCTGGGGCAGTTCGATATTTAGGTCCTGGGCTACTGACTTCAGAAAACCAGAGCAATCGCCTGAGTATTTTTTAAATCGCTCTTTGCAGGCCAGCATGAGGGGGCTTTCTTCTTCTGCCATAGGGGTCTCCGCTTTATTTGGATGGTGCCCAAACATACTTTCCAGTCTTGTTGATATACCCTTCCAGGTGGTCCTTGCCGACGCGCATCGTGACCTGAGCCAAGCCACCCGAAAAATCGGACGCTGAGTCGAACTGGGCTTTGATTATTATCCGCCCTTTTCGATCAATGTACCCCCATTTGTTACCAATGAGGATGCGGGCGAATCTTTCAGAAAATGGGGCGATTGGTGCGTCATTCGCTTCGGAAGGGTATGGTTGTATTTTTATCGACCCGATATGGGTGATATAACTCCACACCTTTCCATGTTGTTGAACAAGAGCCAAGCCCTCTTTGAAGTTAAGAGCCCTGGTGAACGTTGGCTTGATGACCGTTCGGCCTTGCTTGTCAATGAAACCCCAGCGAGAACCGATGCGAACGCATGCCAACCCTTCGCTAAACTCACCGGGTTCGTCGAATCGGGTGGGAATGACCAGCTTGCCAGATGGATTGATATAGCCACATTTGTCGTTTTCCTCTGATGAAATGACCCATGCGAGTCCTTAGGTAAATGTCCCTGCGCGAAAGAACTGGGGCTGGATATCGAAGGCTCCTTTCGGGTTGATATAACCCATTTTTGCTTCAATCCCACTTCTCACCAGGGCCAGCTTCCCTGAGAATTCCTCTGCGATCTCGAATTGGGGAGGAATGACAACCTCACCCGCACGGTTGATGTATCCCCATTTGTCGCCGAGCCTCACGGCGGCCATGCCTTCAGAAAAACGGTGAATCTGGTCGAACTGTGGTTTCACCGCGAATTCGCCAGCGGTACTGATAAAGCCATATCTACCGTCGAGTTTGACCTCCGCCAAGCCTTCCGAGAAATCCATGGCTTCAGTGAATCGTGGCGGAATGACGATGGAACCCGTGTGATCGATGTACCCGTACTGCCCGTTTAAAACAATGGGATAGAGATTATCCTTGGCCATAATGCAGGGATGAATTAGCATCATGGTAATAAGAAGGCTGAGGATTTTTGGAAAGGCCTTCAGGCGATCAGGCCATCGAAATGTTTTAACACTTAAAATTGACTCGATCATGTGGCTGACATCCTGATAAGAGTGCACACAGGTTATGCAATATCACTGCGTGTGGTTCATCAATTGTAGGAATTCCAGTCATCTAGCGGACGGACTTCTGCCGAACCATTCGGTGGTTCTTTTCTTGCCAGCGATAGCATGTCGGAAGCAGTCGACCATGGGGCTTTGTATACACGTTTAACAGTGTTTCGCCATGGATGCCGATATGCCACTCGATCTGTTCTCCTAGGCACTCATACAGCTTCACTGGTCGCTTGTCGTTGTCGAGTCCATAAAGCTCCACCAGTTCCGCCTCAGCACCTTGGCGGTAGGTCAGCGCCAATACCGGGTGCTTTCCATATCTCCAATTGGTTATGCGTCGAATATCGGGTTCAAAAGCGTCCTGTTTTTCCAAGCACACTGAGAGAATCAGTCCTTTCTGATTGCTTTCCAAGATAGCTAATTTGACTGACACACCTTGTGAGGTTGTTTCACTCCAGGTAGCCCAACGCAGAGTTTTATCCGCATCGATGTCCGCACCAATTACATGCAATTCGCCTAGCGCGGAGAAGGCCACTTCCATCAGCAAGCGGTCATTTTCAGGGAGCACGACATTGCCTGAATCAGGTGCGCTTGCCCCGATGATGGTTGGAAAGATCATTAGCCCAAACAACAATATCAAACGTGTAGATCGCATGGTCTCTCCACGATTGTCAATTTACTGGGCCGAGGGGTGTATTAGCGGACATAATGCATATATTGTCTAGATTGATCATCCCTGCATTGGAATCAGTAACTGATTTCCCCGACAGATAGGCCATAGCCGCCCGGCTCAAGTCGAGAACTCTTCGTTCGTCGGCTATTCCATTGATGATTTTCCCTGCTCCGCGGTCGTTGACCTTCACAACGACTTTTAGACCTTTGCATGACAATTTCAGACATGTCCCCAACGGTAAAAGATACCATCGGGATTTTGGAAGCAAGGCAGCTGTGTAATCCTCGTGAGAATATATTTCTCCATTTGCTGTTCGCCGTCCGACAAAGTAGTCGGAATAGGTCGATGCTTCACCGTTTGTTGGGAATCCCATTCTTACTCCCTTTCGGTAATTTTAATAGAGTATAGATAACGGTGAAATCTCTGGTTTTTTTATATCTCGCATTGTATGAAAGTCTAGCAATATACCTATGGCAAGCCTCGTGGCGCAGCTTGCAATAATTTTGAAGCTGCGCCACGCGCCTTAAACACACGCCGTTATCGATTTGAAACTAGGCGGTGGGCTTGTTCAGGGTGAGATCCCATCCGGCACTGATAGTGCCGGTGCTTTGTCCGCTCTTCTTGTCCTGCTGATTGTACTTCCAGACATAGCTGGCAGCGCTGAGGGTGACGCCCTCAGAGGGGAAGTCGGAGCCCGCAGAGCCATTCACA
>JANXQX010000276.1 GCA_025353305.1 Holophagaceae bacterium
AGCGAGTGCGGGACCTGGCCTCGGGGTGCGCGAGGGCCTATTTGGAGCATGAAGAACCGGAAACCACGAAGGACCCGATTAAAAAACAGGAGGTGGCGAAATGAGCGAGACGCGCACCTTCCTGCTGGAACTGCATTGCGAGGAAATTCCGGCGCGGTTTCTTAGTGATCTTTCAGGGTCTTTGATGGGCGCCTTGATTGCAGAAATGGAAAGCAGAAGCCTGCTTCCGGACCCACTTCTAGGACCGAATTGGATCTACTCAATAGACGAAGAACCAATGTTTTATTCCCCAAGAAAATTGGCATGGCGGGCACATCTTCCACCAATGCAACCAGACCGAACAGAACCCCAGATTGGTCCGCCGCAACGAATGTGCTTGGATGCCGGGGGCAAACCTACTCAGACGGGGCTGAAGTTCGCTGAAAAATGGGGTATGCCTTTCGAGGCCGTGCGCTTCGAGCAGCCCGCGGGAAAGAAGGAACCCTGCGCGGTGGTAACCATCACCAAGAAGGGGCGCCCCACAAAGGAACTGCTTGCGGAGGTTCTGCCCAAGCTGATCGAGGAGCTTCGTGTGCCCAAGGCCATGCGCTGGGGCAACTCGGATTTCGAATTCGTGCGGCCCATCCGCAACGTGCTTTGCCTGTTCGGAAACGAGGTCGTGGACTTCACGGTGGATGGCGTTCGCAGTTCCAACACCACCTGGGGCCACCGACTGCATCACATGCAGAACCCCAATGCGATAGTGATTAAACAGCCCGAGGACTACGAAGCTGCGCTGGAAAAGGCAGGTGTTGTGGTTTCCTTCGAGCAACGGCGGCGGCGCATGGAAATGCAACTGCACGAGCTGGCGCAGGGTGTAGATGGTCATGTGGTGATGGACGAGGAACTGCTGAGCACACTGGCGGAGATTGTCGAATTTCCGATGATCGTGAGGGGTGGATTTCCGGCGGATTTTCTGGATCTGCCAGAGGAAGTTCTCATCACCTCGCTCAAGGAACATCAAAAGTCCTTCTGCATCCGCAATGACCAGGGGCTCTTGCCGTACTTCCTCGCGGCCGCGAACCGGCCCATCGAACCTGGCAGCGAAGCGGAAAAGCTGGTCGCCGGAGGCAACGAATGGGTGCTCAAGGCTCGCCTCTATGACGCACGATTTTTCTTTGCCGAGGACCGCAAAACTAAGCTGGAGCTTCGTCAAGACAAATTGAATTCATTGACTTTCCAACGGGATCTCGGAACTTATCGAGAGAAATCGATTCGCATCCGCGACATCGCTGACGCCGTGGCCCGGAAAATCGACCCTGGCATGATCGACGACTTGAGGGAAGCGGCGATGGTGTGCAAATGCGACCTTCGAACCCTTATGGTGGGCGAATTTCCAGAACTCCAGGGCATCATGGGCGGCGAGTATCTCCGCCTTGAAGGCAAAACCAATATTTGGCTCGCGGTCAAAGAACACTATCATCCCTCTAGCTCAGATGACGGCCTGCCCAGCACACCGATGGGATCTGCATTGGCTCTCGCCGACAAGCTGGATACCTTGGTGGGCTGCTTTGCGGTGGGCATCATCCCATCCGGTTCCAAGGATCCGTTGGCGCTCCGTCGCGCCGGGCAGGGCGTGGTGCGCATCTTGTGGGAGCAGGGCTGGTCAATTGATGTCATGGAACTGGCGAGCATCGCGTTCAGGGTTGTGGGACCAAAGGCCACCAAGTCCGAAACGGACACGATGGCGGCGCTTGAATCCTTCTTCCGGGATCGCGTGGCCCACCAATTGGAGCAGGCTGGATACGCAGGCCCCGTGCGGCGTTCTGCACTTTCAATTGGCTGGAGCGATCTTGTGGATCTCAAAGCTCGTTGCGAAGCGCTCTCGGCCTTTGCAGAAGATCCCCGCTTCGAGTCCCTGGCCCAGAGCACCAAGCGCATAGGCAACATCCTGAAGGATGAAGCTCTGGATCAGTCCTTTGATACTTCGGTGCTGCAGCAGGCAGAAGAGAAATCCTTAGCAGAACATCTTGCGGCAATGGAATCCGCTCCGGATCACGCCTCGCTCCTCGCGTTCTTGGCCGAACTGGCTCAACCCCTTGAAGCCTTTTTCACCGCTGTGATGGTGAAGTGCGACGATCCCGCCCTCCGCGCGGCAAGACTCTCGCTTCTCCACCGCCTGCACCTTGCCTTCTTGCGCGTAGCTGATTTCAGCCAGTGGCAGTGAGCTATATCGTTTGCCGGTGAACGAGTCCATTGCCCTTCGACATTGAGGTTCCCGCATGCATCACGAGCGCATCGCCATTCTTGATTACGGCAGCCAGTACACGCGTCTCATCACGCGGCGGCTGCGTGAATTGGGGGCGTTCGGACTGGTGTATCCACCGAGCGCCACGGCGGATGAAATTGGCGGGGCGGACCTGCGGGGCGTGATCCTGAGCGGCGGGCCGAATTCTGTGTTGGAGGAAGGCGCGCCTGGGATAGATCCGGCGATCTTTGAACTGGGTGTTCCGGTCCTGGGCATCTGCTACGGGCTGCAGCTCATGGCGCGGGATTTCGGCGGGGAATTGCACCGCTCAACCCAGCGCGAATATGGCAAGGCCACCATCCTGTGCCAGGGGCAGGACAGCATCTTGTTCGCAGGCATGGCTGGCGAACAAGTGGTATGGATGAGCCATGGCGACCATGTGGAAAAAGCGCCGAAGGGTTATATCGTCACGGCGTCCACACCGACGGTTCCCGTGGCGGCGATGGAGAACAAGGCCCTGCGGCGCTACGGCATCCAATTCCATCCGGAAGTCACCCACAGCGTCAACGGCAGCGCTTTGCTTCTGAATTTCCTCGAACATTGCGGCATGACCCTAGACTGGAATGCGGGCCATTTCATTGAAGAAAAAATTGTTCAGATCCGTGGACAAGTCGGCAGTGGCCGCGTGGTTCTTGGGTTGAGCGGCGGCGTGGATTCCAGTGTTGCTGCGTTGCTGCTCCACCGGGCTATCGGCAAACAGCTCACCTGCGTTTTCGTGGATCATGGCCTGATGCGCAAGGATGAAATGAAGCAGGTGCAAACCTATTTCGCGCCCTTCGATTTAAGTGTTGTCTGGGTGGATGCCAGCGATGAATTTCTCGGCAAGCTGGAAGCCGTCACGGATCCTGAAATCAAGCGCAAGCTCATCGGTTCGACCTTCATTGATGTGTTTGATCGCGAGGCAAAAAAAATCGCCGCAGATTTCCTCGGGCAGGGCACGACTTATCCCGATGTGATCGAGAGCAGCGGCATCGGTGGCGCGGTGCTGGTGAAAAGCCACCACAATGTGGGCGGATTGCCCGAACGCATGCAGTTGAAGCTCGTCGAGCCCCTTCGGGAACTCTTCAAGGATGAAGTCCGTAAAGCGGGTCTGGCGCTTGGTCTGCCAGAAGATATGAACCAGCGGCATCCCTTCCCTGGCCCCGGCTTGGCGGTGCGACTGCCGGGCGCCATAACCCGTGAACGCGTGCATATTCTCCAGGAAGCCGACGCCATCTTTCTCGATGAACTGAAAACCAGCGGCTGGTACGCCAAGACCAGCCAAGCCTTTGCCGTTCTGCTGCCCGTGCAGACGGTCGGCATCATGGGTGATGAGCGGACTTTTGAATTCATGTGCGCGCTTCGTGCCGTTACCTCCGAAGATTTCATGACCGCCGATTGGGCCCGATTGCCTCATGAACTACTGGACCGCATCGCCCAGCGCATCGTCCGGGAAGTGAAAGGCATCAACCGAGTGGTGTTCGATATCACATCGAAACCCCCGGCTACGATTGAATATGAATGAGGAACCGCGAATCGCGCGAATGGACGCGAACCTGGCACGGTGAATTCCATTCATGCAAATTCGCGTTATACGCAGTTCCATCTTTTAATTGAGGTCCCATGGCCCGACGCATTGAACCCACGAAGAAATCCATTCCCGACATCCTTGCGGATTTGCGGAGTGGTTACCGTGAGGCGGCCATCATCGGCCCCGCGGCGGCGCTTAAATTCCTTGAACGCACCCAGGATTCCCAACACTCCCTGCCGAATGCGGTGAAGTGCTTTCTCTTTGACCTGCTGGCGGAAACCCGGGCGCAGCTGGGGGATTGGGAAGGCTGTAACGAAGCCGTAAAGGGGGCGCTTGGCAACTTGCCGGCAGCTGAGTTGGAGCTCGGCGCGGAGCTGAAAAAATCCCTGCCGAGCATGAGTCTCTTTGAACGTGGCATCGCCGCGCGCTCTGAGCTGGGTGATTTTGAAGGGGCGCTCCAACTCTGCGACGAAGCCACAGATCGGGGCCTCGGCGCCCATTTCGAAGCGAAGCGCGACAGCCTGGCCTGGGCGAGATGATTGTTGGCACAGGTCAGATGCAAGCTGGGGAGGACCGTGATAACGCCCCTCGGACCTTGCTGCGAAGCACCCACGAGCGCGCATCGCGTCGGCCTGCGGCCGGCATAGAGGCTCCACGTCCACAAGCGCAGCGATTGTGAGCAGACGCTGCCTGTGATACGAGGAGGGTCCGTAACACTCTTCGACTTTGTGCGGAGCACCACCCATCGCGTCGGCCTGCGGCCGATATAAGACCCGCTGCCCCTGCGGGGCGCCACGTGGGCTGAAAGCCCAAGGTGGGAATCGCTAGTTCGGGGGTGTCAGCTTGATAGGTGCGGGCCAAGCGGCGCAGGCTCATCTTGAGGGATGTCCTAAATGGTGGCCGCGGTTCCTATGGCAGCGAAATCTCCGCACATAAGACTGGCCCGCACGGGTAGTGGTATCACATTGTGTCGCGACTTGGAAGAGTCTGCACGGATGACAGTGTCGCTGTTCATTCGCCCCGCGCTTCGGACGTCCCTCCTTTTTCGAGAGGAGGTCCCATGGACCGTGAAATCACTGAAGTTGTCCATCCCGTGGCTTGCGGGCTGGATGTCCATTCGGCCGTGGGAAATCCGAACCACATGAAAAACTTGCGCGGCCATAAGACCGACCGCAAGGATGCGAAGTGGATCGCGGGCTTGGTGCGGCACGACCTGATCCGCCCAAGCTTCGTGCCCAAACAGGAGTTCCGCGATGCCCGTGAACTGACACGGTTCCGCCGTCAGCTCATCCAAGCGCGGACCAGCATGCGCAATGAAGTTCAGCGGCTTCTCGCGCGTCAGGGTGTCACCTTGGGAACCGTGCTGAGCAATGTGTTTGGAACCTCCGGCATGGCGATTCTGGAATCCCTGGCGGAA
>JANXQX010000290.1 GCA_025353305.1 Holophagaceae bacterium
CGTGGATGTGGCGGTGGGCTACACCCAAGCAGGAACGGGCGCCAGCGGAGACGCCCTTACCGGCGTGCCGGTGTGGCGCAAACCGTACACGGGTGATACGTGGATTCCCGAGTCGCCTTATGTAGGTCCGAATACTCCCTATGGCAACGCCAGCGATCGGGCATTGAAAGGCCCCACGGAAGTCACGCGCGGCGGCACACGCCTGGGCGTGGTGAGCGGCATCACCGTGAAGGTCGGCACCAATGATCCCTATCCCACCAATCTGGTACTCGCCCTGCAATTGGGCGGTGTCCCCGGAACCGCGGGGGCCAACCATTTGGCCATCCTTGACGAACAAGATCCCGTCCATCCCAAGCTGCTTTCCGTATGGCCCAAGACCGACATTCTAGGCACGGGCGTGGCGTTCGAACTGCTACGGAAACAGCCCGCCGTAGACCCCATCACCAACCTCGTGGCGGTCGCTGCACATAAAGCTGACGGGGCAAGCGGGACGGATGCCACCTGGTTCATCCTGGATTTGAGCAGGCCCGAAACACCTTCTGCTGTGGCGGTCATTCCCGGGATGGGCTGGGTCGGCAGTCTGCACGGGGGGTATTTAACCGGGCTTTACCAAGGGCAATTACAGATGGTGTCACTGCCAGTGGCGTCGGCATCGCCGAGCGTCAAGGTTAAGTCTGTTGCGACCTCAACAAGTCAAGGACTCTCCACGTGGAGGCCGCCAATTCTCCTGGCTGCATTGTGCCAGACCGCTCGACCCGCAGATGTTCAGTTGGACTTCGTAACCATCAATCAGGGTGTCATGCGGTTCTTGGATGAAGCTCACCTCGCAGAAGATTCAAGACGAAATAATAACTGGAAGTCTAAGATCCCAATTATTTCTGATAGAGCTGCCGTAATCGCAGCTTATGTAACTGACCCAGAGGGGTTAGGAAGGAAGGTTAAAGTCAAATTGATCATCACTCACCCAGGGGTACCCAAACCACTCGAGCTAGAGGCTAAAACTAAAGGAAAATTGTCTTATAGTTTTGATAACACGAATTCAAACCAGAATAACCCAAACAATCCGAGCGATGCTGCTTTGTTTACAATTCCTGTTTCTTACCTAAGGAGCTCTACAACACCGATCCAAATTGCTTTTTCTTTATCCTTTGTTGATGCGAGCACTCAAGGGTCAATCAAACAGCCAAGTCCCTTAAATATCTCGCCAGTTGTGCGGAATATGACGGTTCATCTCGTTCCAGTTGATTATCGGACAACTAATCGGCCGAATTCTCCGAATTTGCCAAGCAATCTTGCTCAGCAAAGGGCAGACCTGGAGAAACGGATTCAGGCCATGATGCCATATTCTTGGAATGCTAATGGGAATAGCCATGTGAATGTTCAGGTGGAAAGTGCTCTTGTTTATCAAGAGGCGACTTATAGAAATATCCTGAAGGTTGACACCACCTCGAATCTTTATGGGTATGATTCAAGCAAACTCTTTTTGGCTGTATCTAATGATCCGGTGATCCGATCGCTAGCTACAAATTTGTCAAACACTGACTACCTAATTCTACTGATTCCGAAACTCACGGGGGTCACTACTCCATCTGGAAGTGGTGTTCGGTGGCATCCGGGCGCTACAAGCCAGGGCACTCACTATTGTTACATCCTTGAGAATTTGCCAATGGATACAGTGCACGAACTCGGCCATGCTCATGGTCGTCCCCACGCACCATTCGTGGAGGGAGGCGGGAGAATCGATTCCTGTGATTCCGAGTGGCCAGTTACTGCCCCATACGGAACTGCTCATATCGGCGTTTGGGGTTGGGACGTGTCAGGTGTCAGCAATCTTGGAGCGATTGTGGCGAAAGCAGGCGGGATCTCCGATGGTGATGTAAGGGATGCAGCGGATTTCCGTGATTTAATGTGCTACACCAACTCTAACGCTTCGAAATGGATTTCTGACTACACATTTGAGAACATGGCCCAGCACACTGGCCCCACTGGGCAGCAGGATAGAGTTACATTGGAAGGGGCTCTGGCGGTGGGAGACAGCGGTTACCCCCTATGTGCTCCTGACGCACGACTCCGCCTAAGAGTGGTTTACCGCGGGAGGGAATTGGGACCAGTGGACATGGCTACGGGAGGAACCCTTAGCTTTACCGTTTCACCCGCGGGGGCAGGTCGGATTGTTGCAAGCGGGGGGAAGCTCTATTACCAAGCTGGATCTTCTCCCGTAGTGGGGGAGGTCGTGATCCAAGGGTTCATTTCGATGAGTTGCCCGGGTAACCCGACCAGTGGTGATCCTCTTGCTCCTTTGTCTCTCTGGCAATGGAATTCAGATTTGAGTTTAGAACCTAAAAAGCTTTACATGGGCACCAGTTGTGGCGGTAACCGGGGCATTCAAAACCGAGTGGCTGACCCCAAACCGGCTTCAGGGACGGTAGCAAACTTGTTGCCCGATGACCAAGTCTGCTATCAGGTAAATGTCCGATTCAGGGACCCCACCGCAGGTAGTTCAAAGGAAATTTCGAAAGCCTTATATGACCTAGATCCATCCAAGCTGAGCATAAGTACGAGCGGATTGTCGGGGGCCTCAGCCGTTATAGCAGACGCCGGGAATGCCATTGTTCAATACATCGCGCCCTCTTACGCGAGTACTCTTGGTGGAGCAGGTCGCTTGAATGTTAAATACTTAGGAATAGATGAAGGTGTCTCGACGGGAATTCAGACGGGACAAAATTTCATGGTGGAAAAGTACACCGTCAAGATCGATGCAACACCTTCGCCGACAGCGAATGTAAATACGACCTATTCTTTGATCCTGTACAACAACGGGACAATGATCACAAATCCTGTGCCGCCGACCTTTGGAGGTGATTGGGTTTTTGAGCTTCAAGAAATAAGCGGAAATCCACCTGCGTTGAACATAATTCGTCAGACATATTCCCAGGCATCTGATTTCCCTTTTACTTTGGGGCAGAAACCCAAAAAAATACAGGTGGATCTGACATATTCCGTGTCCTCGGATCCCGACCACCCCCTCGAACCCCGGGCTAAGGACACTCTGTTGGTGGTGTTCCCATGAAATATTTTATAAAAGTACTGATCTGTCTTATGGCCTTTACCAATCTCGGGGGACAGACCACTAACCGATCCTTAAGCTGGGAGCTTCGTGGGCGTTATGACCCCCCTACCTGGGGGTACGCAGTTAGTGAGGGGCCTCCATCTAGGCAGGATTTTCTCCGTAGGGTTAAACGGATTACCGTCGACACAATTCGACTAATTTCACCAAAGGAGCCAGAATGGGGATGGTCCCATATTGGAAATACCCACGGCCTGAAATTATTCCTGTCGGACGGTGAATCTTTTATGTTTAATAATTATTCATTAGATTTTGGCCCTGAAACGGAATACAAAGTGGCAGTTGGTACCTCATGGAACATGAGAGAAGCATTGAACAGTGCTCCTAGCGATATTGATGCGCTTCGTTTCACTGCAGCAGAACTAGTTCCTTGGACTAAAATCCATGGCCTCAAGGTTACTCCTCTTACGAAACTTGAGAAAGGAGTTTCAGAGGCTGAAACGTCATTATATGAGGAATGGAAGCAGCCCGATCATTTAGATGTTGAATTTGAGCTCAAAGCCCTCCCCAACGGTCGTTTGAAATATGAAATTCGAAACGCCAGTCGTGGAGGGAATTTGCTCCTGAGCTGGGACCATGGTCAAAGTTGGAAATCTCTCATTCCAGATCCTCCGAACCCTGGGTTGATCGACCAGACGATATATGCAAATCCAACCACGGGCCACCGAGGGATGATCAACCTGGATCAAGAGCGTTTGGCCAAAAACCCCGATCCCATATTTCTGATCCAGGGGACGCGGGGCCTGAAGATTCGCCTCCAGTTTTTCTCCTACCTTCGCGGTTGGCTTCCGGAACCCTTCAAAGGGCAACAGTTCCCTGTCGCTCCATCCGCCGCGTCTGAACAAGGACAACCCCCTCGGATTGTGGAGGTGCTGACGGTGGATCTCCCTGAGGACATGCTTCCTCCGCACCGCTACCTCCGAATTCGATTCAATAAACCAATTTATGGATTGTCAAAGGACTACGTTGGACCTATCCAAATGCAACAACAAGGTGACAAAGTCCCTTCCGATGGTTCCCTATTGCTCGAAAAACTAGAGGGACCGATTGGTCGAAAAGTTTGGATTCCATATGATTATTATTACCGACATCAATGGTGCCATATGGTCGGCCCCAAAGAGAAAGAGGGAGTGGACCAAGTCTTCATACAAATGTCCAGGCCTTGGGAGAAGCCATACCTGCGGGGCGGACACTATCGAATTGGGGGGAAAGGAACTCTTGTTGATGAGGAGGGTCGCCGTTTAGAAGGAGGATCCTTCGAATTCGACGCGCCTAAAGCGCCTGGTGAGGTGGCTGAGAAACCTATTCCCGATGTCAAACCTTGGCCCCCCACAGAAATCAGAAAGTAGGGTAGTGGGTCAGTCATCCCGAAATCTATGCGGGTGGATTTCATGGCGCCTTCGAATGGGAGTGGAACTTACACGGTCGAAGCCAATCCCATTGACAAAATGGAATGGACGGGAATTCCCTATCAGCGTGCGATCTCCGAACTACGCGTTGCCAAGGTCCTGATTATTCCTAGCAAGCCGCTCAATAATGGGGCCGTGGAGGCTTTTGTTGGGGGACCGATCAGCCTTCAAATCCAAGTCGACGGGGATGCAACTCCGTTGACTGATTTGGCCACAGCCTGGAGTGTGAATACCTTCAATGGAACAACATGGTTCGGTGCTCAGCCGCGTCTTTGCGGCGGTGAGAAGGCCGGATTACCACGTGGCCGTCCAGGAATGGGACCTCTCCAGCGGTGCCTGGGCCCAATTGGGCACGGAGTTTGGACCCGCGCCGAACAGTATCGATTTCTTCGCGCAGAGCATCGACTCCATGCGCGTGTTCGAGGCCGTGCCGACCGGCGGCGGCGGGCAGGAGAATCTGCTCCTGATCACCACTTCCCCGGCGAGCTGGGAGGACAATAAC
>JANXQX010000291.1 GCA_025353305.1 Holophagaceae bacterium
AACCCGCATCTTTCGCGGACCGTGAGGCCGGCCCGTTCGCATAGGAGCGTGAAGAGCCGAACGCGATGGGCACAATTTCCCGCGCGGGCTTCCAGGGCGAAAAGACCCACGCTGAGGCTCTCCCGGAAGGCGATATGGTCCAGGATCCAGGCATAGACCCTTCCGGCCCTCTGCCGGGGGTCTCGAGTCGAAGCGCCACCGCGAAAAATAGTAGCGATGATCGCGTCAAGCATTGCCCCGTGGCGAGCGCTGACCCTGGTGCACTGGGCGGGCGGCGCTGGTCCCGCAGGCCCACCCATGCCTTCACGAACGCGACACCGGAATGAATACCCCATGCGAAGGGTCCCGCCACTAGATGCGGTGAGTGGGATATGGACGGAAGTGCGGGCTTCATCCATGAAACGCTCGAATTCAGGGGGCTCGAAATCGAAGAGGTGGAGGTCCCGCTGCTCATCACATGCCACCGGGAGGGGAAGCGAAAGTATTGGATTCATGAGGCCCCTGGCCACATCGGCGCCCACCTCGACTTCGTAACGACCCTCCAAGTCAATGGCCAGAGGCGGAGCCGAGGGCCCTTCCGCAAGTCTGGGTGGCGGAATGCGGAGCACCAGATTCCGTGCGGTCATCGCCTCGAAATAGCCGGTGTTGGCGATCAGCCAATTGGCGGCATGGCTGCGCTCGAACCGGCGATCTCCTTTTGGGCCGGAAACAAACAGACCGGCGTCCTCGGCGCCTTCCAATGCCCGGGTGATGACTTGGTGCGGCTGAAACGCGGGATCGGCCCGCTCGGCGAAGTAGTGTCCAAGTTCCTCGGCGGAATGACGGCACTGGGCAGGGACTGGGCGGCCAAAAATCCGAGCAAACCTGGCAGGAAGATCTTCGTTCGAGTTGGGTAAGGGTGTCTCAAGCCGGTCACAGGCCCAGTCCAGGACCCAAAAATACGGATGCCGGTAGAACAGGGCGAGCACGGTTTCAAAGTCCATAACGCCGGGGCTTACCGCCATTGACCTTGGCCATCCTGCGGGGTTCAAAGTCCGCGCCCCAGCTTCATGCAGGCGGAGTCCCAGCTCAAAATCTTCCACGCCGCCGGGAAGGTCGGAGAAGCCGTTCAGTTCTGCCAGGAACGTCCGGCGGATGGCGAAGGGCGGGCCCAGATCAGGCGCTCCAGATGGGACCAGGGCTGAGCCCGAGTAGATTAGGTCGAGTTCCGATGCCCCCGCGAAGGGTTCAAGCGGTGGGACCTTCGACCCCTCAGCCATGAACAGCACCCATTGCCCAAGCGCGCAGCGCCATACCTGGTTCTTTTCTTCTGCCAAGGAAGTGGCACTCGAAGAATTCCATGAGCAACGGAGCAACTCCCATGGCCAGTTGAACTCCGAAAGCCTGAATTCAGCCGAACCAAGTTCCGATGCGTCCCCATCCCCAGGGGGTAGAAGGATCACTGTGAGGCCCTTGCCGCGCTCCATCGGGTGGCTCATGGCCGCTGGACCGCGTGCTGGGTAGATGATCGCCCCGCCAGGGATTCGATCAGGTCGGCAGCCACGCCCAGCCCATTTTCTGCCTTGATGGCCTGGGCAACTTCGAGACAATTGGCCCGGATCTGCGGAGATTCCCGAGCCGTCCGGATGGCTGCGGCCAGGCCCTCCGGTGTGAGTTCCCTTACTGGAATGCTCGCGCTTGCGAGGTGGCGCTCCCGGGCCAGGGCGCCCCATAGGAATTGATCGAGCCAATGGGGCACGAACACCATGGGCACACCCGCACGCATGGCGGCGGCGGTGGTTCCCGCCCCGCCGGCATGCACCACGCAACTGGCCCGGGGGAATAGCCAAGCGTGAGGCACAAAGGCTGTGAACATCACGTTCGGCGGAGGGTTGCGGCTGTCCAGTCCGCTCCAACCGGCCTGGATCACTGCCCGCCCGCCTGCCTGCTCTACCGCCCGGATCAGCGTCCGGGAGATTGCCTCCGGGTCCCTGTGGGCGAGGCTGCCGAAGCCGAGGACCACGGGCCCCTCACCCGCATTCATGAAAGCTTCAAGGCCCGGATCGGGGGTGGAAGGCTCATCCAGAAACCAGAAGCCGGTGACGTGGTTCTGGTGTGCCCATGAAGCTGGGCGCGGGAAAAGGTGAGGGCTCACGGGCGTGAGCGCGAGCAAAGGGGAGATGCCATCCACGCCCAAGGGTTCGGCGAGGGGCCCTAGGCCGAAGGTGGCCCGCAGCGCATTGAACCCCGGCGCCGCGGCCGCGGACAATTTCGGTCGGCGGCTGCTGCCGAAGGGCGAAAAATGAACCGACACGAAGGGCAGGCCCAGCAATTCCGCCGTCACCTGCCCAGCGGTTTGATAGGGAATCGAGATCAAGGCATCGGCGTCCCGGGCTTCATCGAGCAGCGCATGGACCGAGACTTCTGCGTCCCGCATCTGCACCATCATCGTGGCTTGAATCTGTTCGGTCAGTCCCTCCATTTCATAGGCCGATGAAAAAATTTTCCGGGTCTCCGCATCGTCCATCGCCTGGCCCAGGCTGCAGAATTCAAGCCCATGCAGCGCCGCCTGAGCAGCAAAATTCGGGGGTGCCGCAAGAACCGCCTGGTGTCCTCGCCGCCGCAACTCCACCCCAAGCGCCAGAAACGGTTGAACATCGCCGGTAGTGCCCAAGGTCGCCATGACAAGTTTCATGCCCAGCCTGCTTGGTGTCTGATATGGATGTGATTAATGATCATTGAATTTCCTTCGAGTCGGAGGGCGAAGCCAGCTTCGCGTGGGCTTGGTTCAGGCATCTCTGCAACTGATCCCCCAAATCCGAGGCGTACGTGGCGATGCTGGATAGATGTCCGCCCCCAGCGGATATGAAGACCCTGTCAACGCCACCGAGACTGGCCCATGGTTCAACTGTCGAAGCGGGCTGGCCGCTGTTTCCCTCCGAATGGAAGATGGTCAAGGATCCCGGGTACGGGCGCGCGCGGTAGGTGGATATCGCCATGAAGAGGAGACTCAATGCAGTCTGCCGTCGCTGTTCATAGGGCAGGGCGCCCAGGTCGATTCGGTTCATTAGCGGAATGGGAACAGCAGGAGGCTCCTCCAGGTTCGGATCGGGAGGATCCACCATCGCCAACAGATCCACCCGTTCTCCCACCACCCTCAGTTGCTGGGCCATTTCAAAAGCCTCCAGGGCGCCATTGCAATGGCCCCCCAACAGATAGGGGCCTCGTGGCTGTAGGCCTCGGATCAGCTTGAGGTGCTCCGCTGCCATCGTCTCGATGCGAGTAGGCGATGGCTGTCCGCTCAATCCGTAGGGATGGATGACGTGGAACGGTTGATCAGCGTCAAGGCGCCCAGCCAGATTGCGGCAATACAAACCACCGCCGGTGAAGTCCCCGTGCAGAAAGAAGAACGGGCGCTTACCCCTTCCGCCCCGGATCTCCACGAGGGGGGATTCCGGGAGCATGGAAGGGCCCTCCACCAGCAAACGGCTCAGTGATTGGATGGTGGTGTGGGAATAGAAACTTGCGACGGGCAGTTTAAGCCCGAACACCTTCTCCAGGCGCGCCAGCATCGCGAGCGCGAGGAGGGAGTGTCCGCCCAGATCGAAAAAATCGTCCTGGATGGCAATCGGCCGGATGTTGAGGAGCTCTTCCCAGATTTGAGCCATGAGGGACTGGGTGGGATCTTCAGGACCTTGGCGATGCCGGGGGCTGGGGACTGTAAAAGGGACGCTGCGCAACGCTTGTCGGTCGGGCTTCCCGTTTTTCATCGGCAGCGACTGGACCCTCCCGAAGGCTGCCGGCACCATGTAGGGCGGAAGTTTTTTCCTCAGGAAATCCACAAGACCCTCAATACTGAAGGGCTGCCCGGCTTCTTCTGAAGTTTCGAGATAGGCCACGATCCGTTTTTCTCCAGAGGGGTCTTCGCGTGCGTCCAGCACGGAACGGCGCACTCTGGGATACTGCGCCATAGCCGCCTCGATTTCCCCGAATTCGATGCGAAAGCCCCTGATCTTGACCTGATCATCCTTCCGCCCAATGAATTCGATGTTGCCGTCGGGCAGGTAGCGGGCGATATCGCCCGTCTTGTACAGGCGCCCGCCCGGAACCGCACCGAAGGGGTCCGGAATGAATTTTTCGGCCGTCAACTCTGGGTGATTCAAGTACCCCCGGCCCAGACCGATGCCGCCAACATGGAGTTCACCCGACACGCCGATGGGGACGGGCCGGCCCCGGGGGTCGAGCAGGTAGACGCTGGTGTTGCCGATGGGGCGCCCGATGGGCACGGAACGCTGACCGGCGTCCAGGATCGCCGGGATCCGATAGCAGCACGAGAAAGTCGTGCATTCTGTGGGTCCGTAGCCATTGATGATCTGGGTGGCCGGCAGTTCCGCCAGGGCGCGGCGGATATGGCGGACCGACAAGGCTTCACCGCCAACCAGCAGTTGGCCGACATTGACCAATATTTCCGGGCAGTGGTCGACGATGGAATTGAACAAACTCGAGGTCAGCCAAAGCGTGTTGATCTGATTGTGCTTCAGCACGCTTTGCAGGGTGGTGAACGACAGTTCCCGTTCGGGATAGAGCACGCACTGCCCGCCATGGAGCAGGGGCGCCCAGATTTCAAAGGTGGAGGCATCGAAGGAGACGGGGGATGCCTGCAGTATTCGGGTAGTGGCATCGAGATGTGCGTAGCCTCCTCCCAGGATCAAGCGGACGATGCCTCGATGCAAAATCTCAACGCCCTTGGGCCGGCCGGCCGAACCGGAGGTGTACATCGCATAGGCGACATCATCCAACCCAGCACGGATCGGGGGATTTGAAGTGCTTGCCCCAACCCCCGGCAGGCTGTCCAGGTCCAGACAGAACAACTTCGCATCGCACTCGGGGATGAAATCGATCAGAGGCTCCTGGGTCAGGAGGTATGCCAGGCCCGTGTCTCTGATGACAAAGGACAATTGTTCGTGGGGATGGGTGGTATTGAGCGGCACATAGGCCGCGCCGCACTTGAGGATCCCCAGGATCCCCACCACCAGTTCAAGGGACCTTTCCATGAGTATCCCAACCGGCATTCCCGGCCCCACACCACGGCCGATCAGAACATGGGCGACCTGGTTGGCCCTTTCATTCAGGGCCCGATAGGAGAGGCTCCGGTTCCCGAAGACCAGGGCTATCGATTCTGGGGAACGCTCGGCCTGTTCCTGGAACAGTTGCTGGACGCATTTATCAGGTATCTCGATCTTTGTGTCATTCCATTCCACCAGGACCTGATGCTGTTCCACCTCGGTCATCAACGGCAGGTTCAGAATGCGCTGATCAGGGTCCGAAACAAACGCCTCAAGCACACGTTGGAAATGCGCCAGCATCCGCTGAATCGTGGCAGCCTCGAACAAGTCCGTGCTGTATTCCAGCTCTGCGTGGAGGCCGCCCTCCGACTCCCACATGGAGAGTCCCAGGTCGAATACCGAGTAACGCCGCTCTAGGCTTTCCGCGCTTTCGCGCAATCCCAGGAAGAATGTTCCGGGTTGGGGATCCTGCTGGAAAACGAATGCCACCTGAAACAACGGAGAGAAGCTCCGGCTCCGCGCAGGATTGAGCGCTTCAACCAGTTTATCGAAGGGCAGATCCTGATGTTCATAGGCGCCCAGCGCCACCGCGCGGACCCTGGCCAGCGCTTCCCGAAGCGTGGGGTTGCCTGACAGGTCGGTGCGAAGGGCCAGCATGTTGACGAAAAAGCCGATGAGGGGTTCGACTTCGGTCCGCATCCGACCAGCTATAGGCGAACCCACGACGATATCTTCCTGCCCGCAGTACCTGGCGAGCAGCACCTGAAAACCCGACAGCAGTGTCATGAAAAGCGTTGAACCCTCGCGACGCGAGAGCGCGTCCAGATCCCTGTGGAGCGTTGGCGGCAGGGTGATGCCTTCATGGCCACCACGATGGCTCTGGACTGCCGGCCGGGAGCGGTCCGTCGGCAGGTCCAGCAGTGGCGGCGCGTCCTTCAAATGCCGTATCCAATAATTCAATTGCTCGTCGAGCAGATCTCCTTGGAGCTGGTTCCGTTGCCATAGTGTGAAATCCGCATACTGTACCGACAGCGCGGGAACCTCGGCCTCAACGCCTTGGCAATTGGCCCGGTAGAATTCCTTCAACTCCTTGAGCAAGGCCGCCATGGACCACCCATCGGAAATGATGTGGTGCATGCAAAGCAACAGCACATGCTCTTCAGGCGACAACCGGACCAGGGTCGAGCGCACAAGGGGACCCGCGGCCAGATCGAAAGGCCGGAAAGCACCTTCAGAGATCAGTTCCCTGGCCCTGCGATCTCGCTGTCCGGGTGGAACATGCCCGAGCTCCACCAGGGGCAGGTCGACCTCCAGCTGTGCCGCGATGAGTTGATGAGGCTGTCCATCAATCCACTTGAAAGTGGTCCGAAGGGATTCATGGCGCTGGACAACCCGTCTGAAGGCTTCTTGCAATGCGGGCAAGTGCAGAGAGCCGTTGAGCCGGAGCGCCATCGGGATGTTGTAGGCGGATGGCTCGGAAATGTATTGATCCAGGAACCACAGCCGTGTCTGGGCGTAGGAAGCCGGAAAAGCGAAGCTGTCCCCGGGTTGGGGATCGGTGCCTGTGCGGGATTCGCCAGGATTG
>JANXQX010000293.1 GCA_025353305.1 Holophagaceae bacterium
ATGGTTGAGCACGACCACATCTGCCTAGCTTTTCAAAGGAAATCTAGTCCCGTCCGTCCTCTCTTCAACGGGTCGCTCACGATCGCGGGATTGAGCACCATCACATAGCCCTAAGCCTTCACAGGACATCTAGTCCTGTCCTTCCTCTCTTCAACGGGCCGCTCACGATCGCGGGATTGAGCACCATCAGGACTGCCTAACTTTTCAAAGGACATCTAGTCCTTTGAAAAGCAAGGCAGTCGGATGGTGCTCCCACCCGGACTCGAACCGGGACGCCTTTACGGGCGGCGGATTTTAAGTCCGCTGCGTCTGCCATTCCGCCATGGGAGCTCGCTTACAGACTAAGCCACCGATCCAAATTTAACCAATCGTTCCGGAGCCCAGGCCGACAGACGAGGCGGTTCGCCTGCTGCACCGGATGGGTAGGAATTTCTCAACCGGACCTATTTCATTTCGAAGGGGCCGCCATCCTTGTAGGCACCGGCTGTTTCGCTAGGGCTTCCACTGATTTCACCGGGCGATCTGGGCTTGCAGTGCTTTGGTCCCGGTCTTTTCGCATGATATGGTTTCAAAGATTTCGGGAGCTCCATGGGGTTCAAGGTTTTCATCGTCATCGCAGGTTGTTCACTGTCCCTCATCTCGGCTGAACAGAAGGATGTGAAGCTCTTTTTTCAGCGCACCTGCGCGGCCTGCCATGGTCTGGATGGCTCAGGCCGGGGGCTCAACGGGCAGAAGCTCCCGGGTCGGGTTCTCAGTGATGCCAGGTGGCAGGGCAGTAAGAAAGATGCCGAACTGGTGAAATCCATCCTCAAGGGCAAGGGCGGGATGCCCTCCTTCCAGTCCCAGCTCAGCGAGGCGGAAGTGGAGACTTTGGTGGCTGAGATCATCCGCCCCCTGGCCGCGAGGAAGAAATGAACGGTTCCATCCCCAAGCGTTCACTCACGATCATCCTGCTGTCCTGCCTGCCCAGCCTGGCGACCCAAGCTGCCCAGGAACCGGCGAAAAAAGATCTTCGGGCCTTCTATTCGATCAACTGCAGCGTTTGCCATGGGGCCGACGGCAGCGCGCGGGGCGCGGATGGATCCCGGCTCAAGGGCCAGGACTTCACTGATTTCAAGGAAATGAAGGGCATGACCGACGCTGAGTTGGCCAAGACCATACGCAAAGGAAAGATTTTCGGCCGCATGCCATCCTTCAAGGACCGCCTGAGCGAGGCCGAGATCATGGAGATGGTGCTGCAGGTCGTCCGCAAGGCCGAAAAGGGCAAGGCCATCGTGCCTGAAGCGCCCGCGAAATAGACCGCTAGAATCAGGGATGCCCGAGGACTACGCCGACCATCCGCTGTTGCAGAATCTGAACCCGCCCCAGCGCGAAGCGGTCATGCATACCGAAGGACCGCTGCTGATCCTCGCGGGCGCCGGGTCGGGCAAGACCACGGTCATCACGCGGCGCGTCGCCTGGCTCATCGAGGAGCAGGGCGCGCATCCCGGGGCCATCCTGGCCATGACCTTCACCAACAAGGCCGCCGAGGAAATGCGGGACCGCGTGGCACAGCTGGTTTCGGTCCCCGTGGCGCAGCTTTGGGTAAGCACCTTCCACTCGTTCTGCACGCGCATCCTCCGCCGGGAAGGCGATCGCACGCCGGTGGGGCGCGACTTCGTCATCTTCGATCCCTCGGATCAGAAAAGCTTGATGAAGCAGGTGCTGTCGGAACTGAAAATGTCCGAAAAACAGTTCCATCCCCGCCGTGTGCTGGAGATGATTTCCGACTTCAAGAATCGCTGCCTGCTGCCTGAAGAAGCGCTGGAAGAAGCCCTGGACCCTTGGACCCACAAGGTGCTGGATGCCTACACGCTCTATCAGAAGGGCCTGCGCAACCATCGGGCCTGTGATTTCGATGATCTGCTGCTCTACACCGAACGGCTGTTCCGTGAAGACGCCATGCAGGCCATCTATGGGACGCGCTTCCAATATCTGCTGGTGGATGAATACCAGGACACCAATCGCGCCCAGTACCTGCTGGTGCAGCACCTGGCGCGAAGGCACCACAACCTGTGCGTGGTCGGCGATGAAGATCAATGCTTGGTCGCGGGGACGCGCATTCGCATGGCTGATGGCACCGAGCGCCCCATCGAAAAAATCAAGTCGTGCGATGAAGTTTGGTCCTGCTTCGGGTCCGGTGATTTCAGGCCCGCCAGGGTGCTGCGCGTGGCGAAGCGTGTTGGGTCCAGGGAGGGTGTGGAAATCAAGACAGCTTCTGGCTGCAAACTTGCCAGCACACCCGAGCACACCCATTTCGCGGGCTACCGGCTGGGTGTCGCCCCGCAGCACCACTTCGTTTATCTAATGCGCAAGGAAGGCGTTGGGTGGAGATTGGGCACAAGCCAAATCCATACGCGCGGCCAGGTGAAACCGGTGGTGGGGTTCCTCCAGCGGGTCCGGCAAGAGCACGCTGATGAGTTGTGGGTGGTGGGGGTCCATGGCACAGAGAATGAGGCGCGGCAGGAAGAAATGATTCTTTCCCTGCGGCACCAGATTCCGACCCTTCCATTCGTGCCTCGCAAAGGCAAAGGTACGAATGGACTCGTGCATGACGCAGCCATGATCGCGAAAGTTTTTGAATCTGTGGACTCTGAAGGCGGCGCCCGCCGTCTGCTTCGGGAACGCGGCCTCGACTCTGCCCATCCCCACCACCGGGCGCAAGGCTCCATGGGACGGCGACGGAATGTGCAGGTGACGCTTTGCGGGGACCGGCGCGGCAGCACGCCCATGCACCGGATCGCGATGGTGGGACAGGACCCACCGGGAAGACGAAAGCTGGAACAGCTTGGGTTTTCAGTGCGTCCCGCGAAGGCGGGTTCCGAAAGCTGGCGTTTCGAAACCTGCCGCAAGGACTTCAAGGACCTGATGCGGATCGCCTATCAGCTGAAATCCGGGTTGGGAGCCAAGATCGTGATGCAGGCGCGCCTGGGTTGTGGCCGGGGCGCTCGTGAATCCAATTCCCTGCCGATGATTCCCGCCTCGAACATTCAGCCAGGAATGGTGATGTTCGATTTGGCGGGTGGCTACGATCCGGTCATCTCGGTCAAGCGAGTGTCCCTTTCAAAACCCGTCTATGACCTGGATGTGGAAGGCACCCACAATTTCGTCGCCGATGGCCTCCTCACGCACAATTCCATCTATGGCTGGCGAGGCGCAGACATCCGCAACATCCTGGACTTCCAGCGGGACTTCCCCGAGGCCATCCAGATCAAGCTGGAGCAGAACTACCGCTCGTCCCAATCCATTCTGGACGCGGCTTCCACGGTCATCGCCAACAATGCGCAGCGGATCGGGAAAACGCTGTGGACCGACCGTGGAGCGGGAGAGCCAATCACCTTCAAACTCAGCGATGACGGGCGCTCGGAGGCCGAGTGGGTGGTGTCGAAACTGCAGGAAGCCAGGCGCTACGACGCGGGCATCAAGATGGCCGTGCTCTACCGCGCCAACTGGCAGTCGCGGCAGATGGAGGAGGCCCTGCGCGCTGCGAATCTGCCTTACAAACTCGTGGGCGGCACGAAGTTCTACGAGCGCCAGGAAGTAAAGGACCTGCTCAGCTATCTGCGGCTCATTTCCAATCCCTATGATCTCCAGAGTTTCCGCCGTGCCGTCAGCAGCCCATCGCGCGGCGTGGGACCCACCACCCTGGGGAAGATCGAAGCCGCCATTCCCGAAAACGGGACTGCGCTTGAAGGCGTGGCGGTCCTGCTGAAGGCCGGAGAGCTGAAGGGTCGCGCCGGCCGGGAGCTGCACCGGTTCGTGGGGTTGTTCCATCAGGCCGCGAAGGAGGCTAAATCCCTTGGGCTCGCGGGCCTGGTGCGCTGGACCCTGCACGAAAGCGGTTACCTGCAGATGCTCGAGGACGAAGGCACGCTGGAAGCCGAAAGCCGTGTGCGGAACCTGGATGAATTCCTTTCGGCAGCTGCGGAATCCGAAGCCCTGGGTCTGCGCCTTCCGGAATTCCTGGATCGCGTGACCCTGGCGGCGGACACGGATCAGTTGGACCAGAGCGTCGAGCTTTCGCTCATGACCATCCATTGCGCCAAGGGCCTGGAATTCCCCATCGTTTTTCTGGTGGGCATGGAAGAAGAAGTCTTTCCCAACCGGCAGGCAAGGGAGACCGATGAAGGTCTGGAAGAAGAGCGCCGTCTCTTCTATGTGGCCATCACGCGCGCCAAGGCCAAGCTCTATCTCAGCGGTGCGCGGCGGCGGCGCATGATGGGCAGCGAAGTGCTCGGCATGCCCAGCCGGTTCCTGCGGGAACTCCCGAGCGATGCGCTGGAAACGCCGATCCGCTGGGGTACGGAACTGTACCAGGCGGGCCAGGGCGGCTGGACGCCAGAGCGCGCACGGGGCGGTGGCGGCTCATCGGTG
Organism: Holophagaceae bacterium; assembly: GCA_025353305.1. Next base: position 4,414 of record JANXQX010000293.1, read on the forward strand.
GCATCGGAGCTGAACCGCATCCGCAGCTTTTTCGACAAGGTGCGGGCCACGGCTGAAGTGGGTTCAGAAGAAAAATCCGCACCTGCACCCCTGGCCGTATTGCCAGGTTCCACCATGCAGGCCGCGTCCTCTGATGCATGGCCCAAGGGCACCCGGATCCTGAGTCCCCGCTTCGGCCGTGGCGTCATCACCGCCGCCACCGGCAGCGGCGAGGGACTCACCTACACCATCCGTTTCGAGACCGGCGAAAAGCGCATCGTCGCAAGGTTCGGGATGCTGGAGCGCGAAGGCTAGGGATTCTGAAGATTAGGAATTCGATGGTCAAAGAAGGTCCTCAACCTTGAATTGACTCCGAAATTTTGCAGTTCATACCCCCTTTTCTCGGACCTTCTCTAAAGCGCTTTGTCCCCGTGAATCCCCGTGCGTCCCCGGCAAAAAAAGCTTTTCAGCCGGGGACGCACGGGGACGAAAAACAGACGTCAGGCACGGGGAAATCGTATACCGCGTGAAGCCGGTCCCTCAGGGCCTTCCCTACACCAACCTCATAAGCCGGGAAAGCAGCCCTCCACATCGTTGGCGGAGGGTGCATATCCCTGACCGAATCTACAAGATGCGCGGCTTACCTGGGCGGTTAAGCGGGCGCTCTCCATTTTAATGTTCACTCAGTGTCTAGCGATTTCCAGCCGTGTTTTCCCGGCCATCAAGTAGATGAAAACCGAATTCAAGGAGTGGACGGAAGACCTTGCTGCCTTCACTCTGGATGAAATCATTTTGGATAAGGATCTCTGTGAACGACCCTGCGCCAACCACCGCGTCGGCCAACCGCAGCCTGGCTCTCCCCGCGGCCACAATCGGTCTGGGCGCGTTCCTGCTGTTCCTGGTGCAGCCGCTCCTGGCCAAGCGAATCCTGCCTTGGTTTGGAGGGTCGGCGGCGGTGTGGACCGCCTGCATGCTCTTTTTCCAGGTGCTGCTGCTGGGCGGTTATCTGTATGCGCATTTATTGCAGAAGCTCACCGCAAAACGGCAAGCCATCGCGCATTCGATCCTGCTCGCTGCAAGCATCCTGGTGCTTCCATTGAGCCCCGACCCTGGGTGGAAGCCAGGCATTACGGGCGATCCGACCTTCCGGATTCTGGGTCTGTTGGCGGCTACGGTCGGTCTGCCTTATCTGCTGTTGTCCTCCACGAGTCCATTGGTACAAGCCTGGCTCGCCCGGGAGCGTCCGGGATGGCAGCCCTATCGCCTGTTCGCACTTTCCAATGCGGGCAGCCTGGCGGCATTGCTGGGCTATCCGGTGCTCGTCGAGCCCTTTCTCGTCCTGGGCGTCCAGGCCTGGGTGTGGACGGTGGGCTACGGTGTCTACCTGTTTTGCGCCGCGGGCATGGTCTGGCGCGCAAGCGGACTTCCGGAAATCCCCATAATTCCCGTCAGCACAGCGAATGTAGAGGGGGGAGTTGCCGCTGATGATCCGGCGCCATCGTCGAGGCGTCGGCTGCTGTGGGTGCTGCTTGCCTTCGCGCCTTCACTGCTGCTGCTTTCCGTGACGAGCCACCTCTGCACGAACGTGGCGCCCATACCCTTTCTTTGGGTGTTGCCGCTTTGTCTTTACCTGCTGAGCTTCATCATCTGTTTCGACAATCCGCGCTGGTATGTGCGCAAGGTTTTTGTGGGGTTGGTGGTTCCGGCCCTGCTCGGCATGGGTTGGCTCATGCTGCCGGACAATGTCCACGCGCCTGTGCGAAGCCAGGTGATCGTATTCTCAGGCGCCCTTTTCCTGGCCTGCATGACGGCTCACGGGGAGCTGGCACGGCTGCGACCCACGCCGAAATACCTAACAGGCTTTTACCTTTCACTCTCTTGTGGCGGCGCGCTGGGGGGAATTTTCGCAGGCCTCCTGGCTCCGCGCCTTTTTTCGACCTTGGTGGAATTCCCCATGGCGCTGGTGCTGACCGCGATCCTGATCTTCATTGCCTGGATGCGTGATCCAGGCGAAGGAACGAGGTGGTTCGTCCGTCAGGGAGGCGGGTTGTTGCTGGCCATCTGCGCGACGGTCCTGGCGCTCATGTCGGTGAAACTGCAACGTGAACAGGCTCGCGACTACCTGGCGCAGGTGCGTAATTTCTATGGCACCCTGCATGTGGTGGAGCGGTATGAGGACCGCGACCGCATGCGATTGCTGGTCCACGGAAACATCAATCATGGCGGCCAGTTCCTGGCGGGGGATCTCGCCAGGAAACCAACCACTTACTATGGTCCAGACTCCGGCGTGGGACTTTCTTTGCGATTGCTGGGTGAGAAAGGCCCTTTGAAATTCGGCGTTGTCGGTTTGGGTTCCGGCACGCTCGCGGATTATGCGAGGCGCGGGGACACGATCCGGATCTACGAGATCAATCCTCTGGTCCCGGTGCTTGCCCGCAACTGGTTCCAAGCCCTTCCCGAATGCGATGGAAAAGCTGAAGTGGTGATGGGCGATGCGCGGTTATCCATGGAGCGCGAACCGCCCCAAGCCTACGACCTGATCGCGGTGGATGCCTTCAGCAGCGATTCAATTCCGGTTCATCTGCTCACGCGGGAAGCCTTCCAGCAATACCGGCGCCATCTGCGTCCTGGCGGAGTGGTGGCGGTCCACATTTCCAATCGCTATCTGGACCTGGGACCCGTGCTTCTCGCCGAAGCCCAAGGCGGGGGATGGAAGATCCTGGAAGTATCCAACGAAGAAGATGACGAGGCAGGCGTCTTCAGCTCCGATTGGGTACTGATGAGTCAGGACGGTGAGCTCTTCAAACGGGATGAAATCGCGAATGCGGGCGAGCTGCCCGAATCCAAGCGAAGCGTGCGGCGGTGGACCGATGACTTCAGCAATTTGTACAGGATCCTGAAGTAGATCAGGTCTTCCAGTGGCTCAGCTCGGACTTCACGAGACTCTTTAGCTGCAGTTCTTCGGAGCGGCCTCCGTAGGCCACCGATTCCGCGGTCGTGGCCAGGATTCGCAGGGCCGGTTCACGGTCGGGCTTTTCCTTGGCCAATCGCAGCAGCCAGGCGCGCAAGGTCTCGCCATTCCTGGGCGGCAGGCTGCGCCGGGTACGGCGCAACAGCGGACGCAACGGCGCTAGGCCGCGAGGACTGGGATCGCCGAGCCCTAATCGGCCCATCCAGTAGGCGCAGGTGCGCCAGAGCACGACCGCAAGGATGGCGGCCAGAAGCAGGCCACCGATCGAAATCGGCAAGGAAGGCCGTGCTCCTTTCAGGGTGCCCAGATGCCAGGATTTGACATTTCCAAAGGCCGAAAGCTTTGCGGTGGCCCAATCGAATCCGATGGATTGATCCTCGCCGGAAAACCGCACCACGTGCCGGTCCCAGCGGAACCGCAAGGCATCGATCCAGCGTTGGACCGCTCCCATGAATCCTTGCGCCAAGGCCGCGTTGGGTGGCGCGGGCGGCGTCGGATCCGCCACGCGCCAGACATTCGATTCCGGATCGTAGTACTCCACCCAGGAATGCGCTTCGGTCTGGGTCACGAGAAAGTAGCCGCCCTCGGAGATCCAGGGGCCCAGACGGTAACCGTTCACCACCCGCGCATAAACGCCGCGGCTGCGGAGCATGAGCGCCAGGCTGGTGGCGAAATACTCGCAGTGGCCGGCCCTGGAATGCTCCAGAAAATCCGCGATGGGGTCGGCCGCAGAGCCCGAGGGATTGTCCAATGTATATGCGAAACTCCGCAGGCGTGCGGTGAGGCGTGCGGTGAGTTGCCGGGCAGGCAAAGGCTCGGGCACGGTCTGGTCTGCGAAACGGCGGACCACAGGCCCATCGCTTCCGGTGTAGAGCAGGATCGAGCGGCGTGCACCGTAGGGCTGGGGTTCCTTCACGCGGAATGTTGGTCCGGATTCCAGCGATCCGGTTTCGCGGCTCTCCTCCCGACGGTCCAGGCCGAAGAGATTGAGGTATTGTCGGCCTGGTGGCTGATAGGCCCATCGGATGCCACCCCCTTTGCCCGTGGCGAGCCGGAGTTCCCGGGGGCTTTGGAAGATCGGATAATCGCTGTAGGGCAAGGCCAGAATGGGCGTGGAACTGGGTTCCAGGGTTATTTCGATGGGGGGTTCGTGGTTGGGCCAGATTCCAGGTGGCACCGTGGACCAGAGTAAGCGCGGTGTGGTCTCCAGTGTGTCCCACCGTGCGCCGTCCAGTTTCTCCAGCGCCACGCCTCGCAGCAGTGCGAGCCGACTGGCCAGAAGGGGAATTTGAGCCGGCGACATCCCCTGGGGCGGTTGGATCCGCATGACGATGTCCGGGTTGGCCGTGATCCGGCCGGTGCGCCCGAGATATACGCTGTCGCTCATGCCCGAGGTGGTGCCTGCGAACGTGGAGACGCTCCAGGGCAGGGGCCGCAGGCCCAGGGTGATGCGGGGCAGGAATACAAAAAAGGCACCCGCCAGGAGCAGGCAGACCAGGGTCCATCGAAGGACCCGGAAATAGGGCGGTGATGGTATTGGACCGCGGCGGAGCAGAGCAGAAGGTTCCCAGGCCTGCTGCAAGAGCACGAGGGATGCCCCTGCGACCCAGGCCACGGACCAGCCCATGAACTCCAGGTCGGCGGTGCTGATGGCGGTGGTGAGGAAGAGCAGAAATCCCATCAGCAGCAACTGCCGCCTTTGGGGCAGTTCTCTTGGGAGGGAGAGCCGAAGGCCCATCAACATGAAGAGCAGGTGCACGATGATGGCTAGGAAGCCACCGGACTGGCGCCGCAGGATGGGGACCTCCAGCATGAGCAGCACGATCAACAGGGCCTGCAACCAGCGCCGCCAGCGGCCCAGATCCAGCCGTGCGGCCTCCACACCGGCCGCGGCAACAAGGGGGACCGCCATCCAGGCCACTTCCCAGGGCTCGTAGATCCCAGTCGTGGCCACCGCACCGTAGGCGAGCCACGCAGGGAGATGATCGGTCCAGCGGGAATATTTCATGACCTATTCAAGATACGCCCTGACGAGGTATGAGGTCTGAGGGATGAGGGGTGCGGTTCAATATTGACCGCGCCGCAGGCGCGAACCTTCTTGACCTCGCCCCCCATACCTCGTACCTCGTCCCTACTTGCCCCACACCCCTTGAAAATCCCCCACGGCATTGAGTTCCAGCTCAATACCCGGACAGGCCGCGACCACCTGGTCGGGCCACCAGAGGAAGGCATACGGGGCCTGCTCCACGATGCGGGCCTGGGCCTTTTTCAGCAGGGCGAAGCGCAGGGATTCGTCGCTTGCGGACCGCGCGGCTTCCAGCAGTTTATCTGTCTCAGCATCCGAAAAATGACCGCGGTTGAAGCCGACTGGCGGCACCATGCGGGAATGGAAGGTGCGGTGGAGCATTTCCGGATCCGCGATGCCCACCCAGCGTAATGAAGCCACATCAAAACGGCCGGCCATGACCTCGCCCAGCAGGTTTCCAAATTCCCGCGTGAGAATCTGCACGTCGATGCCGAGCCCCGCCCACTGGGCCCGCAGGGCCAGGGCCTTCATGCGGGAATTGATTTCAGCGGTGGCGTGCATGCGCAGCCTGAAGCGGAAACCCTTTGCATCGCGCCTGTACCCGGCCTCATCGAGCAATTCATCCGCCATGTGGAGCCGGGCAGTTCCGTCGGCAGGAATCCTAAATTCACTTCGCCCATCGAATCCGAAGGGCAGCTCCGGAGGGAAGAAGCCCCAAGCCTCGCGAGCCATGCCGCCCATAAGGCCTCGCACCAGGGCCGGGCGATCCAAGGCCAGCGAGAGCGCCCGCCTGACCCGCGCATCTTTCAGCACCGGGTGCTGGCAATTGAAGGCCACGTATTCCAGATTGGCTCCGGGGCGGCTATGCACCTTGAACCCTTGCGGATTGCGCAGCAGATCCGGTGGCAGGTTGTTCAGGCACGCGTCCGCGCTGCCATGGCGCAGGGCCAGCAGGCGCGAGGTGGCATCGGGCATCCAGCGTATTTCCAGATCCAATGGCCGCCCGGCGTGGTTCGCGAAATCCGGATGATTTGATCTGGCCTTCAGCTTGATGCGCTGCTCCGGCACCGACTCTGTGATGGCGTAAGGTCCGGTGCCAGCGCCGCCCGCACCGTTCTGGGTAATGCCCAGGATGCCCCTGACCAGGTTTGCGGGAAAACCCGGGTCGGCCGTTTTCAGCCGGATGATGAGCTGTGCAGAATTCCCTTGGGTGACGAGGTGGATATCCGCAATTCCATCCTTGAACGGCCCCGCCTTGGGACTGGAAAGTTTGGGGTCCATGAGCGCCTGGATACTTTTCAGGGCGTCATCCGGACGAAGCGGACGACCCTTTGAAAACTCAGCCTGGGAGCGGGTTTCATTACCATTCTCGAAAAGGAAGGCCAGTTCCGTGTAGGCCTTGGTCCAGCCCCAGCTCACGCATGCATCCGGCAGCAGTTCCAGATTGGGGCCGCGCTTCAGCAGCGCCTGGTGGGTGAGCGAGAGCAGCTTCTGGCTGGCCTGGTCCTGGCCCTGCAGGGGATCCAGGGTGATGGGGAAATTCTCCCAGGCCAGGATTGCTGTGCCGCTCCGCGCTTCACCTTGCCGCGAAGCCGGTTGACAGGCCAGGAGGCCCACGAGCACTGCGGAAGCGAAGGCATGTTGCATTATCCGGGCAGCGCCCAGGCGCCGAGGACCGCGGCTCTTGAAGCCCCGGTGACCTCGGGCACGCTGCCTGCCACGCCGCACGCGCCGGCGGCGCCGAGCAGGGCCCATGAAACGGCCTCGCGGGCGCCGTGCGGGAACTGATGATCGTCTGCGAAGGACATTTCTGGAAACCGCGCGGACAGTTCTTGCCGAATTCTCAGATGGCGTGCGCCCCCTCCGCTGACGAGACCGCGAAGACCAGCCGGAAGTGGATCCAGGCGCCGCAATTCCGAGGCGACCGACTGGGCTGTGAAGGCCGCGAGCGAAGCGAGGCGATCGGCCAGGGGCAGTGATTCCAACGCGGCCGATTCTGTTTGAAGCCATGCGGAGCCGAAGGTTTCCCGGCCCGTGGATTTGGGCGGGGCCGCGGAAAAAAATGGATGCGCCATCCAGCGGGCGAGCTGTGCCTCATCCACCTCACCGGATGCGTAAGCGCCCTCTGGATCGAAGGGGATGCCGAGCCATTTCTCGGCCGCGAGATCCAGCAGCGACATGCCGGGGCCCACGTCCCAGGCCCGCAGATAGGCGCCATCCCAGATGGTGATGTTGGCGATACCGCCGAGATTCAGGGCCGCCCATGGTTCTGCCCGGCCGCGCAGCCACAACTCAGTCAGCGTCACCAGCGGAGCGCCTTGGCCTCCCAATGCCAAATCCATCCGACGCAGGTCGAAGACCACCGGACAGCGCAAGGCTTCGCAAAGCACGAAGGGATCAGCCAACTGCAGGGTGGCGCCACGCTGCGGTTGATGCTGGATGGTCTGGCCATGCAGGGAGGCCAGGTGGGGGATTGCTCCCGTTTCTTTCAGGAGCATTCCGGCGGCATGGGCATGATGGTTGCCCAATCGCCGCTGCAAAATAGCCATCTCCGAGGGCCTGAGCCGATCCGCGGCGGCTTCCAGCACGGTCTGACGCAGTTCCGGCGGGTAGGGCTCGTGGTGGTGGGCCAGCAGCGCGCGAAAGGGCAGGCCGCCCTGATATCCGTGCGGGTCCACTTCAACAAGCGCCGCATCCACCCCATCCGCAGATGTACCCGACATGAGCCCCAGCACGTGCCAGGGCCCCAGCTCTGGAAGGCCCGGAATGCGCCAATTGGAAGAATTGGAGGACATGGAAGGATGATGCCAGATAGCCCCATCCTCGTTATGCTTTTCCTTTCCACGGAGCCGCCATGGCCATTTCGTTTTCCTTCATGGACGCGGTGTCCCATGATGCCTTGCTATCGTTGATGAAACGCCGCGACGACGCGGGCGGAGGTTCTTCCATGGGCTGCATCATCTTCCTCATTATCGTGGGAATCGTTGTCTTCATCATCATAAAGAACCGCAGCAGTTCTCCATCCACGGGGCCAATGCCCGCTCCCGGGAACCGCCAGGGGGGGGGCAGCGGCGCGGCCATGCCCAATTTCGTGAACCCCTACGACAAGTGCCCCAACTGCGGCGCCAAGGGCGACAAAATGAAATCCACCTGGGACGGCATGCGAAAAGTGCAGTGGACCTGTGGCTACTGCGCTTCCGTGGCGGGAGTGCAGGAATTGAAGGATGAAGAACTCCCCGCTTCCGCCAGGGCGCGGCTCGGTCTCGACCAATCCCCAGGAGGCCAGAACATGATGGGCGGCCTTGGCTACCAAGGCGGTGGTGGCGGTGGTGTCGGCGGACTGCTGACGGGCCTGATGCTCGGCAGCATGCTGGGTGGCGACCACCATGATCATTCTGGCGATGGCGGTTTTGGTTCCAGCGGCACCGGCGGCACGAGTTCCAATTCTGATTGGGGCGAATCCGGCGGCAGCGGTTGGGGTGATTCCGGCTCCTCGGATTCGGGCTCTTCGGATTCCGGCGGCGGCTGGGGTGATTCAGGTGGCGGTGGCGACTCCGGCGGCGGCGATAGCGGTGGTGGCGGCGGAGATTGGTGATCCATTGCTTCAAGTATTCCCGGGGGCCGTCGCGGCCCCCTTTTTTTACTGCATCCAAGCCCGGAACGAGTACATTCTTGGGAAACCATCTTCCCATCAACTTCCACTTCTCAACCGGATCACCTGGAGGACCCATGCGCCCCTTCTCTTCCCGTCATCTATTCCTGGCCCTGGTGGCCAGCGCCCTCCCAGTCATGGCCCAGACCACCGGCATGGTTACCGGGCGAATCCTGGACTCTAAGGGTTCGCCAGTGGGCGGCGCCATTGTGCGGCTATCGGGCGCAGGCGTCCAGGGTGTGCGAACCGCCACCACGGACCGGGATGGCAACTATCGCTTCAGCCTCCTGAATCCCGGTCGTTGCACCATCACCGCCACCAAGGATGGCCTGCGCACGGCCAAGTCCGAGGCAGTCGTCGGGCTGGACAAGACCGCCACAGTGAATCTGACCATGGGAGCATTGGCCTCCGCCACGGTGGAAGTCGTGGAGCAATCCACCTCCGTGGATGTGAAGGCCACCACCACCGGCGCCAACTACGATACCGAGACCTTCACGAAACTGCCCACCACCCGGGACTTTGCGAACATCGCGACCCTGATCCCTGGGGTGACCCAGGACAACGCTGGCGGCGCCGGGGCAGGACTGAAGATCTATGGCGGCACGGGCGCGGAAAACAGCTACGTGGTGGATGGCATCAACGCCACCAACGTAGAGTTCGGAACGCAGGGGAAGAAAATTCCGGTGGAGTTCATTCAGGAATTTCAAGTGAAGACCGGCGGTTACGAGGCGGAATACGGCAAGGCCCTGGGTGGCATCATCAACGTCATTACCAAATCTGGTAGCAATGAGTTTACCGGGGATGTTTTCACTTATTTCAAGGGGAACAGCCTGCGGGCGAACAACAAACACACTGGAGAGGCCTTTGTGCTTGTTCCTGCGAGTGACCAGAACACTGATTTCGGATTTGATATGGGTGGTCCCATCATCAAAGACAAACTCTGGTTCTTCGTAGCCTACGACCGCAGTATCAACACCACCCAGACGACCATCCTTGGTGACACGAACACAGCCCCCTTGGACAGGACACGGGATCTCTTTGCCGGGAAACTTACCTGGCACCTGACGGATACGCAGACCGTGATCGCTTCTTTCGTCGGTGATCCCCAGAAAGAAACCGGCGCGGTGAATCCACCCCAGGGGCCTTCATCCACCTGGGACGGTGTAAGAAAGATTGGGGGCACGGACTATAGTCTGCGCTATGAATTCAACGGTGAATCCTGGTTCGCGCAGATCCAGTTGAGCAAACATCGGGAAACGAATTCAACGCTGCCCGTAGGTGCCAATGGAACCGAGATCCAATACATAGACAACCGCGCCAATGGTGTCAGAAGTGGTGGCTTCGGCCGCTTCGACGAGAAGGAATTCACTCGTGACACGATCACCGGGTCCTTCACGAAATACATTGGAGGCCACGAGATCAAGGCTGGATTCGATTTCCAGACCGACAAGGCCGACATCAAGCGCGGCTTCTCGGGTGGCCAGACCGTCACCATCTTTGCCAACAATGTCCCCGGCCATGAAAATCTGCCCATCTATTCCCACTACTACTGGACTGTCCCGGATTGGAGCATCACGCCGCCGGTATTTGTCCCGATCCTCCCGGTCTTCACCTCCAAGCCGAAGCACGAAAGCCAGGCCTATTTCATCCAGGACAAGTGGACGCTGGACAGCCATTGGAATCTCAACCTGGGTCTGCGCCTGGACCAGACCGACATCAGGGACGTCCGCGGCGTGAAGGTGATCTCCCTCAAGGACATGCTGGCCCCCCGGATCGGCGTGGTGTACGACTGGAAGGGCAAGGGACAGGACAAAATTTATACGAGCTTCTCCCGCTTTTACGAGCAGGTCCCGCTGGACCTCGTGATCCGCTCCTTCAGCGCCGAAAGCAATCCCACCATCATCAACTATGACCGCACGAGCATCACTCCGAACCCCGCGGCTGAATCGGACTTCAACCATA